>CAZLNO010000102.1:0-13347 GCA_964561005.1 uncultured Rhodovibrionaceae bacterium | reverse complement strand
GTATCCTATCCGCAAATAATCCTGGTATCCGCAGATAATATGGTGAGAAACAGCGGCGTGCCGGGGCCGGACGGGCGCTGGTGCTGCCTCGTCGCGATCGCCGACGTCAGCCGCATGCTGGCGCGCGAGGCGGCGCTGCGCCGGGCGAAGGAGCAGGCCGATGCCGCCAACATGGCCAAGACCCGCTTCGTCGCGAACGTCAGCCACGAGCTGCGCACGCCCCTGAACGCGGTGCTCGGCTTCTCCGAAATGATGGCGCAGCGGGTCCACGGCCCCCTGGGTTCGCGGAGATACGCGGAATACGTCCAGCACATCGCGGACAGCGGCCAGATCCTTCTTTCGCTGATCGACGACATCCTCGACCTCTCGAAGATCGAATCGGGCCGGTTCGAGCTGGAGGAACGGGTGCTCGCGCTGGACGAGATCGCCCGCGCCAGCGTGGAGTCGCTGACGCCCCAAGCCACTCGCAAGGAACAGCGGCTGACGATCGAGGCACCGGCGCCCGTGCGGCTCTATGCGGACGAGCGCGCCGTGCGCCAGATCCTCATGAACCTGCTGTCCAATGCCCTGAAGTTCACGCCGTCCGGCGGCCAGGTGACCGTGCGCGTCGACCTCGAGGATTCCGGCGGGCCGCGCATCGTCGTCGCCGACGACGGTCCGGGCATCCCGCCGAAGGACATCGAGCTGGTGCTCTCCCCCTACGGCCAGTCGCGCGACGTCATGACCACGCGCAACGTCGAGGGGACCGGTCTCGGCCTGCCCATCTGCAAGGCGCTGACGACGCTGCACGGCGGCAGCTTCCGGATCGCGAGCGAGGTGGGCCAGGGCACGACGGTGCATGTCGCCTTCCCGCCGAGCCGCCGCCGCGACTGACGCCGGCGCGGCGAAGGCCGCGCGCCGCCCTCTTGTCAGCCACGGCCATCTTGGGCACCGTGCCGGCCATGATGCGTCCGATCCCCCTGCTCGTACTGTGCCTCGCGCTCGCGTCGCCGCCGGCCCAGGCGGACGCGCCGGACTTCGCCGCCGGGCAGCAGGCCGCCGACACGGGGCACTACGCCAAGGCGGTGCGAATCTGGACCGGCCTGGCCGAGGCGGGGGATGCCAGGGCACAGACCGCCCTCGCCGGCATGTACGCCGCCGGGCTGGGCGTCCCGCCGGATGCCGGCGCGGCGGCCGCGTGGTTCCGCAAGGCCGCCGAGCAGGGCCACCCGGAGGCGGCGGTCGGGCTGGGCTCGCTCTACGAGCGCGGGCTGGGCGTGGACCAGGACAAGGCCGCGGCGCGCCGGTGGTATCGCCGCGCGGCGCGCGCCGGCTTCGCGCGGGCGCAGCTCATCCTCGCCGAGATCCACCGCCACGGCCGCGACGTGCCGGCCGATTCGGCCAAGGCGGCGCGCTGGTATCGCGCCGCCGCCGAGAACGGACATCCCGGCGCGCAGCTCCAGCTCGCCCGCCTGTACCGCGACGGCATCGGCGTGCCGCGGGACCCGGCCAAGGCACTGGCCTGGTACGATCGCGCCGCGGCCAACGGCCAGGCGATCGCCCGGCGCGAGCGCCGCGAACTGGTGGCGGGGCTCTCCCCCGCGCAGCGTCGCCGCCTGGGCATGGGCGACGCGGCAGCCGAAGCCGACGCCGACGCGGAATAGGCGTTTTTCATCTTTTCCGCCGCAAGCGACGCGGTTAATCTGGTGCGGGTTGAACAGTCGGGAGATCCGCCACCGTGCCCCGCTTGCTCGTTCCCATGCTTTTGCTGAGCGCTCTCGCCGCCTGCGGCAGCCCCTCCGGCCCGCCGCCGCGCACGGCGGCCGTCGCGCCCGTCGATCCAAGCCAAGGGGCGCACGGCGGGTCCGTGCAGCCGGCCATCCACGTGCCAAGCCAGCCGCTGCAGTGCGTGCCCTTCGCCCGCGCCCACTCCGGCATCGAGATCCATGGCGACGCCTGGACCTGGTGGGGCCAGGCCGACGACCGCTATCCGCGGGGGGACACGCCGCGCGTGGGCGCGGTCGTGGCGCTGCAGGTCAACCACGACAAGCGCGGCCACCTGGCGGTTGTGCGGGAGGTCCGCGGGCCGCGCACCATCGTCGTCGACCACGCCAACTGGCTGAACCGCGGCCGCATCCACCGCAACACGCCGATGGTCGACGTCTCGCCGGACAACGACTGGTCGCGGGTGCGCGTCTGGTACACCCCCGGCGGCCACCTGGGCGGCAGCGTCTATCCCGTGCACGGCTTCATCTATCCCGACCGAACCGTGGCGGCGGGGGTGGAGAGTTGAGGGGGAGCACCGATGCGGTTCTACAGCGGCAGTGAGCACAGTTTACCCCTCACGCGGACCTCGAAGAGCGCGCCGCCTGTCACGAGCTTTTCCTGATCGACAAGCGTCTGCCACTTGAGCAGAAGGCGGCCGGTTTTCTCCGCCGTCTTCATCTTTTGCCAATTCGGGGCGAGGAAAAAACCGGTGAGCCTCGCGCGCCGCAAAGCCTCGCGCTCCGCTGGATTCTTGCGGATACGATGGTCGCCGGAAAGGAAGGCCCAGTCGCCTTCTCGCCCCAGGGCCGATATCCAGTCAATGTCCGGCGCGGCCGGGCCGAACTTGTCGGCGACGGCGTGAACTTCGTGTCCGTCTGGCGCCACGACCACATGCACGGCGCGGGCGAGATAGGGAGAGATATTGTGATCCACCAGGAGCTTCACGCGGCCAGCCGCTGCTCGAACCTGAGTGCATCGCGAACGGCGTCCGGCGAGACCTCGAACAGGCGCGCGGCTGCCGCCACGGAACCTTCGGTGTCGACCGCGTCGGCCAGGGCGGCGGTGGGAACGCCACCCCCGGCCACGATCGGCTGACCGAAACTTCGGGCCGGATCGATGACCACCTGACGCTGCCGCGACAGGGGCCACCAGCGCACGGCCACGTTCTCGTCGAACTCCAGATCCTTGAAGCTTGGCGCCAGGACGCGATGGAGACCGTACTGCCGCTTCAGCAGGTCGAACAAGGCAGGCTCTTTGGTCTCGTCGGCGATTTCAAGGAAGATGGTTCGGCCATCCGTGCGGAACTTTGCCGTGGATAGGGGCCGTTCGTCGTCGATATATTCTCGGGCATGACAAATGGCCCTGCGCACCGTCCGCGGGCTGAGCCCCGCCGTGACGAGCGCGTCCACCACGCGAATTTCGGTCAGGTCGCGAAAGCCGAGCGCCAGCTTCCCGTCGAACGCCGGAAGCTGCGGTCGCCACAGCGGCGTCGACCAGCGTTTCTCGTCCTGATAGGTATAGCGATAGCCGCAAAGCCACCGGCGGATACGCTGGCGCGAAACCCCGGTGAGCCTCGCCGCTTCCGCCACATCATAGAGACCAACGCCGACAAGGCTGGTATCGACCGACATTCCGGCTCTCAAGCTCCAAATTCATGAGCGAGACTGCCCAGCGCCGACTCGGCCGTCAAGCCCGGGCCCACCGGCTGAAAATCGCCGCCGAGAGCGCGCGGCCGGCGGTGTCGCGCACGCCCATCTCGCCGCTTTCCAGGCTGCCGGGCAGCTCGGCCAGGGCCTCGGAAAGGCCGTGGTGCAGCGAGATCGCCGACATGCGGATGGCGTAGACCGTGGCGACCACGAACAGCGGCTCGTCGCTCAGCACCGCGCGGGTGAGCGCCAGCAGCTCCGGCAGGTTCTCGAAAAGCTGCCAGACCTCGCCCTTGCTGCCGCGGCCGTACTTCGGCGGGTCCAGGACGACGCCGTCGTAGCGGTTGCCGCGGCGGACCTCGCGGCGCAGGAACTTCAGCGCGTCGTCGCAGATCCAGCGGATCGGCGCGTCGTCCAGGCCCGAGAGGTGCTGGTTCCGGTTCGCCCAGGTGATGGCCTTCCTGGAGGCGTCGAGGTGGGTCACCCTTGCCCCCGCCCGCGCGGCGATCAGCGAAGCCACGCCGGTGTAGGCAAAGAGGTTCAGCACCTTCACCGCGCGGCCCTCGGCAACCGCGGCGGCGATGCGCGGCGCCATCCAGTCCCACTGCGCCGCCTGCTCCGGAAAGACGCCCAGGTGGCGGAAGGCGGTGAAGCGGGCCTCGAAGGTCACGGCGTCGGCCGCGCCCCCGGCGTCATAGCGCATCGGCCAGGCCGCCGGCGGCCTGCCGGCGAAGGACCAGCGCGAACTGGTGTCGTCGGTGCCCTCGAAGGTCGCGTCGGCGGCGTCCCAAACCGCCGCGTCGCGCGCCGGGGACCAGATGGCCTGCGGCTCCGGCCGGATCACGGTGTGCGGGCCATAGCGCTCCAGCTTTCTCCCATTGCCGCTGTCCAGCAGCGCGTAGTCGCGCCAGCCCTCGGCGGTCACGAGCATCGGCACGCGGGAGTCGTGGCGGGCCGTCGTCATGGCCGCCGCCGGTCCTGGTTGTAGACCTCGTACAGCAGGATCGAGGCCGCGATGGCGACGTTCAGGGAGTCGGCCCGGCCGCGCATGGGAATGCGCACCAGGGCGTCGCAAGCGGCCTCGTAAGGCTCGGGCAAACCGGACTGCTCGTTGCCCATGAACAACAGCGTCGGCCGGGGATAGCGCAGGTCCTGATAGTCCGTCGCGCCCTTCAGCGAGGCGCCGACCAGCAGACCGCCCTGCCGCCGCCGCCAGGCCAGGAAGTCGTCGAAGCCGGCACGGACCAGACGCGGCCCGAAGATCGAGCCCATGGAAGCCCGCACGCCCTCGATCGAGAAGGGGTCGCAGGCGTTGTCGAGCAGGATCGCCCCCTGCGCGCCCACGGCATCGCAGGTGCGCAGCACCGTGCCGACATTGCCGGGATCGCGCGGCGCCTCCAGCACCACCCAGCAGAAGTCGCCGGTCGCGTCGATCCGCGCCAGCGGTTCCCAGGTCTGGCGGAACACGCCGACCGCGCCCTGCGGGTTGTCCTTGCGGGCGACCTTGGCCAGCACCGCCGCGCTCACCTCCAGCACCCGCCCGCCGCCGTCCAGGCAGGCCTCGACCAGGCGCGCGCCGATCGCGTGACGGCGCATCTCCGGCAGGATGACCAGGGTGTGGATGGCATGGCCCTGGTCCACGGCCTCGGAGAGGATGCGCAGCCCCTCGGCCAGGAACAGCCCGGTCTCCGCCCGGTGCTTCTTCTGGTGCAGGGCGCGCACCGCCTTGACCGCCGGGTTGGCGGGGGAGGTGACGGGCTTGATGCCGGGGGCGTCGTCGGTCTCGCTGGCCATGACGCCGGCCTGTTTCCGGCATCCGGCCGCCGGCGTCAACCGCGTCCACCCGCCGGCCGGGCGGACTACATCCGCACCCGCTCCTTCTTCGGGTCGTAGTGGGGGAAGGGGACCACGGTGGCCGGCAGGCGCTTCTGGTGGCCGTCCAGCTTGCCGACCTCCACCTCGGTGCCGGGCTCGGCGTATTCCACCTGCATGCGGCAGAGGGCGATGTTCTTCTGCAGCACGGGAGAGCGCAGGCCGCTGGTGACCACGCCCACCTGGTGGCGGCCGACGTGGACGCAGTCGCCGTGCGCGGCCACCTCGTCGCCGACCAGCTCCAGGCCCACCAGCTTGCGCTGCGGGTTCTCCTTGCGCTTGAGCAGGGCGTCGCGGCCGATGAAATCCTCGTTCTTCGACTTCAGTGGCACGGCGAAGCCGATGCCGGCCTCGAAGGGGTCGGTCTGGTCGTCGAACTCGTTGCCGGCGAAGATCAGCCCCGCCTCGATGCGCAGCATGTCCAGCGCCTCCAGGCCCATCGGCGTCAGGCCGTCGCCCTCGCCGGCCTTCCAGATCTCGTCCCAGACCGCCGGCGCGTCCTTGGGGTGGCAGAACACCTCATAGCCCAGCTCGCCGGTGTAGCCGGTGCGCGAGACGATGATCGGGATGCCGTCCTCGTGGTGCAGCCGGGCGATGGCAAAGCGGAACCAGCCCAGCTCGTCCATGTTCGGCTGGTCGGGGCGGGTCCAGACGACGCGGCGCAGGATGTCGCGGCTCTTCGGCCCCTGCACCGAGACGTTGTGGAGCTGGTCGGTGGCCGATTTCACCCAGACGTCCAGGCCGCGCCGGCGCGCCTGCTCGCGCAGCCACTCGCCGCCGTAGTCGCTGCCGCCGATCCAGCGGAAGTTGTCCTGGCCCAGGCGGAACACCGTGCCGTCGTCGATCATCGTGCCGGTGTCGTAGCACATCGCGGTGTAGCTGACCTGCCCGGCCGCCAGCTTGCGCACGTTGCGGGTCAGGCAAAGCTGCAGCAGCGTCTCCGCGTCCGGGCCCAGCACCTCGAACTTGCGCAGGGCGGAGAGGTCCATGATGACCGCCTTCTCGCGGCAGGCCCAGTACTCCGCGACGGCGCCGTAATTCGGATAGTTGTTGGCGATCCAGTAGCCCTGATAGTTGGCGTAGTTGCGGGTCAGCGCCGAGGTCCGGGGGTGGAAGCCCGTTTCCTTCGTCATCTCGACCTCCGAGTCGGGGCGCTTGCGGAAGCCGATGGAGCGCTTCGCCTCCAGGCTCTCGTCATAGACGCGCACGTGGATGTCCGTGGGGTTCCAGCCGTTGGCCGGGTCGATGTCGTCGGGGCAGGCGGAGGAGACGCAGACCAGGTCGCGCAGGGCGCGCAGCAGCACATGGTCGCCCGGGCGCGACCAGGGCTCGTCCAGATTGAGAAGGTTCGAGTCGTCCACCCCGGTGTTGTAGAAGAAGTTCATCGCCATCCAGCCGCGGCGCGGGGCGACGCCGTAGGGGTCCAGCTCGGCGTTGAAGTTGTCCGTGCAGTTGACGTGGCCGAAGTAGCCCATCTCCTCGTAGTACTTGGAGTTGCAGGCCAGCGCGAAGGCGTCGTGGCGCTGGCAGTTGTCCTGCACGATCTGCACCAGCGGCTGGAAGTCGACATCGTAGTACTTGGCGTGCAGGCCGGGCTGCGGATAGCCCTGCCCCATCAGCGTCCGGGTCGTGGTCACGTCGACGCAGCGCTCGACGCCCTTGTCCAGCATGTCGGCGCGGAACGCCTGGAAGTCGGAGCACTGCCGCCCGGCGACGTCGATGATCTGGATCCACTGCCCGGCCTTGACCTCGTAGGCGCGGGCCGTGGCCCGGTCGACCCGCAGGTCCTGCAAGGGGTCGGCCAGGGGATCGGGCAGGTCCGGCAGCTCGCTCTCGGCGCGGTCGGGATCGGCGCGCTCGACGAAGACGGCGAGGTCGGTCGGCGGGCTCTGCTCGTCCACGCGCATCGGCCCGCCCGGCGCCACCACCACGCAGACGCCGTCGCGCGCCGCCGTCAGCCGCGCCTCGCTGCCCGGCCGGCTGTCGCCGCCCAGCAACCGCACCGAGCGCGCGCCCGCGACGTCCAGCCCGCGCCGGGCCAGCCGGTCGCGCAGCCGCCGGTCGGCCTCGCCGCCGCGCGCCAGCACCGCCTTCAACCCCGCCGCCTCGCCGCTCGGCGCGGCCTCCTCGAACACGGCGAGATCGCCGCGTCCCTCGGCGAAGGCGACGACCTCCGCCCCCTGTCGACCCTCGACGTCGACGATGCGCAGGCTGTCCCCGGCGAAGACCGGGAACAGCGTCGCCCCGCCGCCGGTGACGGGATAGCGCTCCACCCCGCGCGGCAGCGTCGGCACCCCCGGCCGCCGCACGCGCGGGCGCGACGGGGTCGTCAGCAGGCTGGTGGTGGACATGGTGCTGCCTCCGTGCTGTTGGTGTGTGGCGTGCAGGCTGGCAGCCGGACGAACACGAGCGCGACCGGAATGCTCACCCTTCGACAAGCTCAGGGTGAGGGCGACGGAGGAGCGCACCATACGTCATGCTGAGCTTGCCGAAGGAGGGCGGCCGCGACGGACGTGCCGCCCGCCATTCTCCCGCGGGCACCCCCCGGCGCTGCGCGCCGACCTCCCCCACACGTGGGGGAGGCGGGACCGTCGACCGTGCACCATCGTTCTCCCTCCCCCGCTTGCGGGGGAGGGCTGGGGTGGGGGTGTTCGCGCCAGGACTCGCCGTCCGCCCGCACCGTCACGCCGTCTTGGCCGCCGACTTGCCGCTGGCCATGAAGGTGTCCATGGAGTCGTCCATGGCCTGCCACCAGTCGGTGTGGTGCACCGGGGCCATCGTGCCGGTGACCGGCGACTTGAAGGCCTTGTCGCGATAGGTGAGGATGTTCTCGTCCTTGTGGTGCTCCCACTCGTAGAATTCCCGGCGGGTCAGGTCGAGGTCGAAGTCCGGATAGTCCGTCAGCTTCGCCATGTCGGCGATGTGGTCGGCCTGGAAGTCGATGTCCTCGAAGGGATTGCTCAGCGACTCCTCGCGGGCGCGCCAGGCGTCGATGTCCTTCCGGCGCTCGGCCGCGTCGGGCAGCTTGAAGCGGCCGATCACGTAGTCGCGCGCCAGCCAGGCCTCGGCGTCGAACATCGTGAAGGTGTAGTACTGGTCCTGCATGCCCAGGTACATCAGCTTCGGGTTGTCCTGCCAGAACACGCCCTTGTAGAGATTGTCCGGCCACAGGCGGTTGTGCGTGCGCAGGCGCAGGTCGTCGTCCAGGAAGGGGAAGCTGTGCTGGTAGCCGGTGCACAGGATCATGGCGTCGATCTCGCGGGTCGATCCGTCCTTGAAGTGCGCCGTCTTCCCCTCGACCTTGGTCAGCAGCGGCACCTCCTCGATGCCCTCGGGCCACTTGAAGCCCATCGGATTGGTTCGATAGGTGATGGTGATCGGGCCCGAGCCGTACTTCTTGCACTGCAGGGCGATATCCTCGGCGGAATAGCTGCTGCCCATGATCAGCAGGTTCTTGTTCTTGAACTCCTCGGCATCGCGGAAATCGTGGGAGTGCAGGATGCGGCCGGGGAACTGCTCGAAGCCGGGGAAGTAGGGCATGTTCGGGATGGAGAAGTGCCCCGTGGCGACGATGACGTAATCGAATTCCTCGGTGCTGGTCGTCTTGGTGTTGAGGTCCTCGATCGTGACGGAGAACTTGTCCGCCTTGTCGTCATAGGTGACCCAGCGCACGGCGGTGTTGTACTTGATGAAGCGGTCGACGCTGTTCTTCCTCGCGCGGCCGATGATGTAGTCGAAGAGGACCTCGCGCGGCGGGAAGGAGGGAATCGGCTGGCCGAAGTGCTCGTCGAAGCTGTAGTCGGCGAACTCCAGGCACTCCTTCGGCCCGTTCGACCAGAGGTAGCGGTACATGCTGCCATGCACCGGCTCGCCGAACTCGTCCAGGCCGGCGCGCCAGGTGTAGTTCCACAGCCCGCCCCAGTTGTCCTGCTTCTCGTAGCAGACGATCTCCGGGACCTCGGCGCCCTGCTTGCGCGCCTCCTCGAAGCAGTGAAGCTGCGCCAGACCGCAGGGACCGGCGCCGATGATCGCGACACGTTTCGACATGTTATCCTCCTCTGTTCGTGTTCCGATGGCCCCGTTCGTGTTCCGATGGCCTCGTGTTCCGATGGCCGCGCGAGCGTGGGCTTCTTGGCCGCCGAGGCGTGTGCCGATCGCGGCGAGCCCGACCGGCCTCGCGCCCCGGTGTCCCGCCCCCGGGAATGACCCGACCGCTGGCTCTCGGATTGCGACCAGTCTAGGGACCTATTCCGTCCAATTTCAACCACTGGCGTACGCTAGCACATTGTCACCCGGACGCAACAGGTCCCGAGCGGTTGTCGGCCGTTTTCCAGAGCAGCGCCTTGCGGCAGTCAGCCAATTTCATACCAATTCATGTAGGCATTGAACCGCCCCGCCTGTCGCGGTAAGTTACGCTGTCGCGGTCCGCTCGCCGCGTCCGGCATCGTCGCGCCCGGCGCCGTCGAATGATAACAGAACGACATCCTTCGGCGAGTCGTCGCGCAGCCAGGGTCGGCCCCGCAGAGACGATCGAACGCGACGCCGAACAAGGATCACGCAGAACAGGGAGACACGCGAAATGGTTGGACACTTCTCTCAGCCCTCGCTCAACAGAAGGCGCTTTCTGGAGGGCACCGCCGCGACCGCGGCCCTGGCCGCGACAGGACTTCCCCGGCCCAGCTTCGCGGCCGAGAAGACGGTGAAGATCGGCTTCCTCGCGCCGCTGACCGGGCCGGTCTCGGCCTGGGGCCTGCCGGGCCTCTACGGCTGCCGCATATGGGCCGAGCGGGTGAACGCCGCCGGCGGCATCAAGATCGGCAACGACAACTACATGGTGGAGTTCGTCGAGTTCGACAACGAGTACGCGACGGACAAGGCCCGCACCGGCGCCCAGAAGCTGATCATGGAGGACGAGGTCAAGTTCGTCATGATGCTGGGCGGCGACACCTGGGGCGCCGTGCAGCCGGTGATGAACCGGGCGCGCATGCTGTCCTCGACGCTACTGCCCAGCGATCTCTCGCCGGACACGCCCTATCTCGTGGCACCCTGCGAGACGCACCCGATCTACAACGTCACCGGCGTGGAGTGGCTGGCGCGCAACCACCCGAACCTCTCCAAGGCGGTGATCTGCGCCCAGAACGACTACCTGGGCCAGCCCTCGGTCGCGACCTATCTGGCCGCCTTCGAGGCGGAGGGCATCGACGTCATCAACGACCCGCTGTTCTTCGATCCGTCGACGACGGACTTCGCGCCGATCATGACGTCGCTGCTGAAGGACAAGCCGGACGTCATCTGTCTGGATACCTGCTATCAGCCCTACGTCCACGCGCTGAGCGAGCAGGCGATGCTGCAGGGCTTCGAGGGGCAGATCATCTCCTGCACGGCCGACGCCTATCCGCAGATCGTCGACAAGACCTCGAAGGAGTTCATGGAAGGCTTCATCTTCCAGTTCCCGGACTTCGACGACGAGGCGCTGACGGCCGAGCAGGTCAACTTCAAGGACCCGAACAGGTTCTACGCGGATTTCGTCGACCGCTGGCCCGGCGAGTGGAGCGCGGTGGCCTGGGAGTACCCGGCCATCATGGACCTCTGGAAGGCCGCGGCGGAAAAGGCCGGGAGCGTCGAGCCGATGGACGTCCTCGCGGCCATGAAGGAGGGCGGCACCGCGCCGCACGCCTTTGGTCCGGCGACCTGGTGGGGCGAGGAGATCTTCGGCATCAACAACGCCCTGGTCGGCGACTGGCCGGTGGTCGTGATCCAGGACGGCAAGGCGAAGATCCAGGAATTCCGCAGCATCCCCGACTGGTGGGACAAGCACGGCGATCTGCTGATCAAGCACATGGAAGCGCTGGGCCAGATGTACTACCAGCGCACCTGACGCCCAGGCGGTTGTTTCGCGCCCTTGCGTGCGTGGCCTCATCCTTCGACATCCTTCGACGGGCTCAGGATGAGCCTTCGACGGGCTCAGGAAGAGCCTTCGACGGGCTCAGGATGAGGCCTCGTTCAGGACTGTCGCCCTCGCCTCATCCTGAGCTTGTCGAAGGAGAGGCGTCGCGCCGACAGGCGCGAAACAACCGCCCTCGTCGCCCTCGCCTCTTTTCATCCCAGTGGGACCACGATGCTGGACCTCATCCTGCAAACCTCCGTCAACGCCATTTATGCCGCCAGCTTCATGGCGCTGATCGCCGTCGGCCTGGTGATGATCTTCGGTGTCATGGGGGTCATCAATTTCGCCCACGGCGAGCTGTACATGATGGGCGCCTACGCGGTCGTCTACTTCTACATGGACCAGCAGCTCCCCTTCCTGCTGGCCGTGGCCATCGGCGTCATCCTGCTGGGGATCTTCGGATTGCTGATCGAGCGCGGGCTGTTCCGGCCGATGCGCGACAACCCGCTGGGCGGCCTGATCATCTCGATCGGCCTGCTGCTGATCCTGCAGGCCCTGGCCGTGCTGGGCTTCGGCGTGCGGATGGAGTTCGTGAACAATCCCTTCCCCGGCGCGTTGACCCTGTTCGGGATCGAGGGGCTGACGGTCCCGATCCAGCGCCTGATCCTGATCTGCGCGGCGGTGGTGCTGCTCGCCGCGCTGTGGCTGTTCCTGCGCCGCAGCAAGTGGGGCTGGGCCCTGCGCGCCTGCGCCCAGGACCCGGAGGCGGCGGCGCTGCAGGGGATGTCGATGGACCACGCCGCGCGCCTGGCCATCGTCATCGGCGCGGCGCTGGCCGGGATCGCCGGCGCGCTCAGCGCCCCGCTGGTCCAGCCCTCGCCCTTCATGGGCCACTCGGTGATCGTCGCCGCGTTCATCGTCATCATCGTCGGCGGCATGGGCAGCCTGGAGGGCGCGGTCGTGGCGTCCATCCTCTACGCCTTCGTCCACACCTTCGTCACGACCTTCAGCAGCGGCGTGGTGGCCGACATCGTGGGCCTGCTGCTGATGCTGATCGTGCTGACGATCAAGCCGACCGGCCTGTTCGGCAAGGCCGACCGGGCGTGACCGGCCTGGGGCTTGGGGCAACCACGGCATCGAGGAGAGCATGAGCATCAGAACCGTCGCGGGACTCGTCATCCTTTACGCGGGTCTCGTCGTCCTGCCGCACCTGCTGTCGTTCTCGCAGAAGGAGGTCCTGGTCTTCCTGGCGATGAACGTGCTGCTGGTCTCCAGCTATCGGTTGCTGACACTGACCGGCGAGTGGTCGCTGGGGCACGTGGTCATCATGGGGGTCGGCGCCTACGCCACCGCGCTCATCGCCAAGACGCTGGGCATGCCGGTGCCGGCGGCGATCCTGCTCGGCGCCTGCGTGGCGGCGGTCGTGGCCTTCGTGCTGAGCTTCCCGCTGTTCCGCATGAAGGGCTTCTACTTCCTGATCGGCTCCTTCGCCGCCGGCGAGGCGATCCGGCTGTCATGGAAGAAGTTCAAGGACCCCTTCGGCGGCTCGCAGGGCATCAACCTGATCCCCACGATGCCCGACATCTCGCTGTTCGGCGCGCGGGTCAGCATGTTCGACCCGACCAACTACTACTACCTCTGCCTGGTGGTGGTCTCGCTGGCGCTGCTGGTCCTCTACCGCCTGGAGCGCTCGCGCATCGGCCTCACCTTCCACGCCATTCACTGGCAGGACGTCCTGGCCGCCTCGGTCGGGGTGAACACCTGGCGCTACCGCACCCTGGCGTTCGTGGTCGCCTCCTTCTTCGCCGGGCTTGCCGGCGGCTTGCTGGTCGCCTACCTGGGCACGCTGAACCCGAACCAGTTCGAGGTCACCCACATGGTCTACGTCCTGGTCTGGGTGATCGTCGGCGGGGTGACGACCTTCCACGGGCCGATCCTGGGCGTGGTGACGCTCACGGTGATCAACGAGATCATCCTCCGCGAGCTGGGCTTCGACGCCATGCGGCCGCTGTTCTACGGCGCCATCCTGATCGCCACGATGCTGTTCCTGCCCAGCGGCCTGGAGAGCCTGGGGCCCAAGCTGCGCGGCCTGGTCCAGCGCAGGGTGGCGGCGGGCAAGGCCGGGCTGTCGGAAAAGCCGGCGGCGGAGTAGCCGGGGAGCTGACGCGCCCTGACGCGCCTGCCGGCGCGTCCCCC
>CAZLNO010000101.1:0-13437 GCA_964561005.1 uncultured Rhodovibrionaceae bacterium | reverse complement strand
TTGACGCCCAAGGGCGTCGACTGCGTGTCCGACAAGCTCAGGACGAGGACCTCATGCTGAGCCTGTCGGACACGAAGTCGGCGGGACGCCAAGCATGCGGCCACCCTAAATGTACGATTTCATTCGTCGGGCGGTATCAGGCGGTGCGGTGGCGGACGCGGGTGGCGTACTCGATGGCGGCGGCTTCCAGGCGGCCGATCTCCAGGCCGTCGCGCAGGATCTCCAGCAGCCGCAGCTCTTCCTGGCTGGCCGAGCCATCCGCCGCGGCGATGTCGCAGGCCAGGGCGTAGGCGGTTTCCTTCAGCGGGTCCGACAGCGCCGCGGCGATCGCCGCGATCGTCCGGTCCAGCCCGTCCTCGTCGCGCAGCAGGTTGGCGCAGGCCTCCGCCGCGCGTGGCAGGTCGCCGTCGTCGTAGCCGCGAAAGGCCGGCCAGTGCCGCACGACCTCCCCGATCGTGCCCAGCTCGTCGTCGGTCATGTCGCGGTCGGCGGCGGACATCAGCACCATGGTGTAGACCAGGGCCTCGTGGCGGTCGATCATGCGGGGGTCAGCCCTTCCGTTGCGTCGTGTGGTCGCGGCGCAGGTTCGCGGCCGCGCGTCCCGGCGTCAAGAGCGCGAAGCGCTGGTGACGGGCGTCAGGAAGTCGCGGCTGCCGGCCACCGCCTCGGCCAGGCCGCAGCGCCGCACCTCCACACCCTCGGGGAAGGCGCTCAGGAGGCGCGACGGCATCATCGGGTCGAGCAGGACGAAGACGCCGTGATCGTCCGCCCGCCGGACCAGGCGGCCGTAGGCCTGCTTCAGGCGCAGGCGGGTCAGCAGATCGTCCCAGCGCCGCTTGCCAAACAGCTCGCGCCGCGCCTTGTGGCGGATGTCCGGGCGCGGCCAGGGCACGCGGTCGAACACGATGAGGCGCAGCGAGCGGCCGGGGACGTCGACGCCGTCGCGCACCGCGTCGGTGCCCAGCAGGCAGGCGTCCTCCTCGGCACGGAAGATGTCCACCAGCGTCGAGACGTCCAGGCCATCGACGTGCTGGGCGAACAGCGGCAGCCCGGCCTCCTCCAGCGCCGCGCCGATGCGGCGGTGGACGCCGCGCAGGCGGCTGATGGCGGTGAACAGGCCCAGTCCGCCGCCGCCCGCCGCGCGAAACAGCTCGCGATAGGCGGCGGCCACCTGGTCCAGGTCGTCCTTGCGCACGTCGTTGACGATGTAGACCCTGGTGTGCGCGGCGTAGTCGAAGGGCGAGGGGACGCCGGCGCGCACGGCCGGGCGCGGCAGGTGGACCGCGCCGGTGCGCAGCTCGGCGCCCTGCCAGTCGGTCTCCGGGTCGCCGCTGCCCTCGGTCAGCGTGGCCGAGGTGACGACCAGGCCCTGCGCCTTGCGCGCGACCTCGTTGGCGAAGGGGATCGTGGGGTCGACCCAGTGGCGGTGGTAGCCGACGTCGACGTCGCGGCCGTCCGCCCGCTCCACCATCAGCCAGTCGACGAATTCCGCCGGGCTCTCGGCCTCGCGCAGGGCCGCCAGCATCCGCCGCCAGGCCTCGACCTGCACGACGGCGCGGCGCTCCAGGCTGCGCGTGGTGGCCTCGATGCGCCGACGGGTGTCGCTGTCCAGTTCGCCGGCCTCGTCGTCCAGGCGTTGCAGCAGGCCATTGTACAGCTTCTTCACCGGCGCGATCAGGCGGGCCAGCGCCTGGTCCAGTTCCCCGCCGGCGGCCAGCAGGGGCTCGCTCACGGGGCGCAGCTCGGTCTCCAGGCTGTACGGATCGCCGGGGCGGTTGACGCGCGCGTACACCTGTTCGCGTACGGCCGCCAGGAAGTGCTCGCACGGCCCGGCGGGCTGCCCGTCCGCCAGGCGCTGGTGCCAGCCGTCGCCGGGCAGCACGCGCGCGGCGCGCAGGCTGTCGTGCAGCGCCTCGGCGGTGTCCGGGTCGTCGCCCAGCAAGTCCTCGATGCGCCGCGCCAGGCCGCGGATGCGGCTGCCGCTGCCGCCGCGCCGGCTGTCGGCGCCCAGCAGCCAGCGCCGCAGCTCGCGCGTCTCGCGTCCGCTGAGGTGGGCGGAGAAGGCGCTGTCGGCGGCGTCGAAGACGTGGTGGCCCTCGTCGAAGACATAGCGGCTCGGCAGACGCCCCTCGTCGCCGCCGCCCAGCGCCGCCTGGATCATCACCAGCGCGTGGTTGGCGACCACGATTTCCGCCCGTCGCGCCCGGCGGATCGAGCCCTCGATGAAGCACTTCCGGTAGTGCGGGCAGGCGGCGTAGATGCACTCGCCGCGCCGGTCGGTCAGGCCCAGGGTGCGCGCGCGGCCCAGCAGTTCCACCAGCCAGCCGGGGAAGTCGCCGCCCACCATGTCGCCGTCGCGGGTGCGCGCGGTCCAGCGCGCCATCAAGCCGATGGCCACGGCCTCCTGCGGGCGCACCTGGACGGCCTTCACCGCCTCCTCCAGGTTCAACAGGCAGAGGTAGTTCTCCCGCCCCTTGCGCACCACGACCTTGTGCTGCTTCTCCCGGCGCTCGGGGAACAGGCGGTCCAGCTCGCCGTCGATCTGGTGCTGCAGGTTGCGGGTGTAGGTCGACAGCCAGACGGCGCCGGCGTTCTTCTCCGCCCAGAGGCTGGCCGGGGCGATGTAGCCCAGTGTCTTGCCCACCCCGGTGCCGGCCTCGGCCAGCACCATGTTGGGTGCGTCGCGGTGCGCGCGCGGCCAGAAGGCGTGGGTCACGGCGGAGGCGTAGTCGGCCTGCTGCGGCCGCGCCTCGGCGTCGTCGTCCAGCAGCTCGGCCAGGCGGCGGCGGGCCTCCTCGGCCGAGACCGGCTGGTTGCCGGGCGGCGGCTCGGGCGCCTGCTCCGACCACTCGCCGAAGCGCTCCCAGACGCGCAGGCCGACGTCCCGGCGCGGTCCGGCCTCGCCCTCGTGCGCGTCAAAGCCCAGCGCCGCGAGCACATACGGACCCCAGCGCCAGCCCGCCCGCGCCATGATCCAGCCGATCCCGGCGGCGTCGCGCTCCCGTCGGCCGCTTGCGGCCAGCTCGGTCAGCAGCGCGGCGGCGGCGCGATGCAGCGTGCCGGCCGCGGCCTCCAGGTCCTGGGGAAGCGGCAGTCCGAGCGCGCTCGCCACGCCGCGCGGCGTCGGCGTGCAGAAGCTGGCCGGGCGCACGAAGGCGTACAGCTCCAAGAGGTCGAAGGCCGCGAAGGGCTCCCCGCCCAGCCGGCGCGCCGTGGCCCGGACATGGCAGACGATCGGCGGCTCTTCTCTGGCACGCGCGAGCGCGGCGTCGTGGCCCAGCCGCGCGACCTCGCCCTCGCCGTCCATCCACGCCGACGCCGACAGTCCGGGCACCAGCACCGGCGCGCGCGGCAGGCGCACGCGCGTCGGGGCGGCGGAGTCGGCCGGAAGGTCGGACGGCGCGGTCATCGCGGGGATTATAGGGGCACACCAGACGCGCTGCCATGGTCAACCGCGCTGCTCTATTCCCCTGATGCCAACCGTTCTGCGTGCAGCGCCTGCCCGGAGCATGAAGCACGCTTGCAGCCTCGTACGCAGTTTCGATAAAAGTTTCGCATCGTCGTTCACCAGATCCCCTGGACGCATACCGAACGAGCCTTGGTTTTATCAAGGGAGTGATTCGTGGCATTCGTCTGCACCGTCACGGACGAAGAGATTTGTGCCGAGTATTTCGCGGAAGGCGATGCACACGTATTGTTCGTCTATGTGGGGTTCGATCCGGATAACCAGGTCAATTTTTTCATATCCGTAGGTTTGGAACCGATGGCAGGCGGCTTCCTGGAATACTATTTCAATTTGATCGAGAGGGATTATCTCGGTGAGGGTGAGCATGTATACTGGAGCGGGCTTGAGGTGCCCGTGAGCATCAGTGGACGGGACCGAGCGCTGATCATGAAGGCCGTGATGCATGCCACCCGTTATCTTCTCGATACGGTCCGCCCGGCTTGGGTCTTCCGGTGCACACGTGACGGCTATGCGGGCGGGCGCGGACTTGAAAAGCATGAGTTGATCAGCCAGGTCTTTGCGAAAGCCGGCTATCGCCTGCACGTGGCCGATCCCTTCGGCGATAAGCGCTGCTGGTGGATGGAGCGGGAAGATCAATCCTGATTTGCCAAGCCGAAGCGACGTCGCTATGATGCGAGTGCGAAAGCCAAGGAGGGCTGCGACGATGGACCGTGACGAACAGATCCGGTTGATGGAGACCGTGGAACAACGGCAGGCCGAGTATGTTCGCAAGTGGCTCCGCAAGCCCGAGGTGAAGGCCGCCCTCCGTCGCTATGATTTCGATGATGACCGCGGCGCCTCTGCCGCTGGAGGTCGACGCGTCGTCTGCGGGGGATGACCGACCGGCGTCATTGTCGTGTGATATCTCGCGGCTACGCGACGGGCCGCGCGAAATTCAAGGGCTGAAGATCGGCGGCCGCGTGGCCAGGTCAAATTTTGCGAACCCCGCCGTGCGGCGGGGTTTCCTCGGCCGACAAGGTGTGCGAGTGCATCGCCGCGAAATCCAGGACCAGACTCGCGGCTCCAGTCTTCTGCCCACGCCCTGCCTCGCCCCAACAGCGTCTGGCGCGTGCCTGCTTCTCCACATTGACCCCGTGCCCGGCACCGCCTAGGTTCGCGCGCGATTCATCTCGGTATTCCAGCAGTGGATTTTCAGTCATGGCGGAGTTGCGGGAGCTGGCGCGGGCCGCGAAGGCCTGGCCGTTCGAGGAGGCACGGAAGATCGTCGCGCGTATCGGGGACCAGACCCCGGCGAAGGGCCACGTGCTGTTCGAGACCGGGTACGGCCCCTCCGGCCTGCCGCACATCGGCACCTTCGGCGAGGTGGCGCGGACCACGATGGTGCGCCGCGCCTTCGAGGCGATGAGCGACGTGCCCACGCGCCTCGTCACCTTCTCCGACGACATGGACGGCCTGCGCAAGGTCCCGGACAACATCCCCAACCCGGAGATGGTGCGCGAGCATCTGGGCAAGCCGCTGACCAAAATCCCCGACCCCTTCGGCACGCACGAGAGCTTCGGCCACCACAACAACGCGCGGCTGCGCAAGTTCCTGGATTATTTCGGCTTCGAGTACGAGTTCGTCTCCTCGACCGAGTGCTACAATTCCGGCCGCTTCGACCAGGCGCTTCGCGACGTGCTGCGGCACTACGACGACATCATGGCGATCATGCTGCCGACCCTGGGGCCGGAGCGGCGCAAGACCTACAGCCCCTTCCTGCCGATCTCGCCGAAGAGCGGGAAGGTGCTGCAGGTGCCGATCCTGGAGCGCGATCCGGACGCCGGCACCATCGTGTTCGCGGACGAGGACGGCACGAAGACCGAGCTGCCGGTCACCGGCGGCCACTGCAAGCTGCAGTGGAAGCCCGACTGGGCCATGCGCTGGTACGCGCTCGACGTCGACTATGAGATGTCGGGCAAGGACCTCATCGATTCGGTCAAGGTCGGCGCCAGGATCGTCAAGGCGCTGGGCGGCCGGCCGCCGGAAGGATTCACCTACGAGCTGTTCCTGGACGACAACGGCGAGAAGATCTCCAAATCCAAGGGCAACGGCCTGACGGTCGACGAGTGGCTGACCTACGGCCCGTCGGAAAGCCTGTCGCTGTTCATGTTCCAGAAGCCGCGCTCGGCCAAGAAGCTGTACTTCGACGTCATCCCGCGCAACGTCGACGACTATCTGACGTTTCTTTCAAAATACCACCAGGAAAGCGAGTCGGCGAAGTGGCTGGAGAACCCGGTCTGGCACATCCACGGCGGCGCGCCGCCCGGACCGGAGACGGGGCCCAGCTACGCCATGCTGCTGAACCTGGCCAGCGCGGCGAACACCGAGGACCGCGCCGTGCTCTGGGGCTTCATCAGCCGCTACGTCCCCGGCGCCAGTCCAAAGTCCGCCCCCTTCCTGGACCGCCTCGTCGGCCACGCCATCGCCTACTACCGGGACTTTGTGAAGCCCCACAAGCGCTACCGCGCACCGACGGACGTGGAGCGGGCGGCCATCGCCGACCTGCTGGCGGAACTGGACGCGCTGTCGGCCGGCGCCGGGGCGGAGGACATCCAGAACCGCGTCTACGAGGTGGGCAAGCGCCACGACTTCGAGAGCCTGCGGCACTGGTTCAAGGCGCTCTACGAAATCCTGCTGGGCCAGGAGCAGGGGCCGCGCCTGGGCTCCTTCATCGCGCTTTACGGGCTGGACAACTTCAAGACGCTGCTGCGCAAGGCGCTCGCCGGCGAGGACCTGAGCCGCGTCGCCGTGTGAGGGGGCTGCGGGCGTGCCGGCGCGTCACCGGGCGCCGCAGATCGGGCAGTCCATCCGGCCGCGGCCGGGCGGCTTGGGATGGCCGCCGTTCTTCAGCCTGCCCTGTTGGTTGAAGGCGTGGTAGGCGCGGCACTGCTTCTCGAACGCCGCCGTGGCGTCCATGGCGTAGGAGAACTTGAAGCAATCGTTGGGCGGCTCGCCGCCCTTCAGCCGGCCGAGCAGGCCCGTCGGCCCCTTGGCGGCGGGTATCCACTTGAGCAGCGCCTGGCGCAGGTCCTTGTCGTCGCGGCCGACGTAACGCACCAGGAAACGCTTGTCCTTGGTCATCCGGCCGATGGCGAAGCTGCCCGGCAGGGGCTCGGACACCACGCGCCTGATTTCCTGTTCCGTCAGCGCGTAGGGCCCGTCCATATCCAGGGATGCCATGCGGAATCGCTCCAACCGGCCGCTCCGAATCCGGCGGAACGGTAGTTTCAGGGTCTAAAGAGGAAGTTAACCGGCGTCAGGGCTATACCGGCGCGGTGTCCTGGGCCCAGGCCCAGTAGAGGGCGCGGGCACGGGCGTACACCGGACCCGGCTGCAGCGCGCGCTCCTCCACCTTCACGATCGGCAGGACCTTGGCGTAGTTGCCGGTGGTGAAGACCTCGTCGGCGTCGCGGATTTCCGGCCAGGTGATGCGGCGCTCGACCACGGCATGGCCATCCTCGCGCAGCAGCGCCATGACGCGCTGCTTGGTGATGCCGTTCAGGAAGGTGCCGTTGGGCGCCGGCGTGGCGATCTCGCCGTTCTTGACCATCCAGATGTTGGCGGTGGCCAGCTCGGCCACGTTGTTCAGGCCATCCAGCACCACCGCGTTGTCGAAGCCCTTGCGCTGCGCCTCCCGCAGGGCGCGGCCGGAGGTGGGATAGAGGCAGGCGGCCTTGGCGTCGGTGGGCGCGGTGTCGGGCAGCGGCCGGCGATAGGACGACAGGCAGACGCTCAGCCCGCGCGGCTCGGGGAGCGCGCTCTCGGACAGGGTCAGGCAGAACTGTGTCGATTCCGGGTCGGGGGCGACGAAGCCGGTCTCCGCCCAGAACATCGGCCGGATGTAGAGCGCCGTGGCGGGCGCGAAGCGCTTGATGCCGTCCCGCACCATCTCCTCGACCTCGCCGGCGCTGACGATCGGCTGCAGGTCCATGGCGTGGCAGGAGTCGATCAGGCGCTGGCAGTGGCGGTCCAGGTCGGGCGCGCGGCCGTCGAAGGCGCGGGCGCCGTCGAACACCGTGGACGCCATCCAGGCGCCGTGACTCATCGGGCCCATGATGCCGGGATTCCCGGTCACCCAGGCGCCCTGCCAGAAATGCCATGCCGTCATGTGTACGTATCCAGCGCTTGCGTGCCACCTTGGTGCCACGCGGCCCGCGCGGCCCTTTCGGGAACGCTAGCACAGCCTTTCGCCGGCTGGGAAGGCGGCTCGGATCAGGCTGTCGCGCGGCCCCGCGCGGCCAGGCCCTGGCGGCGCAGCCAGGCGAGACGGCGCCTGTGCCACGCCAGGGTTGACGCAGCCGAAGGATTCGCGGGCGCAACGGCAAGGCGTCGCCGCACCGCCGCGATGGTGCTCAGGCTGTCGCGGGCCAGGCGGTCGTAGCACCGCGCCGACGCGGCCGCTCGGGCGCGGTCGAAGGCCGCGACCCCGCCGAATCGCAGGGCGCGGCGCGTCATCGGCGCGATCGGTCCGTCGACCCGCAGCTCCAGCGCGGTCATGGCGGCGGCGGTCGTGCGATGTCCAAGGTGTCCCGTCATGCTTTCAGTCAAGCATGATGGAAAGCGGATGTCAAGACAATGATCCTATAGCCATGATTGTGAACGTCCGGGGCGCCAAGGCCCCGGGATGCACCCGTCCGTCATGGCGGGGCCAGGCGCCTGGCGGCGCCGACTGCGTGTCGACCCGGCCATCCCTGCGCCGCCGGATGCCAAGGCCCTTGGCGCGTCTACTGACTCGCCCAAACGACGCGCGCCATCCAGAGGGTGTCCTCGACGTTCAGCACGCGGTCGTCGTGCGCCTTGTTGATCGAGGTCAACTCGACCTTGCGGGCGCTCTGACGGACGAGCTGCTTGACCATCACCTCGCCCTCGACGGTCTTCACCACCACGCGGTCGCCGCGGCGGATACTGGCGGCGGGGGAGACCACGATGATGTCGCCGTCGCGGTACACCGGCTCCATGGAGTCGCCGCTAATCTCCAGGGCATAGGCGTGCGGGTCGCCGACGTGGGGGAACATCACCTCGTCCCAGCCCTGGCCGGTGGGATAGCCGCCGTCGTCGAAATAGCCCGCCTGGCCGGCCTGGGCGTGGCCGATGACCGGAATCCGCTGCGCCAGCGCGCCGGCCTCCCGGTCGCCCACCAGCGCGACGAACTCGCCCAGCGAGGCGCCGGTGGCGCGCAGCACCTTGGCGATCGATTCGGTGCTGGGCCAGCGCTGCTTGCCCTCGCTGGTGACGCGTTTCGACTTGTTGAAGGTGGTGGGGTCGAGCCCGGCGCGCCGCGCCAGCCCCGAGGGCGAGGTGCCGTATTTCTCCGCCAGGCGGTCGATCGCCCGCCAAATGTCCGCGTGTCGCATCATGGGAACATTGTCATAGATCGGCACGCAAATTGCATCAGGAAAATGGACCTATCTTAGGCTTGACAGAATGGATCACCCACGTAAGTTCCCTTGACGTTCGTTCTGTGTTCTTCATTTTCGCGTCAAGGGGGTATTCCATGAAACGGACGAACCGCGCGTCCCGCCCGATCAGCCTCGCCGAGGCCCGCCCGTTCGACGACTCCGAGGAGGCCTGGTTCTGGTTCGTGCAGTGTCGCCGCGCCCAGCTCGACGGCGCGCGTGTCGCCGCCGGCATGACCGACACGCCGAGGCCCTGCGAGCCGCTGGACGTGCTGGCCGTGGTCAACCGGCTGTACCGGCACCGCCTTTTGCTGCGCGAGCATCTGGAGGTGCTGGCGGACTACGGACAGCGGCTGCTGCCGCCCGATCCGCACACGCCGAGCCCGCGGGAATCGCAGGCGGCCAAGCTGTGGCAGGAGGCCTTCGCCGCCATCGACCCGGCCTTTCGCGCCAAGGGGATCGTGGCGTGAGCGGCGGCGCTTGCAACGCTGGCGACGGCTGGGCGCTGGTCGCCTTCACGGGCCGCACGGAACTGGCTTGGCTGCGGCTGCTGAAGCCGGGCTTCCGGCACTGCTTCGTGCTGCTGCCCGACCCGGTGGGCTGGGTGCTGCTGGACCCGATGGCGCACGCCACACTGGTGCGGGTCCTGCCGTCGACCCCGGCCGCGACGCTGTTCGCGCGCCTGCTGGCGGAGGGGTTGGTGGCCGTGCCGGTGCGCCCCCGCGCGGCGCCCCGGCGGGCCGCGCCCTGGGCGCCGTTCACCTGCGTCGAGGCGGTCAAGCGCGCGCTGGGCGTGCGGGCGCGCGGCGTCTGGACACCCTGGCAGTTGTTCCGCCTGCTGACGCTGGAGGAAAAAATGCTTGACAAAGCGGCACGGTGGGTGTAGGTTCCTACGCGAACAGGCCGGAAGTGCATCCGGACCCAACGCCGCCGCGACCCGCTCGCGGCGGCGTTTTTTCTTGGCCGGACCCACGGGGCGGCGTTGTGCGCCGCTCGTGGTCCTCCGGCACATCAGCTTAGCAGGGAGAGAACCGGGACATGGGAATCTTCAGCCCGCCCTCGATCGCGCCGCCGCCGGTCCAGGCGCCGCCGGCCGCCCCGCCGCCCGCGAGCCCGCCGTCGGGAGGCGGCGGGGCTGGCGTCGGAGAGACGGGAGCCAACGGCGCCGCTTCGGGCATGCAGGGCGCGCCGCCCGGCGTGTTCCTGCCGCCGCCACCGGCGCCCACGCCGCCGCCGGTCCTGCCCGCACCGCCGGTGTTCGAGCCGCCGCCGCCCCCGCCGCCCCCGGCCATCCCGGCGCCGGCGCCGCCCCCACCGCCTCCGGCGCCCCCGCCGCCGCGGCCGACCGGCGGCATCACGGCCGAGCCG
The DNA here is from genome assembly GCA_964561005.1 of uncultured Rhodovibrionaceae bacterium. Taxonomy (GTDB): domain Bacteria; phylum Pseudomonadota; class Alphaproteobacteria; order Kiloniellales; family Rhodovibrionaceae; genus CAZLNO01. The sequence goes on along the minus strand of CAZLNO010000101.1, from coordinate 3,168 downwards.
CTGCCGGAGCCCGGGCCGGAGCCCGAGCCGGGGCCCGCGGCGCCGGCCGGGGGCGGGCAGGGTAGTTCGGGCGGCGAGGCGAACCCGACGGACGGTCCGCCGGCCGGGTCGGACGGCGGCACGGAGGGCGTGCCACCGGAGGACCCGCCCGCCGAGCGTGGCGGGGAAGACGCCGACCGGCCCGAGCGCCGCCGCCGGCCGCCGCGGGCCTTCCGTTCCACCATCCGGACCAGCGGCCTTGGCCTGCTCGACGAGCGCTTCACGGGGCCGCGACGCAAGACACTCCTGGGGGAATGAGCGATGCCGAACCTGGACCCGCAGACGGTGCTGGCCCGCTATCGCCGGGCGCGGGAGCGGCGCGGCGCCTGGGAATCGCTGTGGCGGGACTGCGTCGACTACACCCTGCCGCAGCGCGAGGGCGGCGTCGGCGAGACCACGCCCGGCGCGCGCAAGAGCGACCGCCTGTTCGATGCCACCGCCGGCGAGGCGGCGGAGCAGCTCGCGGCCAGCATGCTGGCGGAGCTGACCCCGCCGTGGTCGCGCTGGTTCGGCCTGGCCCCCGGCCCGGCCCTGGACGAGGCGGAAAGCGGCCAGCTCGCCCCGCGCTTGGCCGCGGTGGAAGAGGTGGTGCAGGGACACCTGGACCGCTCCAACTTCGCGGTGGAGATGCACCAATGCTACCTCGACCTGGTCACGCTCGGCACCGCCTGCCTGCTGTTCGAGGAGGCGCCGCTGGGCGCGCGCAGCGCCTTCCGCTTCACGGCGGTGCCGCTGCGCGAGGCGGTGGTGGAGGAGGGGCCGGACGGCGCGCTCGACGTCACCTTCCGGCGCAGCGAGCTCACCGCCGCGCAGCTCGTGGCCCGCTTCGGCCGCGCCGCGCTGCCGGAGGACGTGCATCGCGCGGCGGCGGGCGAGGCGGCGGACGACCGCCGCTTCCCGGTGGTCGAGGCGGTGCTGCCGGACGGCGTGGCCTACGACTACATCGCCGTCCTGGAGCACGCCGAGGGCACCGAGCCGCCGGTGCTGGCGACCGGGCGATTCGGCCGCTCGCCCGTCATCACCTTCCGCTGGATGAAGGCGCCTGGGGAGGTCTACGGCCGCTCGCCGGTGATGCGGGCGCTGCCCGACATCAAGACGGCGAACAAGGTGGTCGAGCTGACCCTGAAGAACGCCTCGATCGCGGTCACCGGGATCTGGCAGGCCGACGACGACGGCGTGCTGAACCCGGCCAACGTGCGCCTGACGCCGGGGACCATCATCCCCAAGGCCGTCGGGTCGAGCGGGCTGACGCCGCTGGAGCCGCCCGGCAAGTTCGACGTCTCCGAGCTGGTCCTGGCCGACCTGCGCGAGCGCATCCGCGGCGCCCTGCTGGTCAACCGCCTGGGTGCCGTGGACAGCCCCAACATGACGGCGACCGAGGTGCTGGAACGCGCGGCCGAGGTCACCCGCGTGCTGGGCGCCACCTATGGCCGCTTGCAGGCGGAATTGCTGACGCCGCTGGTGGCCCGCGCGCTGGCCATCCTGGACCGCCGGGGCGAGATCGACGCGGTGCCGCTGGACGGCCGCCTGGTGGAGCTGCAGCACCGCTCGCCGCTGGCGCAGGTGCAGGCGCGCAAGGACATCGCCAACACCGCCGCCTGGGTGGAGCAGGCCTCGGCCCTGGGGGCGGAGGGGCTGGCCGTGGTCGACCTGCAAGCCACCGCCCGCTGGATCGCCGAGATGCTGGCCGTGCCGGGCGAGCTGATCCGCCGCGAGGCGCCGGACCCCCCGGCGCCGCCGGCGGCGGACGGGAGCAACGGCGATGTCTAGCGGCGCTCAGGTGGACACCCCGCCGCTGCCCGAGATGGCCGAGGTCGAGCGCGCCTTCGCCCGCTGCTTTTCCGGTCGCGACGGCCGCATCGTCCTGGCCTACCTGCGCAGCGTCACCGTCGAGCGCGCCCTCGGCCCCGACGCCGAGGCCGCCGCCCTGCGCCACCTGGAAGGCCAGCGCCAGCTCGTCGGCCGCATGACCGCCCTGGCCGCGCGCGGGCGGGGCGGCGGCTGAAACGTCCGGGGGCGCGGGCAAGCCCGCGCCCCGCCGCCTTTTCCGAGACCAACCAAGGAGCCTTCGATGGAGACCAATCTGCTGACCGAGCCCACGCGACCGAACGGCGCCGCGTCGGACATCCCGGACGAGTTCCGCGACCCGCGCACCGGGGAGATCCGCGTCGAGGCGCTGCTGCGCGCCTTCCAGGAGCTGCGGCAAAAGACCAGCCGCATGGTCGAGGTGCCGGGCGCCGACGCCGACGAGACCACGCGCGTCCATTTCCGCCGCCAGCTCGGCGTGCCCGATCGCCCGGAGGACTATCCCGTGCAGGCACCGCACGAGATGATCCAGCCGGACCCCGAGGTGAACCGCATCCTGCACGCCGCCGGCTTCACCCCGGAGCAGGTGCAGCTCGTCTACAACCTGGCGGCCGAGCGCATGCTGCCGGCGATCGGCGAGCTGGCCCGCGAGTTCGAGGCCGATCGCCAGATGGAGCGCCTGGTGCAGCACTTCGGCGGGCCGGAGAAGTGGCGCGAGGTGGCCGGCGCGCTGCGCGCCTGGGGCCGGAAGAACCTGCCGCCCGAGGTGTTCCAGGCGCTGTCCACCACCTTCGAGGGTGTGCAGGCCATGCACCGCATGATGACCAGCGAGGAGCCCGGCCTGATCGGCGAGGCCGTGCCGGCCACCGGTGACGGCGAGGACGAGCTGCGCCGGCTGATGGCCGACCCGAAGTACTGGCGCGACCGCGATCCCGCCACCATCAAGCGCGTCACCGAGGGCTTCCGCAAGCTCTTCCCGCAGGGGTAGGGCGGGTTCGCCGCAGGCAACCCGCCGAAAGGCGTCGATGCCACGATGATGGTTGGCGGCTTGCTTCGCGAAGCCGCCCTACACCCTGCCATTCGAAGGAAACGTTCGGGGCGGGGACGGGGCCCCGCCCCGCGCGCCGTGGCTTGAGTCACCTCCCCCGCTTGCGGGGGAGGTCGGCGCGCAGCGCCGGGTGGGGGCGCGGCGGTCCCGTCGCACGGGCCGGCTGTCGTTCTCGCGCGCACACCCCCACCCCATCCCTCCCCCACGCGTGGGGGAGGGGCGCTGTTTCTCACCATATTATCTGCGGATACCAGGATTATTTGCGGATAGGATAC
>CAZLNO010000100.1:0-14038 GCA_964561005.1 uncultured Rhodovibrionaceae bacterium | reverse complement strand
CTGCCCGCCGGCCAACGAACGCGGTCCTCGGGAGGCGTGCTCATGTGCAACATTTTCGCGGGGCAGGACCCGGCCAGCTATGCGTACCGGACCCGCTCGGTGCGCCTGGCGGGCTATGCCACCAGCATCCGGCTGGAGGCGCAGTTCTGGGACATCCTGGACGAGATCGCCGCGCGGCAGGGGATGACCACGCCGCGCTTCCTGTCCAAGCTGCATGACGAGGCGCAGGAAATTCACGGCGACGTCGGGAACTTCGCCTCGCTGCTGCGCAATGCCTGCGTGATCTACCTCAAGCACCCGGACGCGGTGCCCTCGGCGGAGGACGGCGCGGAGGCGCCGACGGTCGAACCGGCGCTGTAGTAGCTGGCTACCACCAACGCCGCCGGCGGCCGCGTAGACTCCCGTTCCGGATCACTCACGACGGAAGGAGGACGCATGGCCAAGGCGATCCACATGATGATCCGCGTGCTCGACGCGGACCGCTCGATCGACTTCTACAACAAGGCCTTCGGCCTGGAGGTCGCCGACCGCTTCGAGTTCGACGGCTTCACGCTGGTCTATCTTCGCAACCCGGAGAACGACTTCGAGATCGAGCTGACGGTCAACAAGGGCCGCGAGGAGCCGTACGAGCACGGCGAGGCCTACGGCCACGTCGCCTTCGCGGTCGACGACCTGGAGGCGGAACACGCGCGCTTCCAGTCGCTCGGGCTGAACCCCAAGGACATCAAGGAGTTCCACCGCGACGGCGGGCTGATGGCCAAGTTCTTCTTCGTCGAGGACCCGGACGGCTACAAGATCGAGGTGCTGCAGCGCCACGGGCGCTATCAGTAACCCGCACCGCCCGCCGGCCCCGCGACGGCGATCCCGCCGGGGCCGCAAAACACAAGAACAAACATGGTATTGGGAGGCAGAACGCCATGAAATGCGGATATGGAGAGATCGACCGCCGCGGCTTCCTGCGCGTCAGCGCCGTCGCCGCGGGGGTGGCGGCCGTGGGCGCGCCGGTGCTGCTGTCGCCGAACGGCGCGCTGGCGGTGCAGCTCAGCGGCGCGCTGGACCAGCGCACCGCCGACACCCTGCTGGTCATGCTGCGCCACCTCTATCCCCACGCCAGCCTGGGCGACATGTATTACCTGAACGTCGTCGCCGACCTGGACACCGAGGCCAAGAACGACTCGGCGACCAAGGCCCTCCTGAAGGACGGCGTCGCCAGGCTGGACCGGGCGATGTCGGTGCCCTTCCTGCGGCTCTCGCCGGGCTACCAGCTCAAGGTCCTGGAAGGCATGGAAAGCGATCCCTTCTTCCAGAAAGTGCGCGGCAAGGCCGTTGTGTCGCTCTACAACCAGGATCTGGTCTGGCGCCAGCTCGGTTACGAAGGTCCCTCCTGGCCCCACGGCGGCTACATCGACCGCGGCTTCGACGATCTGGCCTGGCTGCCGGAGCCGCCGGAGACCGCCAGCCCGCCGAAGCGCGGCTGACCGGGCGCGAGACAGGGGAGGACACGAATCATGGCCAAGATCGCAATGACCGACGACAGCGCCGTCGTCATCATCGGCTCCGGCGCGGGCGGCGGCACGCTGGCGAACGAGCTGTGCCAGAAGGGCGTCAAGGTGGTGCTGCTGGAGGCCGGCAGGCGCCATACCACCGACGACTTCATGAACGACGAGTGGGCCGCCTTCAACCAGCTTTCCTGGCTGGACAAGCGCACCACCTCGGGAAGCTGGCGCGTCGCCAGGGACTTCCCCGGCCTGCCGGCCTGGATCTGCAAGACCGTCGGCGGCACCACGGTGCACTGGGCCGGCGCCAGCCTGCGCCTGCAGCCGCATGAGTTGAAGGCGCGCAGCACCTACGGCCAGGTGCCCGAGGCCAACCTGCTGGACTGGCCGATTGCCCTGGAGGATCTGGAGCCTTACTACGCCAAGGCCGAGGACAAGATGGGCGTGACCCGGACCAACGGCATTCCGGGGCTGCCCGGCAACAACAACTTCAAGGTGATGTACGCCGGCGCCACGCGGGCCGGCTACAAGCAGGTGCACACCGGCCGCATGGCCATCAACAGCCGGCCGCGCGACGGCCGCAACGCCTGCATGCAGCTCGGCTTCTGCTTCCAGGGCTGCAAGTCGGGCGCCAAGTGGTCGACGCTCTACACCGAGATTCCCAAGGCCGAGGCCACCGGCAACCTCGACCTGCGCACCCAGGCACACGTGGTGCGCATCGAGCACGACGCCGAGGGCAAGGCCAGCGGCGTGGTCTACATGGACGCCGAGGGCAACCAGCAGCGCCAGAAGGCCCGCGTCGTCTGCGTCGCCGGCAACTCCATCGAGACGCCGCGCCTGCTCCTGATGTCCGACAGCAGCCTGTTCCCCGACGGCCTGGCGAACTCCTCCGGCCAGGTCGGGCGCAACTACATGCGGCACATGACGGGCTCGGTCTACGGCGTGTTCGACAAGCCGGTGAACGCCTATCGCGGCACCACGATGGCCGGCATCATCGCCGACGAGTCCAGGCACGACGACAGCCGCGGCTTCGTCGGCGGCTACGAGATGGAGACGCTGTTCCTCGGCGTGCCCTTCATGGCGGCCTTCCTCGACCCCGGGGCCTGGGGCGCCAAGTTCGCCGGCGACATGGAGGCCTACGACCACATGGCCGGGATGTGGCTGGTCGGCGAGGACATGCCGCGGGAAAGCAACCGCATCACGCTGCATCCGACGGAAAAGGACCAGTACGGCATGCCGGTGCCCAACGTGCACTTCGACGACCACCCCAACGACATCGCCATGCGCAGCCACGCCTATCGGGCCGGCGCGGCGGTGTACGAGGCGGCCGGCGCGGTGCGCACGATCGAGACGCCGCCCTATCCCTCGACGCACAACCTGGGCACCTGCCGGCAGAGCGCGAGGCCGGAGGACGGCGTGTGCAACGGCTTCGGCCAGACGCACGACATCGCCAACCTGTTCATCTCCGACGGCAGCCAGTTCACCACCGGCGGGGCGGAGAACCCGACGCTGACCATCGTGACCCTGGCGATCCGCCAGGCCGACCACATCGCCGAGCAGATGCAGCAGAACGCGATCTGAGCGGCGGGAACACCTTTCGACCGTCGTCCCGTGCGCGCCGCCGCACGCAGTGATGCGGCGCGCACGGGACCTCGTGCCCCACGGCGACCGGATCCCGGACCCGCGAGGCCCGGAAAGGACCCATGACGACCGCAACCGACGCCCTGCTCGCCGCCGCGCGGGCCGCTCGCGCGCAGGCGCATGCGCCCTATTCCGGCTTTCCCGTGGGCGCGGCCTGCCAGACCGTGGACGACGGCGTGTTCGTCGGCGCCAACATGGAGAACGCGTCCTACGGCCTGAGCATCTGCGCGGAGGTCGGGGCGCTGGCGGCGGCCACGGCGGCGGGGCGGCTGGCGGAGGTCGCGCGGATCGCCGTGGTCGGCGGCAAGGCGGGCGGGGCGCCGCTGACGCCCTGCGGCCGCTGCCGGCAGCTCATCCTGGAGACGGCGCGGCTCGGCGGGCGGGACATCGAGATCATCTGCGCGAACGCCGACCTCTCGGCGGCGGTCGCCTACCCCATCAGCGAACTGCTGCCGCACGCCTTCGGCGCCGAGGCGCTGGGCGAGGGCGCCGACGATCAGAAGTCGTAGCAGATGCCGCCGCGTTCCCAGTCGCCGTAGCGGGTCGGCTCCGGCCCCTCGGGTCCGCCGATCTCCTTCGGCTTGCAGGTCTCGGCGTCCGGCGAGGCGGGGGCGGCGTTGCCCGGCGTCGCGCGGGCCAGCTTGTCGCGGTCGACCGGGGCGGCGGGCTTGCGGCCGTCAGCGGCCGGCTGGGGCGGACGCGCCGGCCTGGGAACCAGGGACTTGAAGATCTTTGCCATGATGCTCCAGACATGGCGCAGGACGGCCGGCGTGGCAAGAGCGGCGATATCTTGAAGTGGCGGCCTTCGCCGCCCAGATATTTCGCGGCTTTCCGAGGTATTTCTCGCGAGTGGGAACGGCGCGATGAACACCCTGCGCACCTTCGTGCTGCTGGCGGCGATGACCGCCCTCTTCCTGGCCGTCGGCTTCCTGATCGGCGGCGAGGCCGGGCTGATCATCGCCTTTGTCCTGGCCCTGGGCATGAACCTGTTCAGCTACTGGAACGCGGACAAGATCGTGCTGCGGATGTACAGCGCGCGCGAGGTCGACGCGCGCAGCGCGCCGCAGTTCCACGGCATCGTTCGTCAGCTCGCCGAGAACGCGGGCCTGCCGATGCCGAAGGTCTACATCATCGACACCGACCAGCCGAACGCCTTCGCCACCGGCCGCAACCCGGAGAACGCCGCCGTGGCCGCGACCACCGGCCTGCTGCGCCGGCTGTCCAGCGAGGAAGTCGCGGGCGTCATGGCGCACGAGCTGGCGCACGTGAAGAACCGCGACACGCTCACCATGACCATCACGGCGACGATCGCCGGCGCCATCTCCATGCTGGCGAACTTCGCCATGTTCAGCGCCATGTTCGGCGGCGGCAACAACCGCGACAATCCCGTGGGCGGCATCGGCGCGCTGCTGATCGCCATCCTGGCGCCGATGGCGGCCATGCTGGTGCAGATGAGCATCAGCCGCACGCGAGAGTACGCCGCCGACCGCGGCGGCGCGGAGATCTGCGGCCAGCCGCTGTGGCTCGCCTCGGCGCTGGAGAAGATCGAGGCCTTCGCGCGCGGCGGCGCGGACTACACCGCCGCCGAGCGCAATCCGGCCACCGCGCATATGTTCATCATCAACCCGCTGAGCGGGCGCGGCATGGACAGCCTGTTCTCCACCCATCCCAAGACGCAGGAGCGCGTCGCCCGCCTGAAGGAAATGGCCCGCGAGTGGGGCAAGACCGGCGGCACCACCGCCCGCCGCGCCAGCCCGTGGGCGTGAGGGGCGGCTTGTTACGTGTTTGGCGTCAAACCGAGGAAGTGCCTTGGTACGGTAAACCTTCGTTTGCCGGGCGGGAGCTTGCTCCCGACCGGAACGTTTTGTCGCATGCGGCGGGAAAACCTTCGGGGCGCGGGCAAGCCCACGCCCCGCAAGCGTTGGTCCCCGTCGCATACAGCATGCTAAACCCCGCCGCATGACCGCCGATACCGCCGAAAGACCCGCGACGCCGGCCGGGCGCGAGGCCCGCCGGGCCGCCTTCGAGCTGCTGCGCGCCGTGCTGCGGCGCGGCGAGGCGCTGGAGGACGCGCTGGCCGCGAATCCGCGCTTGGCGAAGCTGGCGGCCCGCGACCGCGCCTTCGCCCGGCATCTGGTCGCGACGGTGCTGCGCCGGCTGGGCCAGATCGACGCGGCGGTGAACGCCTGCCTGGATCGGCCGCTGAAGGGCAAGCTGGCGGCGGTACACGACCTGCTGCGCCTGGGCGCGGCGCAGCTTCTGTTCCTGGAGACACCGGCGCACGCGGCGGTGGGCGAGACCGTGGGCCTGGCGACCGGCGTGCGCGTCGGCGCGCACAAGGGCCTGCTGAACGCCGTGCTGCGCCGCCTGGCGCGCGAGGGCGCAACATTGCTGGCGGACCAGGACGCGGCGCGGCTGAACACGCCCGACTGGCTGTGGCGGCGCTGGACGGCGACCCACGGCGAGGCGACGGCGCGGGCGATCGCCGGGCAGCACCTGCAAGAGCCGCCCCTGGACCTGACGGTCCTGGCGGATCGCGCGGCCTGGGCCGGGCGCCTGGACGCGGCGGTGCTGCCGACGGGCTCGCTGCGCCTGCCGCCGGGGACCGGCGACATCCGCCGCCTGCCCGGCTACGACGAGGGCGCGTGGTGGGTGCAGGACACCGCGGCCAGCCTGCCGGCCCGGCTGCTGGGCGACATCCGGGACCGGACGGTGTTCGATCTCTGCGCCGCCCCCGGCGGCAAGACGGCGCAGCTTGCCGCGGCGGGCGCGAAGGTGCTGGCCGTGGACCGCTCGGCATCCCGGCTCGACCAGCTCACCGAGAACCTGAACCGCCTGTCGCTGGCCGCCGCCACGGCGGTCGCCGACATCCGGGACTGGACGCCGCCGGCCGCGCCCGAGGCGATCCTGCTGGACGCGCCCTGCACCGCCACCGGCACCATCCGCCGCCACCCGGACATCCCGCATCTCAAGCGCCCGGAGGACGTGCCCTTCATGGCGGACCTCCAGGCGGCGCTGCTGGAGGCGGCGGCGGCGATGCTGGCGCCGGGCGGGACTCTGGTCTACGCGGTCTGCTCGCTGGAGCCCGAGGAAGGCCCCGAGCGGGTCGCCGCCCTGCTGTCGGCCCGCGACGACCTGGCCCGCGTGCCGGTCACCCCGGCGGAGATCGGCGGCCTGGAGGAGGCCATCACCGCCGCCGGCGAGCTGCGCACGCTGGCCTGCCACCTGGCCGGGGCGGGCGGGATGGACGGCTTCTACGCCTGCCGCCTGCGCAAGGCCGGCTGAGGCTCCGCCCTCACGGTTTCAGCTTGTAGCCGATGGCGAACAGGCGCCAGACCAGGGCGACGGCGGCCAGGTCCAGGGCCAGCACGATCGCCGTCGCCAGCTCGGGCGGCGCGGCCTGCACGCCCAGCACGCCGAAGCGCGCCCCGTCGATGGCGTAGAACACGGGGTTCAGCGCGATCAGCTCCCGGCCGATGGCCGGCACGCTGTCCAGGGTGAAGAAGGCGCCCGACAGGAAGGCCAGCGGCAGCATCAGGAAGGTGTCGGCCACGGCGAGCTGGTCCCACTTCTCCGCCCAGAGGCCGATGGCCGCGCCCAGCGCCGCGAACAGCAGCGCGCCGGCCAGCGCGAAGCCGGCGAAGATGCCCGGCGCGGCCATCGGCAGCGGCACGAAGATCCAGGCGATCAGCAGCGTCGCGCCGCCCACGATGACGCCGGCGGTCATGCCGCCCAGCACATAGCCGGCGGCGGTCTCCAGCGGCGACAGCGGGCTCATCAGCAGGTCCTGGATCATGCCCTCCAGCTTGTCGTCCACCAGCGCGAAAGCGGTCATGGCGAAGGCCGTGTGGATCAGCGTGAACATCGCGATGCCGGGCGCCAGGAACTGCTGGAAGGTCAGGCCGGCCACCGTCTGCTGCGTGCCGCCGACGGCGATGGCGAAGACCAGCAGGAACAGCAGGGCCGAGAGGATCGGCCCGACCAGCGTCTCGACGCCGAAGCGGAACAGCCGGCGCAGGCCGTGGCGGTACAGGGTCCACAGGCCCCGGAGGTGCACCCGCCCGATCCGCCGCGGCCCGGTCATGCGGCTAGGCCTTCAGCTTGTAGCCCGTGGCGATCAGCCAATAGGCCCAGAACAGCAGCGCCGCGTCGACCAGCAGGACCAGGACCGCGCCGATCCCCGGGTGGCCGTCGGCCACCCCGATGAAGCCGTAGCGCAGGCCGTCGATCATGTAGAAAAAGGGATTCACGAAAGCCACGATGTGCCATTCCTCGGGCAGGCGCTGGATCGAGTAGAAGGTGCCCGACAGGAAGCTGAGCGGCGTGATGACGAAGTTCTGCACGGCGGCGATGTGGTCGAACTTCTCCGCCCAGATGCCGCCGATCAGCCCCAGCAGCGACAGCATCAGCGAGGCCATGAAGGCGTAGTAGACGGCGGCGAAGGGGTGGTGAATCTCGACCGGGGCGAACGGCAGCAGGCCGATCAGCACCGCCCCCGCCACGATCAGGCCGCGCGTCACCCCGCCGAGCGCGAAGCCCAGCGTCAGCTCCCCGGCCGACAGCGGCGGCATCAACACGTCGACGATGTTGCCCTGGACCTTGGAAATCAGGATGGAGGAGGAGGTGTTGGCGAAGGCGTTCTGCACCAGGGTCATCATGACCAGCCCCGGCGCCAGGAACTGCGCGTAGGGCACGCCGTTCACCGTCTCCACCGCCCGGCCCAGGGCCAGGTTGAAGATGGCGAAGAACAGCAGCGCCGTGACCATCGGCGCCGCCACGGTCTGCATGAAGACGTTGAGGAAGCGCAGGACTTCCTTGCGGTACAGGGTCCAGAAGCCGCGCCAGTTCACCCGGCCCAGGGCGCGCGGCCGCGGCGGGGTCGCGATCGGTTCCAGCTTCATGGCGCGGAGATAGCCCCCAGCGCGCGGCGAGGCAAGCCGCCGCTGGCTGCGCGCGCCGCAACCGTGCCATGCTCCGGGCCATGACCGACTCGGACGAGAGCCGCCCCGACAAGCCCCGCGACCGCGCCCGCCGCCGCCCGCGCGGGCCGAAAAAGGCGACGCCGGAATACCTGGAAAAGGCGGCGCTGCACTACCTGGAGCGCTACGCCAGCTCGGCGGAGAACCTGCGGCGGGTGCTGCTGCGCAAGGTGCAGCGCTCGGCCCGCGCCCACGGCACCGACCCGGACGAGGGCGCCGCCGCCGTGGAGGCCGTCGTGCGCCGCTACCTGGACAGCGGCCTGCTGGACGACCGCGCCTATGCCGAGGGGCGGGCGGTCAGCCTGCACCGCGCCGGCCACAGCCTGCCCGCCATCCGCCTGCGCCTGGCGCAGAAGGGCGTCGATCCCGACACCGCCGAGGCCGCGCTGGCGCGCCTGCGCGAGGAGGCCGCCGACCCGGAACTGGCCGCCGCCCTGCGCTACGCCCGCAAGCGCCGTCTCGGCCCCTATCGCCGGGGCGCCCGGCCCGACAACCGCGAACGCGACCTCGCCGCCCTGGCCCGCAAGGGCTTCGCGCCGGAGGTCGCCCGCCGCGTCATCGACGCCGACGACCCGGCCGAACTGGAGGCCGAGGCCGACGCCCGGCCGGGACCGCTGGGCGTGTGAGCGGTCCCGCGCCCCTCGCCGGCGTCCGGATCAGGACTTCATGCCGAACATCTTCTCCAGGTTTTCGAAGCCGGCCTTGTAGACGTTCTCGATCGCCTTGCGCGCGTCCTCCGGGTCGCCGGTCGGCTCGAAATCCCCGGACCAGGTGACCTTGCTTTCTTTGCCCTCGGCGTCGACGCGGATCGTCGCCTTGTAGTTCTGCACCGGCAGCGGGCCGGCGCGGGCGATGGTGTAGGTGTAGCTGTGGCTGCCGTCGTCGTGGCTGACCAGCTCCTCCAGGATCTCGCTTCCGTCGGCCAGCTTCAGGCGGCGGGTCTTGCCGTCGTCCTCCGATTCGCAGGACACGACGGCGGGATGCCAGTTCGCCAGACCGTAGAACTGCCCCACGGTCTCCCACACCTTCTCCACCGGCGCCGGCAGCCGGGTCGTCATGGATACCTCGGTCATCGCAGCCTCCCTTGTATTGCGTATTCGACGCGCCGCAGGATAGCACCTTTGCCGCCCGCGAGTCAGAGGCGAGCGCGACGCCGTCGGGTGACTACCGCCGTCCGCGACGCCGCCGCCGGTGGCGCAGCCAGCCGACCAGCAGCACCGCGCCGATGATCGCCGCCGTGATCGGAAACAGCGCCAGCATCAGCGGGATCGCGCCGATCAGCAGGATCAGGGCGCCGACCAGCGCGCCGGTCACCGCCAGGACGAAGGCCGTGCCGAAGGCGTAGCCGAGAAACTCCTTGAAGGTCATCGCCCGTCCGTCGGTCCCCTTCGCCGGTCCCCGTCACAGTTCCCGGCCCAGCAGGCGCGCGTCGTAGGGGTAGGTCGACAGCCGCTCGATCCCGTCCTCGGTGACGAGCACCTGCTCCTCCAGCTTGACCCCCTCGCGGCCGTCCTCGGCGCCGATTCGTTGCGCAGACGGTCCAATCTGCCCAGGCGCAGGGCCGGCGTGTCGAGGCTGCCGGAATGTGCCCGCGCCGCCGCCTCGCCGTCGCCGATGTCAAGCCGCTCCATCAGGGGACCTCCGCGCTCGCCGCGAGAGCGCTCATTCAAGGCCAGGGACGGGGTCGCGTAAACCGGAAATCGGTGGGGCCGCGCGGTGGATCCGGCCGGGCGGCTAGCGCGCCTCCCGGCCCAGCGCCGTCATGCGGTCGAGCCAGCGCTGGCGCCTGTCTGGCGGGAGACCTTCCACCGTGCCGACCAGGCTTTCCCGGATGGGGCCGATGCCGCAGAAGCGCAGGATGTTGCGCTCCAGGCTCTTCAGGCTGTGGGCGCGGAACAGCCAGCGATAAGCCAGCGCCGGCATGCCCATGGTCACCACGATGCGCGCCGAGCGCCCTTTCAGCAGCTTGCGGATGCGCCAGGCGCTCTCGAACTCGATGGCGAAGCCGGGGCGCAGCACCTGCTCGAAGAAGGCCTTCAGCAGCGCCGGCATGGTTCCCAGCCACAGCGGATAGACGATGACCAGGTGGTCGGCCCAGGCGATCGTTTCCTGCGCGGCTTGAAGCGGCGCCGGCGGCGCGCCTTCGTCGAACTCGGCCTTGCTGCGCAGGAAGGGCGGCTCCAGCCCGGCCACGGCGAGCGTGCGCACCGCGTGGCCGGCCTCTTCCGCGCCGGCGGCATAGGCCTCGGCCAGCGCATGGCAGAAGTGGCCCCCGGCCGGGTCGGGGTGGCCCTGGATGATGGCGATGCGACGGCTCATGGTTGCGGACCATCCTGTCTGTGTGTGTCTTGGAAAAGAGAATCTAGTCGATCTTCTTGCCTTGGCGCCCGTCCGGCGCGATCAGGAACTCGGAGTGCGGGTCGTGGGCGCGGTAGCGCCGCTTGGCGAGGTCCGGCCGCCGCACCGCATAGCAGTAGACGCAGCCGTGCGGGCAGCTATCGTAGTCGCCGATGTCCCGTGCCCGCGCGCAGCAACAGCCGCGCCGCGTAGCCCGGACCGGCGCGGCGATCTCGCGCCCGGCCACGCGCGACAGCCGCACGGCGTCGATGCAGCTTGCCGGCCGCAGGGGCGACTCGGCCGGGTCGGGCAGCAGCTCCGGCTGCGCGCACAGCCGCGGCGCCATCCCCCGCGCCGCCGCGATTCCGGCCAGGTCCCGCAGCAGGGCGGTCTTCTCGGCGTCCAGCGGGTCCCACCAGGCGAAGCCATGTCGCCGCGCGGCCGTCTCGGTGTTGCGGCGCGTCTTGCGGTAGATCGTGGCGAAGGAGAACACCACCTCGTCGCTCACGCCCCGCAGACTGTCGGCGAGCTGCGCCACCGTGCGGCGGTGCCAGTCGGGCGGGGTGAGGCTGGTCAGCAGGACCGGGTCGTAGCGCCAGACGACCGTTTCGGAACCGAAACGTTCGGCCGCCGCGCGCATTGCCTCCACGGCCCGTTCGGCGGGCACGACCGAGGTCTCCAGCGGGCGGGGGTAGGCGGTGACCGTGGCCTGCACCACGAAGGGAAAGCCGCGCGCCCGCACGTCCGCCAGCGCCGCCATGAAGGGCTCGGGATTGCGGGTCCAGAACACGAAGCCGTCGCAGGTTGGCCGGCTCAACTCGACAGTGTGGATCTGACCGCCGTAGGGGTTGATCATGCGCGCGTGGCCGGCCGCCAGCCGCCGGCGGAACCAGTCGGCGTAGAAGGCGGGGATGTCCGTCTTGTAGCTGGCGGAGACGATCAACGCGGACGGTCCTTCCTGTCGCGGTCCAAACGTGACGAGGCTATCCGGACATGCAGCCCGATACGCAAGATGGACGATAATCAAACATCATTCGCCGCACATCTTGTTTATTGGCCGGCGTCAATATCTGGAATTCAAGATGTATTCATCAGGCTCGCGAGTCGACGGCCCCGCGCGACTCGACGGCTGCTGTCCGACGACTCGCATCGCCAGGGGTTCGACGGAAAAGCTTCGTGTCAGGTTGCGATTTATTAATATCCTGCCTATATCGTCGGAGCCAGACCGATGGAGGCCACGATGCTGATTCCCGGCGGCAACATCAACCCAGGGTTGAGCTTTTTCCGCGCGATCCAGGGGCTCGTGCAGCGCCCGTCGCCGGCCGGGGAGGCGGCCCAGGCGCGCGCCACCGCCCAGCCTACCGACCGCCTGGGCCCGCAGCAACGCTTTGCCACCGACGTGCAGCAGGCCGCCCGCCCGGCCGACCCCGGCAACGAGGCCGCGCGCTCCAGCGAGTTCGCCCGCGGTCGCGAGGCCACCTTCGAGGAGACCGCCGCCGAGCGTCGCGCGGCCAACGCCACCCGCCCCCTGCCACGCGGCAGCATCATCAACCTGGTCGTCTGAGGCCGACCCGGGCGCCGCCCGCGCCGCCCCATCGCCCGCCTTCCGACGCCGCCTCCGCCCTTGCCCCGGCTTGGGCGACGACCCACACTTCTTCGCATGAGCGGGGACGACTCCGACAGCCCGGACCGCTTCAGCCGCCGCGTGCCGGCGGGCGACGACCGCGTTCGCCTGGTCTGCGACGACTGCGGCTTCGTGCACTACGAGAACCCCAAGATCGTCGTCGGCTCCGTCGTCCACCACGGCGGGCGCATCCTGCTGTGCCGGCGGGCCATCGCGCCGCGCAAGGGCTTCTGGACGCTGCCGGCGGGCTATCTGGAGCTGGGCGAAAGCGCGGCGGCCGGCGCCTGCCGCGAGGCCTGGGAGGAGGCCTGCGCGACCATCGAGATCGAGCAGCTTCTCGGCGTCTATTCGATCACCCGCATCAGTCAGGTGCAGCTCATCTACCGCGCGCGGCTGGCGGAGCCCGAGGTGGCCGCCGGGCCGGAGTCGGCGGAGGTCGGGCTGTTCCGCTGGGCCGAAATCCCCTGGGACGAGATCGCCTTTCCCTCGGTCCACTGGGCCTTGCAGGACTTCGACGCCACACGCGGCGAAGGGATCTTCGCCCCGCGCGCCCGTCAGGACAGCGACCCGGCGGACCGCCTGGACGTGGGGTGAGCGCCGGGCGCCCGCCGCTCAGCCGTCCGGGTCCAGCCCCACCAGGGCGCGGGCGAAAGCGCGGGCGGAGAAGGGGCGCAGGTCCTCGGCCGTCTCGCCCACGCCGACGGCGTGAACCGGCAGGCCAAACCGTTCCGCCAGCGCAACGAGAACGCCGCCGCGGGCCGAGCCGTCCAGCTTGGTCACCACCAGGCCGGTGACGTTCACCAGCTCCTTGAAGGTCTGGACCTGCTGCAGCGCGTTCTGCCCCACGGTGGCGTCGAGCACCAGCACCACGTCGTGCGGCGCGCTGTCGTCCAGCTTCTTCACGACGCGCACGACCTTTTGCAGCTCGGCCATCAGGTTGGCCTTGTTGTGCAGCCGCCCGGCGGTGTCGACCAGCAGGACGTCGGCGCCCTCGCGCCGGGCCGCCTGCAGGGCGTCGTAGGCCAGGCCGGCGGCGTCGGCGCCGGTGTCCTTGGCGGTCACCGGGCAGCCGGTGCGCTCGCCCCAGATCTGGAGCTGCTCCACCGCGGCGGCGCGGAAGGTATCGCCCGCGGCCAGATGCACCTTGTGGCCGGCGTCCACCCACTGGCGGGCCAGCTTGCCGATGGTGGTGGTCTTGCCGCTGCCGTTGACGCCGACGACCAGGACGACGTGCGGCTCGCGCGCCGGGTCGACCTCCAAGGGCTTCGCCACGGGGTCCAGGATGCCGGCGATGTCCTCGGCCAGGGCGGCCTTGACGGTCTCCGGGTCGACGTCCTTGTCGAAGCGGCGCTTGGCCAGCATCCCGGTCACCTTGGCCGCCGTGGTCACGCCGAGGTCGGCGGAAATCAGCAGCTCCTCCAGCTCCTCCAGCGCCTCGTCGTCCAGCTTGCGCCGGGTGAGGATGGCGCCGATGCCGCCGCCGACCTTGTCGGACGAGCGCGACAGCCCGGCGCGCAGCCGCTGCAGCCAGCCGCCCTTGCGCCTCTCGCCGGCCGCGTCGCCTGGCGGCCGGCCGGGCTCGGCGGCGGGCGTTTCTTCGACCTTGTCCAGGCCCTTGTCCTTCTTGCGCCGGAAGATCATGCCGCCTCGCCCAGATGCTCGCCCAGAAGATGGTCGCCCTCGATGCCGGTCACGCGCACGCGCAGGACCTCGCCGGCCTGGCCGCCGGTGACGCGGATCGGCGCGAAGTGCTCGCTGTGGCCCTTGAGGCGGCCCGCGCCGTCGTATTCCTCGGCCAGGACCTCGGCGGTCGTGCCGATCCGGCTTTCCAGGAAGCGCCGCAGCGCCGCGGCGCCGGCTTCGCGCAGTTCCGCCGCGCGGGCCTTGCGCGTCGCCTTGTCGACCTGCGGCATGCGCGCCGCCGGCGTGCCCGGCCGCTCTGAATAGGGAAAGACATGCAG
>CAZLNO010000099.1:0-14307 GCA_964561005.1 uncultured Rhodovibrionaceae bacterium | reverse complement strand
ACCAGTCGCTGCGGTGGGTCGAGAACAGCGAGGCGATCAAGGAAGTCCTGCCCACGGGTGCCGCCGGCCTGTCGACCATCGCGCTGGCCCTCGTCCTGATCGCGATTCTGGTCTGGCGTCCCGGCGGCATCCTGGAGCGCGAGGAGCTATCCGTGAAGGCGCTTCGCCGCGCATTGCGAAGCCACGGAGCCGGGGAGCACGGGCGTGCAGGGGAAACCACAACAAGGGAGACGCTGTGATGAACGATACAGTGACAGCCACCGGCGGCTGGGCGACGCCTTCGATCATGGATGCGCGCGGCGTCGCCCAGGGTCGGACCGGGACCACCCACGAACTTACCGAGGCAAAGCAGGGCAGGTACCATTACACGATCGGACCCTATTCCGATCCGGTGATGACGGTGAAGCCCGGCGACCGCATCGTCTTCTGGACGCAGGACTGTTTCGAGGGCCGCATCCAGAGCGAGGACGACAAGCCGTCGCAGATCCTGGAAATGCCCTACATCAACCCGCAGTGCGGGCCGGTGATGGTCGAGGGCGCGGAGAAGGGCGACGCGCTGGCGGTCCATATCGAGAGCATGGAACCGCGCGGCGAGAACCCGCGGGGCACCTGCTGCATGATCCCCGAGTTCGGCGGGCTGACGGGCACGAACTACACGGCCACGCTCAACGATCCGCTGCCCGAGGTCGTGCGCAAGATCCACCTCGATCAGGACTGGGTTTACTGGAGCGACCGGGTCACGCTGCCGTACAAGCCGCACGTCGGCACGATCAGTTGCTCGCCCGAGATCGACTCGATCAACGCGCTGACGCCGGACCAGCACGGCGGCAACATGGACATGCCGGACATCTGCCCCGGCAACATCGTCTATCTGCCCGTCAAGGTGGACGGGGCGCGCTTCTTCGTCGGCGACTGTCACGCCTGCCAGGGCGAAGGCGAGGTGTGCGGCGTGGCCGTCGAGTATCCCTCCGTGACCACGGTTCGTGTGGACCTGGTGAAGGGCTGGAACAACGCCTGGCCGCGCCTGGAGACCGAGAACGAGATCATGGCGATCGGCAGCGCCCGACCGCTGGAGGATGCGACGCGGATCGCCTACCGCGAGCTGGTGTACTGGCTGGTCGAGGACTACGGCTTCGACAAGTGGGACGCCTACATGATGCTGAGCCAGTGCGGCCGCGCCAAACTGGGCAATTTCGTGGACCCCAAGTACACCATCGGCGCCGCCGTCACGAAGAAATACCTGCGGTGATCGACTGGTGCCAGCGGGAACTGAATTTGACCCGTCATCCCGGATGCGATGCAGCACGAAGTGCTGCTTCGCTGGTCCGGGATCTGGCTGCCGCGTGGCACGAGGTCCCGTGTCTGCACCGAATCACGGCGCACGGGATGACGTTTCCATGACGATTGCCGATCGTGTCAGCCCGCGCGCTTCCAGGTGGTGCCCTGGGGGGTGTCCTCCAGCACCACGCCGCGGGCCTTGAGGTCGTCGCGAATGCGGTCGGCGGTGGCGAAGTCCTTGCGCTTGCGCGCGGCCTGGCGCTCGGCGATCAGGCGCTCGATCTCCGCCGCTTCGCCGTCCTCCGCGCCGCCCTTGAACCAGGCCTCGGGGTCCTCCTGCAGCAGGCCGAGCAGCCAGCCGCCGGCCAGCAGTGCGCCCTTGGCCCGCGCCGCCGCGCCGGGATCGCCCGAGGCCTTGTTCAGCGCGTGCGCGTTCTCGTGCAATACGGACAGCGCCTCCGGCGTGTTGAGGTCGTCCTCCAGCGCCGCCATAAGCTCCGGCGCCGGGCCGGCGTCGGCGGCGTTCAGGTCGCGCACGCCGCGCAGCGCCTGGTACAGGCGGTCGAGCTGCGTCCGCGCATCGGCCAGCTTGTCGCGGTTGAAGTCGAGGGGATGCCGGTACTGCGCCGACAGCAGGACCAGGCGGATGACCTCGCCCGGCCAGCCCTCGTCCAGCAGCTCGCGCACGGTGAAGAAGTTGCCCAGGGACTTGGACATCTTCTCGCCGTTCACCGTCAGATATCCGTTGTGCATCCAGTACCGCGCGAAGCCGTCGCCGTAGCCGCATTCCGACTGCGCGATCTCGTTCTCGTGGTGGGGAAAGATCAGGTCCTGGCCGCCGCCGTGGATGTCGAACGGCGTTTGCAGGACCTCGTGGCTCATCGCCGAGCACTCGATGTGCCAGCCCGGCCGGCCCCGGCCCCAGGGGCTGTCCCAGCCGGGTTCGTCCGGCGCCGCCGGCTTCCACAGCACGAAGTCCGCCGGGTCCTTCTTGTAGGGCGCCACCTCCACGCGCGCGCCCGCGATCATCTCCTCGCGCTCGCGCCGCGACAGCTTGCCGTAGTCCGGGTGGCTCCGGACGGCGAAGAGCACGTGGCCCTCGGCGGCATAGGCGTGGCCGCCGGCGATCAGGCGCTCGATCAGCGCGACCATCTGGGGGATGTGCCGGGTGGCGCGCGGCTCCGTCGTCGGCGGCAGCGCGCCCAGCGCCGCCATGTCGGCGTGGAAGGCCTCGGTGGTGCGTTCGGTCAGCGCGTCGATGGGTTCGCCGTTCTCGCGGGCGGCGGTGATGATCTTGTCGTCGACATCGGTGATGTTGCGCGCGTAGTGGACGTGCCCGGCGCCGTATTCCTGGCGCAGCAGGCGGAACAGCACGTCGAACACCACCACGGGCCTGGCGTTGCCGATGTGCGCGCGGTCGTACACCGTCGGCCCGCAGACGTATATGCGTACGCTGCGCGGGTCGTACGGCTCGAAGTCTTCCTTGCGGCGCGTCAGGGTGTTGTGGATGCGGATCGGCACGGTCGGCTCGCCTGCTGTCGGTGGTGAGGGCGCCCTGGATGTAGCAAAGCGGCGCCGGCGGGTCCATGCTTTGGACCTGACGCCCCTGCCGGGGCGTCCCCCATCCTAACCCTCCGCCAAAGGGGGAAGGGACTGTGCGATGCCGGTCACGAAAGACTCGAAGCAGTCCCCTCCCCCGCAAGTCCACGAGATTCACACATTTCGGAGGCTTCAGCCGTGCTTGATGGCGTGGAACTGGGTGAGGTCGCGGAGCATGACGACGGGTCCTGGCTTTCCGTAATAGCCGGTCCATCCGCCGAGCCGGGCGAAGACCCAGGCGGCGTAGGCCAGAGAGCCGATGGGGTGGGGGTTTTTCTGTTTTTCGGTTTTGCCTTGGAGGCTTTCGCATACGCGCTCCAGTCGAAGCGCTCTCGGCGAAGGGTGAGGGGGTGTAGGGCGGCTTCGCGCAGCAAGCCGCCACCACCCGTGGCGCCGCCACCGCCATTCGGCGGGTTGCCTACGGCGAACCCGCCCTACGCGGCCTACTGCGCCCTGACCTGATCGCCGAGCGCCGAGCGCCGAGCGCTGCAGACGATCCAGGCCGCCGATCCGCGACGCCGCGTGCCGACGCCAACCGGTGGTGGTGTTCAAGTTCGTACCGGCAAGGATTCACCGGGCCGGAATCCCCAGGAATCCCACGCTTTCGCCCCTGCGACAGCGTTGCCTTGGGCCGGTTGACCTTCTAAACTCGGAGCTAAACGCGCGAACGCGACAGCCCGGCCGGAAACACCGGGGCAAAAGGGGAGGCGCCGATATGAAAAAGCTGATCAACGCGGTCGACGACGTCGTCGTGGAGAGCCTGCAGGGCTTCGTCCAGGCGCATCCGGACCGCGTCGTCCTCAATCGCGAACCGCTGTTTCTCGCGCGCGCCGATGCGCCCGTGCAGGGCAAGGTGGCGCTGATCTCCGGCGGCGGCAGCGGACACGAGCCGCTGCACGCCGGCTTCATCGGCCCGGGCATGCTGGATGCCGCCTGCCCCGGGGAGGTCTTCACCTCGCCCACCCCCGACCAGCCGCAGGCCGCGGCGCAGGCGGTGGACTCGGGCGCCGGCGTCCTGTTCATCGTCAAGAACTACACCGGCGACGTGATGAACTTCGAGATGGCGGCGGAGATGCACGACGGGCCGAATGCCACCGTGTTGGTCAACGACGACGTCTCGGTGGAGGACAGCTCCTTCACCTCGGGCCGACGCGGCGTGGCCGGAACGCTGGTGGTCGAGAAGGTGGTCGGCGCCGCCGCGCAGGCGGGAGAGGACCTCCAGGCGCTGAAAAGGCTGGGCGAGCGGGTCAACGAAGCGACCGGGTCGATGGGGGTGGCGCTGACCTCCTGCACGGTGCCGGCGATCGGCAAGCCCACCTTCGACCTGCCCGCGGAGGAGATGGAGATCGGCATCGGCATCCACGGCGAGCCCGGCCGGCGTCGGGAAAGGCTCGCCCGGGCCGACGACGTCGCGGCGACCCTGATCGGGGCGATCCTGGAGGACCTGAAGCCCGATCGGGGGCAGCGCGTCCTGCTGCTGGTCAACGGCATGGGCGCGACGCCGATGATGGAGCTAACGCTAATGTACGGGGCGGCGCGCCGCGCTCTGGAGCCGCACGGGCTGGAGGTCGCGCGCAGTCTGGTGGGCAACTATGTCACGTCGCTCGACATGGCCGGCTGCTCCCTGACGTTGACCAAGCTGGACGACGAAATGGTCCGGTTCTGGGACGCGCCGGTGAATACCCCGAGCCTGCGGTGGGGCGTCTAGTCACTCGCGCCCGCCGCCGTCCCGCGATCGGCCACCGGCCAGCAGGCGACCGGCCCGCCGGGCAAAGTCGCGAATCAAGTCCTCCAGCTCCGCCTGGGCGCGCGGGTCTTCGAGGACGGGTACGTCCACGTGCAGTGTCTTGAAGTGCGGCTCGTCCTCGGCATCGACCGCCTCCGCGTGGCGCGGATGGGCGGCGCGGTAGGCCTCCAGGAAGCGCGCCTGCTCGGCTTGCGACAGATGGCAAACGTCGAAAATGGCGCCCAGGTGCCGCGCCGGAACCGGCGTGGGATCGGCCGGGTTGGTGATTTGAGAGACGAAGCTCTTGTGCGTGCCCAGCATTCGGGCGATGCGCAGCCGTGCGCCCGAGGGGCGGCGGTCCAGATAGTCGCGCAGGATCCGCTTGTACGCGGCGATGCGTGCCTGACGGGAAGACTTGGGCTGTGCCGACATCGTCGCGCTCGCGCCGCTGGATCAGGAGCCCGCGGCCAGGCGATGTGCGGCGACCGCGCGCTTGACCCGGCCCACCGCCGCGGGCGGGACCGAGAGCACCCGCACCCCGGCGTCGAGCAGCGCTGGCACGCAGTCCGGCCGCGCCGCCATCTCGCCGCAGACGCTGACCTCCACGTCGCGGGCCCGTCCCGCCTCGGCCACCCGGCCGATCAGCTCGATCACCGGCGCGGCCGTGGGATCCTGAAGTCCGGCAACGGCCTCGATGTCGCGCGCCGCGGCGGTGACGTACTGGATCAGGTCGTTGGTCCCGATCGAGTAGAAGTCCGCCGCGAAGGCGGCCGGCTGCAACGCCGCGGCCGGGGTTTCGACCATGATTCCCAGTGGGCTCGGCGCCGTGTCATGGCCCTCGCCCGCAAGCTCGTCGCGCACCGCTGACAGGATCTCCCGCGCCCGTTCGAGTTCGCGGGGCAGCGTGACCATCGGCAGCATGATCTTCAAGGGTCCATGCGCCGCGGCGCGGATCAGCGCGCGAAGCTGCACGCGGAACGCCTCCGGCCGCGCCAGCGAAAGCCGCAGGCCGCGCAGGCCGAGAAAGGGATTGCTCTCGCCCGCCGGGGTCAGGCCGGGCACGGGCTTGTCGCCGCCGGCGTCGAGGGTCCGGATGGTCACCGGCCGCCCCCGCGCCCATTCGACCACTTGGCGATAGGCCCGTACCTGGGTCTCCTCGTCGGGAACACCCTCGCGGAACAGGAACTCGGTGCGGGTCAGTCCGACGCCGTCGCAGATCGCGGGGTCGATCCTCGTCAGCACCGCCGGGTCGTCGACGTTGACCAGGATCGATACGGGGATGCCGTCGGCCGTCGCCGCGGGCGCGTCGCGGTAGCGCGCATCCGCGGCGGCCACGGCCGCCTGCGCGCGCAACCGCTCGCGATAGCTGGCGAGCGTGGTCGGACCAGGCTCCACGACCAGACGGCCGGCGTCGGCGTCCAGGATGGCCGTCGTGCCGTCGCGCAGGCGCGCGGCCGACTCGCCCAGCCCTGTTACCAGCGGCACGCCCCGCGCGCGGGCCAGCATGGCCATGTGGCTGGTGTCGCTGCCCCCGGCCAGCGCGATGCCGCCTGCCCGGTCCCAGTCGATCTCCAGGAAGCGGGAGGGCGTCAGCGTGTCCGCGACCAGCAGCCCGTGCTCCGGCAACACGTCTTCCCAGAGATCCGCGCCGGACAGGACCTCCAGCACGCGCTGGCGCAGGTCGCGCAGGTCGTCGGCGCGGGCGCGGAAGTACTCGTCCTCGTCCTGGGCATAGCCGTCGATCAGCTCGCCGATCGCCGTCTGCCAGGCCGCCTCGGCGGTGTGTCCGCGCCCCAGGGCAGCCTGCGCCGGCGCCAGCAGTTCCGGATCGTCCAGCAGCGCCATCTGGAACATCAGGATTTCCTCGGCGAGCTCCCCGCCGCCGTGAGTCGCCAGCGCCGCCAGCGCTTGCCGGGCCGCATCCACCGCCGCCACCAGCCGCCGCCGCTCCGCCTCGGGGGACTCCGCCGCGTGATCGACCGCGGACTCCCGGCGCTGGACCACCACCAGCGGGCCGATCGCAAGCCCCGGCGCCGCCGGCCGGCCTTGCAGCACGATTCCGGGCCGCTGGGCGGGCGAACCGCCGGGTGCGTCATCATTCGCCATCGGTGAAGCCTCGCGCCACCAGGCGGCGCAGCGCCGCCACCGCCTCGTCCGCGTCGCCGCCCTCGGCCCGGAAATACAGCACCTTGCCGGTACGCGCCTTCAGCCGCATGACCTTGACCACGCTCTTGGCGTCGATCCAGTCGCCGTCGTCGCCGGCGCGGACCCGCACGTCGCTCTGATAGCGTGCGGCGAGCTGGGTGAGCTTCACCGCGGGGCGTGCGTGCAGCCCGATCTCATGGGTGATTTCCTGCGCCGCCTCGACGACGTTCATCCGCGTCTCCCCCTTCCCGTTGCTGCGCCCTGCCGCGTTCATCCGATGGCTTCCTCGGCGGCCTGGCGGACCTGCTCCAGATCGCTGCCGGTGGAGGCCTGCGTGGCCGCCATCACCGCTCCCTCGACGATGGCCGCGTTGCAGATCGCAATGCGCGCCTGCCGCTCCGGATCCAGCATTTCGATCGCCATCTCGGTGTTCATTTCCGCCCCGCCGAGGTCGACCAGGACGACCACGCCGGCCCGCGACCACACGGCCTCCAGCGTTTCCCGGATCTTCCCGACATCGGTGCCCAGGCCGCCCTCGGCGTTGCCGCCGCAGTACCCGACCGCGACGCTGTCGCCCACCATCTGATGGACCATCTCCGCCGTCCCCCGGGCCACGTCGGCGGAGTGCGAGACGATCGCCACCGAGACCAGAGCCCGCGCCGCCATCATGCCGACTCCTCGAACAGCTCCTGGACGGCGCCCGCCAGCAGGCAGGCCGACTGGGCGCCGGGGTCGAGATGGCCGACGCTGCGTTCGCCCAGGTAGGCGGCCCGGCCCTTTGTGGCCTTGAGATCGCGCGTGCGCGCCAGTCCCGCCTCGGCGGCCTCGCGCACGCGCCGGGCCAGGACGTCGGGCGCCCCATCGCCGTTCGCCAGGCCCTGGCGCAGCGCTTCGCACATGGGCACGAGGACGTCCAGCATGGTCTTTTCCCCGGCCTCGGACTTGCCGCGTTTCTTCACCGCGGCCACACCCTCCTCGAAGGCCGCGGCGACACCCTCCGGCGCCGGCGGATCGTCGCCCAGCGCCTTGCCCATGGCCATGAACAGGCTGCCGTAAAGCGGCCCGGACGCGCCGCCGACCTTGGAGACCAGGGTCATGCCCAGCTTCTGCAGGGCCTTGCCGGGCGGCAGCGCCGCGATCTCGTCCACCGCCTCGGCCGCCGCCTCGAAGCCGCGCTTCATGTTGGTGCCGTGGTCGCCGTCGCCGATCGCGGCGTCCAGTTCGGTGAGCCGGGCGGCGTTGTCCCGGATCGCCGAAGCCGCCGCCACAACGGCCCGGCGTTGCCAGTCAGCCGACATGAATTCGTCCCTTTCTCGCCGTTTGGCTTTCGTCCGCCTGACGATGCCGGCTCTGATCCGGCCAGATACGCACGCGGCGGTCGTCGTCGGCGAACATGAGCAGCTTGTCTCCGGCAAGCCGCAGACGCGTCTCCACCCCCGGCGCCAGGCCGTGGCCCGGATCCAGAAGCGCGCGCAGTTGCCGGTCGCGCCAGGCGAACAGCACCACGTCCTCCGCGCCCAGGCGCTCGACCTGCAGGACCCTTGCCGCCAGATCGGCGACCGGCGCGCTCGCCGGCGCCGGATCGTCGGCCAGGATGACGTCCTCCGGACGCACGCCGACGCGGGCCACGCCGTCCACGACCAGTCCAAGAGCTTTCGCCGGAAGCAGGTTGACCGCCGGCGAGCCGAGCTGATGGGCGACGTGAACATCGTCCGGGTCGGTATAGATGTCTCGGGGCGTGCCGACCTGGCGCAGGCGACCCTCGTGCAGGACCCCGACCCGGTCGGCCAGGGTGAGGGCCTCGACCTGATCGTGCGTGACGTAAAGGATCGTCGCCCCCAGGTCGCGCTGCAGGTGCTTGAGCTCGACCCGCAACGCTTCGCGCAGCTTGGCGTCGAGCGAGGATAGCGGCTCGTCCATCAGGAACACCGCCGGCTGGCGCACCAGGGCGCGGCCGATCGACACCCGCTGCATCTCACCGCCCGACAGCCGGGTGGCCTTGTTGCCCAGCTTGTCGGTGATGGCCAGGCGCTCGGCGACCTCCCGAACCCGGCGGTCGATCTCCGCCTCGGAAAGCCGCCGCGCCGGCGCACGTAGGGGAAACGCCAGGTTCTGCGCCACGGTGTAATGCGGATAGAGCGAGAACTGCTGGAAGACGAAGGCGACGTCGCGCTGGGCCGGCGCGGCCCGGGTCACGTCGACGCCGCCGATGTGGACACTGCCTTCGTCGGGCCTTTCCAGCCCTGCCACGGTGCGCAGGGTCGTCGTCTTGCCGGCGCCGGTGGGGCCAAGAAGCACGAAGAACTCGCCGTCCGCCACGTCGAACGACAGCTCCGCGACGGCCGCGAACTCGCCGAAGCGCTTGGTCACGGCGCTCAACGCCACCTCAGCCATGAAGCACCTCCGCCGGCGGACCGCCGGGATGGACGGCGCTGGCCAGGGCACGCTGACTGTCCGGATCGAAGACGACGAGGCGCTCGGCCGTCGGCTCCAGGCCGACTCGCTCGCCGGCCGTCACGCGGTCGCGGTGGTGGGTGCGCAAGCGCACGCGTCCGACCTCGGTGTTCACGACGACGAGCTGGTGAGAGCCCAGATATTCCACGGCGTCGACCACGCCCCGCAGCGGCGCCTGGTCGGACAGCCGCAGATGCTCCGGTCGCACGCCGACAACGGCCTTCTCCCCGGCCACGCCCTCGCGCAGCGTGGGGATGGCGATTTCGGCGTCGGCCACGCGC
The DNA here is from genome assembly GCA_964561005.1 of uncultured Rhodovibrionaceae bacterium. Classification (GTDB taxonomy): domain Bacteria; phylum Pseudomonadota; class Alphaproteobacteria; order Kiloniellales; family Rhodovibrionaceae; genus CAZLNO01. The sequence goes on along the minus strand of CAZLNO010000099.1, from coordinate 4,824 downwards.
AGCCGTTGGCTGCCGGGGACCAGCCGGCCACGGGCGGGCAGGAAGTTCATCGCCGGGGCGCCGACGAAGCCCGCGACGAACATCGTCGCGGGCCGGCTGTAGATTTCCTGCGGCGGACCCGCCTGGAGCACGAGGCCGTCGCGCATGACGGCGATGCGGTCGGCCATGCTCATCGCCTCCACCTGATCGTGGGTGACATAAACCGTCGTTGCCCCGATGCGGTCGTGCAGGCCGCGCAGCTCCTCGCGCATGGTGTGTCGCATCTCGGCATCGAGGGTGCCCAGCGGCTCGTCCATCAGGAACGCCCGCGGTGTGCGGATCATCGCCCGCGCCAGCGCCACCCGCTGGCGATCGCCGCCGGGCAGCGCCGAGACCTTGCGGTGCAACAGATGGCCGATGCGCAGCGTGCGCGCGACCTCGTCGACCCGCCGCCGGACCTCGCGCCGGCGCACGCCCTGGGAGCGCAGCGGGTAGGCGATGTTGTCGCGCACGTTCAGGTGCGGATAGAGCGCGAACATCTGGAAGACGAAGGCGATGTCGCGCTTGCCCGCGCGCAGCCGGGTCACGTCCTCGCCGCCCAGCAGCACCCGCCCGGAGCTCGGCATCTCCAGCCCGGCGATCATGCGCAGCGTCGTCGTCTTGCCGCAGCCCGAGGGACCGAGCAGCGCGAAGAATTCGCCCTCGGCGATGGTCAGGTCGCTTTCGCGCACGGCGACAAAGTCGCCGAAGGCCTTGTGCAGCTTCTCGATGCGGATTTCGGCCACGGCTGCTTCTCACTCCGGAAAATGGCTGACCACGACGTAGCCGAGCGTGCCGATCAGGATGACCGTGAAGGAGTGGCCATACAGCCAGAGCGAGACCGGCTGGGTGAGCATCACCACGCCTAGCCCGATCAGGATCATCATGGCCGTCTCCCAGGGTCCCCGCCGGCAGATCCGTCGGAGCACCCCACGCCCGCGGTTTGGTTGGACGCTTTGCCCGCTCATCCGCGCACGGCTCCGAAGGTGATGCCGGCCAGCAGGTGGCGGCGCAGGATCACGGTGAAGATCACCGCCGGCAGCAGGAACAGCGTCGTCCCCGCGGCGACGGCCGGCCAGTCCAGTCCGCCTTCGCCGATGATCAGCGGAATGAAGGGCGGCGCCGTCTGCGCCTGGCCGCTGGTCAGCAGGATGGCGAAGTTGTACTCGTTCCAGGAGAAGATCAGGCAGAAGATCGCCGTCGCCGCCAGCCCGGCCCGCGCCTGCGGCAGCACCACCTTGCAGAAGGCCTGGAAGCGGGTATAGCCGTCGACCAATGCCGCCTCCTCGTACTCGCGCGGGATCTCGTCCATGAAGCCCTTGAGCAGCCAGACCGACAGGCTGAGGTTGACGGCGGTGTAGAGCAGGATCATGCCCAAGTGGGTGTCGTTCAGGCCCAACTCGCGGTACATCAGGAACACCGGAATCGCGATCGCCACGGGCGGGAACATGCGCGTGGAGAGGATGAAGAACATCAGATCGTCCTTCAGCGGCACGCGGAAGCGCGAGAATGCGTAGGCCGCCAGCGCGCCCAGGAAGACCGACAGGAAGGTCGCGCCGAAGCCGATGATCAGCGAGTTCAGGTAGCGGTCGGCGAAGCGCGAGGGGCCGGTGATCACCATGTTCTCCTCGCGCACCAAGCGCTCGTACCAGGTGTCCGGCGGTGGAAGCTGGGCCATGTACTCCGAGCTCTGGCGCGAGCGGTTGGTGAAGAGGTGGACATAGCCCTCCAGCGTGGGCTCGAAAGTCACCTTGGGCGGATAGGCGATGGCGTCCTCGGTGGCCTTGAAGCTGGTGAGGAAGATCCACGCCATCGGCACCACCGCGAAGAGCGCGTAGGCGATCACCAGCACGGCCGCCAGCCGTTTGGCCCATCGCCCGGGCGCGACGATCGAGTGCGCCTGGTCGGCGCTGGTCGCCGGCATGCTCATCGCGACTTCACCTTGGTCCAGACCTTGACGTAGATGTTCGCCGCGCCGAATACCGTGACGAAAAGGATCACCGCGAAGGCGGCGGCGTAGCCTGTGCGCCACTTCTCGAAGGCCTCGCGCTTCAGGCTGATATTCGCCAGTTCGGTCGCCGAGCCCGGGCCTCCGGAGGTCAGCTCGTTGACCATGTCGAACATCTTGAAGTTCTCGATCGAGCGGAACAGCACCGCCAGCATCACGAAGGGCAGCACCATCGGCACCGTAACCGTCCAGAACTGCCGCCAGGGCGAGGCGCCGTCCACCTCCGCCGCCTCGTAGATGTCCTGCGGGATCGAGCGCAGGCCGGCCAGGCAGATCAGCATGATGAACGGCGTCCACATCCAGGTGTCGACGAGAACGATCGCCCAGGGCGCGAGGTCGGGATTGCCGATCATCGAAAAGTCGTTGCGACCGATGAAGAAGCCGACGATGTAGTTGAAGATGCCCGCCTGGGGCTGGAACAGGTAGGTCCAGAAGGTCCCCACAACCGCCGGGGACAGCATCATCGGCAGGGCGATAAGCGTGGTCCAGACGCCCGATCCCCGGAACTGCTTGTTGAGCAGGTAGGCCAGGCCGAAGCCCAACAGGACCTGGAAGAACATCGTCCAGCCGACGAAGTGCGCGGTGTGCTGCAGGTACTCCCAGACATCCTCGCTTCCCAGCAGCCGCTCGTAGTTCATGTCGCCGATCCAGCGCACCGGCATGCCCGGCCGGTTGGCGCGGTAGCTCGTGAAGCTGAGGTAGATATTCCAGCACAGCGGGAAGATGTTGATCGCCAGCAGCAGCAGAACCGTCGGCAGCACGAACCAGAACGCCAGCGCCCGGTCCGACAGCCCGCGCACCAGGGAGCCGCCAGGCGGAACGGCGCGGCGGCTTGACTTGGCGGGGACGGCCCGCGCGGTGGCCTGCGCTTCGGTCATGGGCTTGGGATCTCGTTGGGCCGTGTCTCGGGGGCGGAGCGGGGTTCCGCCCCGCCCCGAACGTAGCGATCAGGGACAAACTCGGCTGGACCAGGCGCCTAGAGCTTGCCCACCGACATGAAGGTGAACTCCCAATCCTCGATCAGCTTGTCGAGAGCTTCCTTCGCGGTCCCCTTGTCGGCCACCACGTAGTCGTGCACGCGCTTCTGCATGGCCTGAAGCAGCTCGGCATAAGTGGGCTCCTGCCAGAAGTCGCGAACGTTGCTCATGGCCTTCAGGAAATCCGCGGCGAAGGGCGCGGTGTCGGGAAACTCGGGATCGTTGAGCACCGCCTTGTGGCAGGAATAGCCGCCCAGCGACCACCAGCGCTGCTGAATCTCGGGCCGGGCGAACCACTTGATGTACTCCAGAGCCATGTCCTGCTTGTCGGAGTAGCTGACCACGGATATTCCCTGGCCGCCCAGAACGGAGCCCGCTTCCTTCTGCCGCGGATTGACGAAGAAGCCCGAGGTGTCGCCGCCGACCGCCTCGCTCTTGGCGATGCCGGGGAAGAAGGCGAAGAAGTTCATCTGCAGCGCGGTCTGTCCGGACTTGTAGGCGTCCAGGTTCGCCGTCATGTAGGCGTCGGAGTGCCCCGGCGGGGTGCAGCATTCGTAGAGTTCCTTGTAGAACTCCAGCGCGTCCACCGCCTCCGGCGAATTGACGAACCCCTCCATGTGATAGGGGTTGTCCGGATCATCGTATTGAAAGCCCCAGGCGTAGAGGGCGTTGGTGACGCCCATCGTGATGCCCTCGGAGCCGCGCTCGGTGTAGAGCGCCACGCCGTAGCGCGTCTTGCCGTCGATCTCCCGGCCCTGGAAGAACTTCGCGATGTCCAGCAGCTCGTCCCAGGTCTCGGGCTCGCCCAGCTCATAGCCGTATTCGGCCTTGAAGGCCTGGCGGATCTCGGGACGGGAGAACCAGTCCTGGCGGTAGACCCAGCCCACCGCGTCGCCCATCGCCGGCAGCGCCCAATAGTTTTCCGACCCCTTGGGCCACGTGGCGTAGTTGTAGACCGTGGCCGGCAGGAAGTCGTCCATCGAGATGCCTTCCCGCTCGAAGAAGTCGTTCAGCTTCACGTAATGGCCGAACTCCGCGCCCATGCCCAGCCACTGACTGTCGCCGATCATCAGGTCGCAAAGGTCGCCCCTGGAATTCAGCTCGTTGAGGAAGCGGTCGGCGAAGTTCGTCCAGGGGACGAACTCGTAATTCATTTCGATGCCGGTCTTCTGCTCGAAGTCCTTGCCCAGCTCGCGCAGGGCGTTGGCCGGGTCCCAGGCGGCCCAGCACAGGGTCAGTTCCTTGTCCTGGGCCGTCGCCGGCAAGGCGAGGATGCCCGAACCCAGCGCGGTGGCAAGCGCTCCCGCAGCCAACGTCGAGACGGTGCGACGCATTCCTTGTACCTCCCCTTTCCCCCCGTGTCCTGGCGCTGACCGCCCTGGGCCGGCGGAGGGATTGCGGCCGGCCGCGTGGCCCCGGGCTCGTGCCGCCGCGCGCGGGGACGGCTATCGGGACCCGGTCAGTCGAGGAAGCAGTTTACCTACTAAACCGGCCGCCGCCAACAGAAAATGTCATATTGCACCTGCGAAGAGGTTCAGGTCGTTTAAGAATAAGGTGTCTTGCGCAATAAACTGACTCGAAGGAGGCTGACGCGAGCGCGCGGCCGGCGGGCGAGCGCGCAGTTTGTCCCCTTTCCTAAACTGACTGATGCCAGCGGCGGTGTTTGGACCCGTCGCCCCGGCTGCAATGCAGCACGCCGGTGCCGCTACGAGGGTCCGGGTCTGGTTGTCCGGTGGCCGGAGGGCCCGTCCCTGCGCCGCATCATTTCGTGTGGCGGTATCCGAAATGGAATGGAACCTGCGGCCATTTCATATAATCAAA
>CAZLNO010000098.1:0-14331 GCA_964561005.1 uncultured Rhodovibrionaceae bacterium | reverse complement strand
TGAGCTTGTCGAAGCATGAGCTTGTCGAAGCATGAGGCCGCGCACGCACTGGGTCAGACAACCTCCCCGGAAGAAGAACCGGAACGGGACACCCCTCGTCGAACGAGCGAAGCCGATATGGCGCGTAGGCGCCTACATCACGCCCTTTTCCTCATAGTACTTCACGGCGCCCTCGTGCATCGGCACGCCGACGTCGCGACCCATGGACTCCACCGTGGCGCTGCCCACCGCCTTGGCGACGGCGGCCAGATCGTCCTGGTTCTCGACGATTCCGCTCAAGACCTTGTAGACCACATCGGCGTCGAGGTCGCAGGCCGCGATGATGTGGGTGAAGTAGCCCACCGTCGGCACCGGCTCGTCCTGCCCCGGATAGCTGCCCTCGGGGATGTGGATGCGCTTATAGCCGGCGTTGATCTTCTGCATCTTTGCGAGCTGTTCGTCGGTGATGCCGACCATCTTGATCTCGCGCGCCGAGGCCAGGTCCAGGATCGAGGAAGCCGGCACCGTCGTGCCCAGGCCCATGCCGACCGCGTTGCCGTCCTTCATCAGCGCCACGCCGTCGGTGTAGCTGACGAAGTTGATCTTGCCGAGATCGTCGTAGGTGACGCCGGCGACCTGCAGGGCGTGGCGCGAAACCATCTCGCCGGTGTTGCCGACCGGCTGCGTGGCGAAGGACTCGCCCTCGAAGTCGCCCATGTCGTCGATGTCGGCGCTGGCCAGGCTGACCACCTGGAAGTACTGCGGATAGAGCGTGGCCACGTTGCAGACGTTGTCCGCCTTCTCCTCGAAGGGCTTGCGGCCCTCCACGCCGTCGACCGTGGAGATCGAGTTGGCGAAGCCCAGGTGCGCCTTGCCCTGCTGCACGCCCTTGACGTTGGCGATGCCGGCGCCGGGCAGGACCTGGACATTCATGCCCTTGTCGGCGGCGATCTGCGAGATCGCCCCGCCCAGCGGATACCACGAGCCGCCCTGCGGCCCGGTCATCAGGCGGTACTGCTGTGCCTCGGCGACGCCGCCGGCCAGCGCGGCCAGGCCGACGCCCGCGAAGACCGCCGCGAGCTTGCTTCCGATTTTCATAACTTTCCTCCCCAGTTGCTGGTTGTTGCCCCGCCGGCCGCGAGCAGCCGCGACCGGCGGTGCCTGAAACGTCCTTGGGCCTCCTGCCGTTGCCGTCACGCCGTCGCGCGGTCGAGCGTGAGCGGCGCGCCGGCGCGTTCAGCCACGCCGGAAATCAACTCCACCATCGGCCCCGACAGCGGAATGCCGTCGCGCGAGCGATCCTCGATGCTGGCGTACTCCTTGTCGCCGGGGACCAGCACCGGCACGTCCGGATCGCGCCGCGCCGCGCCGTGCAGGCGGTCGATCAGCCGGTCCACGTCGGCGCGCACCTCCGCCGCGTCGCGGAAGGCGCCGGGGTCGAGGGCGAGGAAGAAATGCCCGATGTCGGCCGGCCCCTGTCCCTCCGCCCGCATCGAGGCGAAAGTGGAGCCCGTCAGCGCGACGCAGAGGATCTCCACCATCGCGGCCAGGCCATAGCCCTTGTGGCTGCTCAGCTCCGGCGTGGCGCCCAGCGGCGTGCACAGCTTTTCCACCGCCGCGAGCGCGCTGTCGGTCTGCGGCTCGCCGTCCTTGTCCAGCGCCCAGCCGACCGGCAGCGGCCGGTCGGCCATCATCGCCAGACGGAACTTGCCGATCGCCACCGTGCTGGTCGCCATGTCCAGCAGGAAGGGCTTGTGCCGCGCCGCCGGCGCGGCGAAGGCCCAGGGGTTGGTGCCGAAGATCGGCTCCTTCGCGCGCGTGGGCACGATGGCGGCGTTCCAGACGCTGGAGCTTGAAATGCCGATCAGCCCCTGTTCGGCCGCACGCAGGGCGTAGACCCCGGCCGCGCCGTAATGCGCCGAGTTGCGCACAGCCACCGCCGCCAGGCCACTCGCCTTCGCCTTGTCCACCGCCATGTCGACGGCCGTCAGGCTGGCGTGGTGGCCGAGGCCGCTGTCGCCGTCCAGCAGCGCCGTCACCGGCGACTCGCGCACGACGGTGACCTCGGGCGCCATGTTGATCGCGCCCTCCCCGCGCTGGGTCTCGTAGAGGCCGAGCATGCCCACGCCGTGGCTGTCGATGCCCATGAGGTCGGCCTGCAGCATGACGTCCACCGTCCGGGCGCGGATGTCCGCCGGCATGCCCCAGGCCGTCAGGATGGCGTCGAGCTGCCGGCCCAGCGCCTCGGCCGTGACGGTCATCGCTTCCGGCATGGTCAATGGATCTCCGGTTCGGGGATCGGCGTGTCCCCTTGGAGAATGTCGAGATCGCAGCCCTTGTCCGCCTGGGTGATGTGGCGGGTGTGGATCGCCCCGTAACCGCGGCCATAGATGGGTTGCGGCGCCTGCCAGGCGGCGCGGCGGCGGCTCAGCTCCGCCTCGTCCACCAGCAGGTCCAGCTTGCGTCCGGGCACGTCCAGCGCGATGCGGTCGCCGTCGCGGACCAGCGCCAGCGGCCCGCCGACGAAGCTCTCCGGCGCCACGTGCAGCACGCAGGTGCCGTAGCTGGTGCCGCTCATGCGCGCGTCGGAAATGCGCACCATGTCGCGCACGCCCTGCTTCAGCAGCTTCTTCGGGATCGGCAGCATGCCCCACTCGGGCATGCCCGGCCCGCCCTTGGGGCCGCTGTGGCGCAGCACCAGGACGCTGTCCGGCGTCACGTCGAGGTCCGGGTCGTCGATCCGCGCGGCCATGTCGTTGTAGTCGTCGAAGACCACCGCGGGGCCGGTGTGTCGCAGCAGCGCCGGGTCGGCGGCCGAGTGCTTGATCACCGCCCCGTCCGGGGCCAGGGAACCGCGCAGCACCGCCAGGCCGCCCTCCGGCTTCACCGGGGCGGCGCGGGTGCGGATGACCTCCGGCTGGTAAATATCCGCGCCGGCCACGTTCTCGCCCAGGCTGCGGCCGTTCACCGTGAGGCAGTCCAGGTGCAGGTGGTCAGCGCCCAGTTCCGCCAGCAGCGCGCGCAGCCCGCCGGCGTAGTAGAAATCCTCCATCAGGTACTCGCCCGAGGGCCGGATGTTGGCCAGCAGCGGCGTGCGCTGGCTGATCGCGTCGAAGCGGTCGAGGTCGAGCGCGACGCCCGCCCGCCCGGCCATGGCGATCAGGTGGATCGCCGCGTTGGTCGAGCCGCCCAGCGCCATCACGGTCGTGATGGCGTTCTCGAACGCGGGTTCGGTGCAGACCTCGCCGATGGTCAGGTCCTCCCAGGCCATCTCGACGATCCGCCGGCCGGCCAGGCTGGCCATGCGCGGGTGGTTGCTGTCGGCGGCGGGGATCGAGGACGCGCCCGGCAGCGTCAGTCCCAGCGCCTCCACCGCGCTGGTCATCGTCGATGCGGTGCCCATGGTCATGCAGGTGCCGAAGGAGCGCGCGATGCCGTCCTCGATCTCCTCCCAGTCCCGCTCGGTGATGGTGCCGGCGCGCAGCTCCGCCCAGTACTTCCAGACATCGGAGCCGGAGCCCAGAATCCGGCCGCGCCAGGTGCCGCGCAGCATCGGCCCCGCCGGCACGAAGATCGCCGGCAGCCCCATCGAGAGCGCGCCCATGACCAGCGCCGGCGTGGTCTTGTCGCAGCCGCCCATCAGCACCGCCGCGTCGGCGGGATAGCTGCGAAGCTGCTCCTCCGCCTCCATCGCCAGCAGGTTGCGATAGAGCATCGTCGAGGGCTTCTGGAAGGGCTCGGACAGGCTGATCGCCGGCATCTCGACCGGAAAGCCCCCGGCCTGCCAGACACCGCGCTTCACGTCCTCGGCGCGCTGCTTGAAGTGCTGGTGGCACTGGTTGATGTCGGACCAGGTGTTCAGGATGGCAATGACCGGCTTGCCGGCGAAGTCCTCGCGGGCATAGCCCATCTGCTTGGTGCGCGACTTGTGGCCGAAGCTGCGCAGGTCGTGCACGCCGTACCAGCGATAGCTGCGCAATTCACTGTAGTCGCGGCGGCGCCGGCCGCCCCGGCTGCTTGCGTTGCCCGTCACCAGACTCCCCTCGCGGCCGGTCGGCCGCGCTCGTTTTCTTGCCCGGAAGTGTTTGCCGGGGAGCATGGGCTTGTCAACCGCATGGCGGAATAGCGTTTCGCACGCACGACGGCAGGTCCTTCGCAGGGCAGGCTTCCGCCTGCCGGAACCCGGTACCAGCATGGCATCTGAAGCATGCCCTACGGCGGCCCGTCCGCCGCCGCCTCGCAAAACGCCATCACTCCGCCAAGTGCCGCGGGCAGCGCCACGACCAGCCGCCCGTCCCGGCGCCTGGCCGGCACACCGGCATCGCGGCAACGCGCCGCCAGGACGTCGAGGGTCTCCACAGCCAGCGTTGTCGCCGCGATCCAGGGCAGCGCGGGCGGCGCGATGCCGGGAAAGTCCGCCCGCCAGGCCTCGGGCGAGAGCAGGACCACGCGCCCCCGGTCGAGCGGCAGGATCCGGCAACCGGCGCCATCGCGCTGCGCTGTCCGTCCCGTGAAGCGGGCATAGCGGTCGGCGGCCTCGCCCGGATCGGCCACGACCACGACGACCTCGCGCAGCCCGATCGCGCCATTGGCGTGCTCCAGCCAGCGCGGCTGCCACAGCAGCTCGGGCGTGTGGTGGGTCACGTACTGCACCCGGCCCTCGGCCATCGTCCCCGGTGGCACCCGCTGCACCGAGAAGGCCAGCGTGCCCTCCCCGCCGTCCGACCGCGCGATGCCCCGGCGCAGGGCCACCGTCGGCAAGGGATCGAAGCCTTCCCGGTCGAGCCGCGCGCGGACGGGCTCGGGATCAGCGGCACCAAAGCAGATCAGGTGCAGCCCGACATAGCGGTCGATCTGCGCCTGCATCTGCCGCGCCAACGGCGTGTCGGAGACCGGGGTCAGGATCTCGATGTAGCCCTCGCCCAGCATGACGCAGCGGTTCGCCGTGCCGGCCGGGACCAGGTGGCCCTCGGCGTCCTGGGTCATCTGGGGCGTGCGCGGCGTCACCGTGAAGCCCAGCCGCGTCAGGGCCTCCGCCGCCGCGTCGAGGTCCGGGACCATGTGCGCCGCGTGGTCCAGGAAGACCTCGTCGGCGGCGGGAAGCTGCCGGCGGTCCATGCTCAAGCGATCCACTCGCTGACCGGCGCGCGCGCCTCCTGCAACGGCTGCGAGACCACGTCGACCAGGCTGGGGCCGTCGTGGGCGATCGCCTGGGCCAGCGCTTCGCGCAGCTTGTCCGGGTCTTCCACCCGCCAGCTCTTGATGCCGTAGGCGGCGGCGACGGCGGCATGGTCGGTGCGTGCGAAGTCGACCGAATAATAGCGGGCGTCGAAGCTCGCCTTCTGACCGGCCTTGATCCAGCCGTAGCTGGCATTGGAGAACACCACGCAGGTCAGCGGCAGGCCCAGGCGCACCAGCGTCTCCAGCTCGCCCACCGCCATGCCGAAGGAGCCGTCGCCCATCGCCGCCAGCACCTTCGCCTCCGGACGGCCCACCTGCGCCCCCATCGCCGCCGCCAGGGCATAGCCCAGGGCGCCGTGCGCCCGGTTGGAGATGAAATGGCGGCCGAACAAACGCTGCTCATAGTAGGCGGAGAAATAGGGGCACGGCGTGCCGGGGTCGGCCACCACCACCGCGTCGTCCGGCAGCAGATCCTGCAGCGTGGCGATGACGCGCTCCGGCCGGATCGGCCGCTCGGTGCCGGCGGCCAGCTCGCGGAAGCGGGCGAACTTCTCCGCCTTCGCCGACTCCACCCGCGCCGCGCCCCAATCGCCCGGAGCCTCCGGCGCCGAGGCGGCGTCCGTCAGCTCGTCAGCCAGGGCCGCCAGCGTCAGGCGCGCGTCGGCCACGACGGCGGCCTCGGTCGGATAGTTGGCACCGATCACCGCCGGATCGACGTCGATGTGCAGCATCGGCTTCTCGTGCGGCGCGGGGTGTCGCCAGCGCTCGCTGGTGACCGAGCCCGCGCGGCAGCCGACGAAGAGCACCGCGTCCGCCGCGTCCACCACCGCGCGGGTCTCCGGCGTGCCGCCGTTCGAGCCCACGACCCCCAGCGCCAGGGGATGGCTTTCGGCGATGGCGCCCTGCCCGCTCACCGTCGTGGCGACCGGCGCCTCCAGCGCCTCCGCCACGCGCTGCAAGGCCGCTTCCGCGCCGGCAATGACCACGCCGCCGCCACAGACGATCAGCGGCCGGCGCGCCGCCAGCAGGCGGTCGCGCAGTCGCGCCAGGTCGTCAGAGGCAGGCGCCGCCGGCCGCGCGGGATAGCGGTCGCCGCTCATCGCCCAGACGTCGCCCGCCGGCACGGGCGCGCGCTGCACGTCCAGCGGCAGGCCCAGGTGCGCGGCGCCGGGCCGGCCGTGCGTCATCGCGGCAAAGGCGGCGCGCACGGCGCGCGGCAGCCCGGCGGCCTGATCGACCACGGTGGTGTAGGTGCTCAGCGGCCGGAACAGCGCCGCCTGGTCTAGCTCCGTCAGCGTGAAGCGGCCGCGCCCGGCAACGCCGATGTCGGTGGTCAGGGCGAGAATCGGGATGCTGCTCTCGTTCGCCTCCACGACGCCGGGCAGGATGTAGGTCGCGCCGCCGCCGCTGGGCCCCTCGCAGACGCCGACGCGGCCGGTCACCCGTGCGTAGCCGTCGGCCATGTAGGCGGCGTGCCGCTCGTCGCGGGTGAGGATGTGGCGCAGCTCGCCGCCCAGGCGGTACAGCGCATCGTAGAACGGCAGCGAGGTATCGCCGCACAGCCCGAAGATCGTCTCGACGCCGTGGGCCTGAAGCATGCGCACCATCGCCTCGGCGCCGGAAAGCTGGTTGCCGCTGTCGTCCGTCATGCCGCCCTGCCTTTCGGTTGTTGCCTCCCGCCGCGTGCAAGGAGACACACTCGCCCCCCAGGCCGCAAGCACCAAAAACGTGTAGTGCACCTCTCGATACGTATTAATGGAAGAAAGGCACGTGTCGCGAACCGAAGCTGCACGAAGGAGTTTAGTGGAAACCTCGATTGCACGACCGGATTCCTTGCGGCAGACTTTGTCCGGCTTTTCCCGATGGGACCATCCACCCGCCGACTCTCGCGGTTGCACGGTCCGCATCCCGGGGAGGACTCAAGGACAGCCGAAACGACAAGAGAAGGGGAGGCCTCGACACCATGACCACGCACACCCGTAACTGCCATCCGTCGCTGACCCGCCGCGCCCTGCTGCGCGGCGCCGGCACGCTCACGCTCGCCGGCGCGGCGCTGCCGCTGGCGCGGCTGACCCCGGCGCAGGCCGCCAAGATCCTGCAATGGGGCAGCTCCAGCCTGGGCTCCACCGGCTACGTCATCATCGAGGCCCTGGCCTGGGCGGCGAACCAGTTCTCCGATCTGCGCAACTCCTCGATGTCGACCGCCGGCGGCGCGGAGAACATGGCGCTGATCAACCAGGGCCTGCTGGACTTCGCGCAGACCACCTCCAGCGACTGGAAGCCGGCGGTGGAGGGCCAGGACCCCTATCAGAGCCCGGTCGAGGTCCATCAGATGTTCAGCTACACCCTCTGGAACCTGACCCCGATGGTGCGGGCGGACAGCGACATCGAGAGCCTGGAGGACCTCAAGGGGCGCCGGGTAATGCCGGCGACGGCCGCGGGCGCCACGGCGGGTATGTGGCACACCGTGTTCCAGGCCGCCGGGATCGACGAGGCGGTCGACTGGACCTACGGCTCCTGGCGGGAGTCCTACAACGCGATGAAGTCCGGCGCCGCCGACTGCATTCCCACGCTGCTGACCAACGGCCGCCGCTCGCCGATCCTGGAGGAGCTGGAGACCGCGCGCGAGGTGCGCGTGCTGCCCATCCCGGACGAGGTCTTCCGGAAGGCGCAGGAGGCCAACCCCGGCATCCTCAAGGCGACGGTCACCCCGGAGCAGTGGCCAAGCCTCGACGGGCCGGCCGACGCGCTGTCGATCTCCGGCATCCTGGGCGCACACCCGCGCATCGACGCCGAGACGGCCTACAAGGTCACCAAGGCGGTGTTCGAGAACGTCGAGGAGGTGCGCTCCAAGGGCGTGCAGCTTCAGGACGTCGGCCTCGACTTCGCGGTGAAGAACCTGATGTCCGCCTATCCGGTGCATCCCGGCGCGGCGAAGTACTTCAAGGAAAAGGGCGTCTGGCGCGACGACCTGAAGATCGCCGGCTAGGGCTTCGTGCCAGGGTGGCCGACCGCCAATGGGTGCGCCCGAATAGGCGGGCCATGACCTTCGCCGGTCGGGGGGCTTGCCCCCCGACCGGAACGTTTCCGCCACGGACAGTGGAAAACGTTCGGGGCGCGGACAGGAGCCCGCGCCTCGCCGGGGGTCCGCCCCCTCCCTGAGCCTACCGGACATGAAATCGGGGCCGTGGGACGCCAGGGACGTGGCCGAAGGGCGCGCACCGGGCGAGCATGAGCCCGCAACATCGCCATCACCACCGAGAGCACCGCCCCTTCCATGCACGCCCTCGCCGAACGCCTGTCGTCCCTGTCGGTCAAACACGGCGAGAGCCGGGCGCCGCTGGCGACCGCCCTGCTGCTGGTCGCCGCCGTGGGCATGGCGCTGCTGCACATGGCGCAGATCCATTGGTTCTTCCTGCCCTCGGGGCAGTTCAAGAACCTGCACGTGGGCCTCGCTATCGCCATCGCCTTCCTGGCCGCCTGGGAGGCGACGCCGCGCGAGCGCCGGCCGCGGCGGCTGGCCTACGGCGCGCTGGCGCTGCTGACCGTGGTGCCGCTGGTCTACATCCACGTCGAGTATCAGGAGCTCACGCAAAGCCGCCGCTTCCTGCCGAACGCCTGGGATTCGGCCATCGCGGTGCTGCTGCTGACCCTGGCCTTCCTGTCGACGGTGCGGCAGTGGGGGTGGACCATCCCCGCGCTGGCCGGGGTGGCGCTGCTCTACGGCTATTTCGGCTATCTGCTGCCCGGCGAGCTGCTGTTCCACGGCGGCATCAGCTTCGGCCGCCTGATCGGCTATACCTCCATCCCCTACTTCCAGGGGCTGCTCGGCTCGCTGACCGAGCTGTCCGCCGGCACGATCTTCCTGTTCATGCTGTTCTCCGGCGTGCTGAAGGTCACCGGCGGCATCGACTTCATCATCAACGTCGCCTACGCCCTGGGCGGGCGCAGCCGCGCGGGCCCGGCGCAGGTAGCGGTGATCTCCAGCGGCTTCATGGGCATGCTCTCGGGCTCGACAGTGGCCAACGTCGCCTCCACCGGGGCGCTGACCATCCCGATGATGAAGCGCTTCGGCTTCAAGCCGCACTTCGCCGCGGCGGTGGAGTCCGTCGCCTCCACCGGCGGGCAGTTCATGCCGCCGGTGATGGGGCTGGCCGCCTTCCTGATCGTCGGCATCACCGGCATCCCCTACCTGGAGGTCATGGCCGCGGCGATCTTTCCGGCCGTCATCTTCTACGCCTTCCTGATGCTGGCCGTGCACATCAACGCCGTGAAGAGCGGCCTGGACGCGCGCGGCCAGATGGCGGAGGAGGGCGGCTCGGCGCGTCAGGCCCTGCGCACCGCCCTGCGCGAGTACGGCCACCTGCTGCTCGGCATCGGGGTGCTGATCTACTTCCTGGTCATCCGCATGCCGCCGGGCACCGCGGCGCTGATGGCCACGGTGGCGCTGCTGATCCTGGACGCCGGCAAGCAGCTCGTCGTCCACCGCCGCGACCTGCGCGCCGGTTTGGCCGCCGTCGTGCGGCGCAGCCTGCAGGGGCTGGAGGACGGAGCGCGCACCGGGGCGGCGGTGGCAACGGTCATCGCCGTCATCAACATCCTGGTGGAGATCCTGGCCGTCACCGGCTTCGCCCAGAAGCTGTCCAACACCATGCTGGAGCTGGCCGGCGGCGACCTGGGCTGGCTGCTGGTGATCGCGGCGGGCACCTGCCTGGCCTTCGGGCTCGGCCTGCCGACCTCGGCGGCCTACATCCTGGTGGCGCTGCTGGGCGCGCCGGCGCTGGCGGAACTGGGCGTGCCGCTGCTGGCGGCGCACATGTTCGTCTTCTACTTCGCAAACATGTCCGGGCTGACGCCGCCGGTGGCGGTGACCGCGCTGGTCGGCGCCAACATCGCGCAGTCGCGCTTCCTGCCCACCGCGTTCAGCGCCGTGCGCCTGGGTCTGCCCGGCTTCCTGCTGCCCTTCCTGATCGTGATGCGGCCGGAGATCATCGGCCTGAACGCCGGCCCGGCGCTGCAGATCGGCGTGGCGATCCTGGCCCTGCTGGCCGTCATGTCGCTGAATGTCATCATCGAGGGCATGCTGTTGACGCGCGTCACCTGGGTGGAGCGGGCCCTGCTGCTGCCGGCGGCGTTCGGCCTGCTGTATCCCGGCTGGATGTCGACGGCGATGGGCGGCGCCCTCCTGGCCCTGGTGCTGGGCCGTCAGATCTGGTCGCTGCGACGCGCGGGGGCGGCCGCCGTGACGCCGGGACCGGGGACCTGAGGAGCAGGGCAAACGCCGGCGCCAGCCGTCAGCCCCGACCGCCACGGCGGGAAAAGCTCTTGGCGACCTGCCCGAGCAGCAGCGGCAGCAGGCTGGCGCCGAGCGCGAGCGCCCAGCCCGTCGCGTCCAACACCACCATGCGCAGCACCTCGGAGAGCACCGGAACGAAAGCGGTCGCCAGAATCAGCCCCGTGCACAACACGATCGCTCCCCACACGGCCGGGTTGCGCACCACGGCGTTGCGCAGCGGCGAGGTTCCCCCGGCGCGCATGTTGAACACGTGCCACAGCCGCCCGAAGGCCAACGTCATGAAGGACACCGTGACCAGCTCGCGGCCTTCGTAGCCCAGCCAGCCGTAGGCGACGGCGAAGGCGCCCAGGGTCGACAGCGTGATCAGCAGCGCGTAGCCCACGATGCCGCCCCAGTGGGCGCGCGTCAGGAAGGGCTCGTCGGGCGGACGCGGCGGGCGGCGCATGATGCCCGGCGCCCCCTCGCCCACCCCGAGGGCCAGCGCCGGGAACACGTCGATGACGATGTTGAGGTAGAGAATCTGCAAGGCCAGCAGCGGCAGCGGCAGGCCGCTCACCGCGGCGGCGGTGACGATGACGATCTCCCCCAGGTTGCCCGAGAGCAGGTAGACCAGGAAGCTGCGGATGTTGTCGAAGATGGCGCGGCCCTGCGCCATCGCCGCGACGATGGACTGGAAGGCGTCGTCGCGCAGCACCATGTCGGCCGCCTCGCGCGCCACCTGGGAGCCGCGCCGGCCCATCGCGACCCCGATGTCCGCCTTCTTCAGCGCCGGCGCGTCGTTCACGCCGTCGCCGGTCATGGCCACGATGTCGCCGTGGCTCTGGTAAAGCGCGATCAGGTCCAGCTTCTGCGCCGGGCTGACGCGGGCAAAGACGTCCACCTCCAGCAGCGCCTGGCGCCGCTCGGGCGGCAGCTTGTCCGGATCGCCCACCTCCTGGGCGGCGGCCACCTTCGGCGTGCCGTCGGCCAGGCCGACCGCCTCGGCGATGGCGCCCGCGGTGCGCGGGTTGTCGCCGGTCAGCATGATGACGCGGATCCCCGCGCGCTTCGCCGTGGCGATGGCGTCCGCGACGTCGTGGCGCGGTGGATCGAGCAGCCCGACCAAACCGACCAGCGTCATCGCCGTATAGGGGTCGCTCTCCGGGTCGTCCAGCGCGGCCTCGGCGAGCGCCAGCACGCGCAGGCCCTCCCCCGCCATTGCCTCGTTGCGGTCGAGCCAGGCCTCGCGCGCCGCGTCGTCGAGGTCCTGGATTCCCTCGGCCGTCCGGACGCCGCGCGCCTGCGCGATTACCGATTCCGGCGCGCCCTTGATGGCGGCATAGACGCCGTCGTCCCCGCGATGCACCGTCGCCATCAGCTTGCTGTCGGCGTCGAAGGCATGCTCGCGCAGTTCCGGCCAGTCCTCCAGCAGCGCCGCGCGCGCCAGCCCCGCGCGCCGGCCCGCCGCCAGCAGCGCGACCTCCGTCGGGTCGCCGCTGGCGTCCTCCCCGCTGCCACTCTCGCCCAGCGTGGCGTTGTTACAGAGGACACCGATTTCCAACGCCCGGCGCGGCAGTGCGTCGACCTCCGGCTCAGCGTCGGTCTCGTCCGACAACTCGACCGGACCTGTTGCCAGGACCAGCCGCGCCGCCCGCATGCGGTTTTCGGTCAGCGTGCCGGTCTTGTCGGTGAAGATCACCGTGGCGGAGCCCAGGGTTTCCACCGCCGAGAGGTGCTCGATCAGCGCATTGCGCTGGGCCATCCGCCACATGCCCCGCGCCAGCGCGATGGTCGCCACGATCGGCAGCCCTTCGGGAACGGCGGCCACCGCCAGGGCGATGCCGGTCTCCAGCATCTGATAAGGGTCGCGGCCGCGCGCGAGGCCAGCCAGGGCGACCAGCGCCGCCAGCGCCAGGGTCACCCAGACGAGCTGTCCGCTCAGCCGGTCCAGGCGGCGTTCCAGGGGGGAGACCTGGGGCTCCGCCTCGGCGACCAGCTCGGAGATGCGGCCGAGCTCGGTGTCCATGCCGGTGGCCACGACCACGGCCTCGCCGCTGCCGCTCGCGATGCCGGTGCCCTTGAACAACATGCTCGCCCGCTCGGCCAGCGGGGCGTCCGCCGGTGCGGGCTCGGCCGACTTCTCGGCCGGCACGGACTCGCCGGTCAGGATGGACTCGTCGGCGGCCAGGCGCGCGCTCTCGATCATGCGCATGTCGGCCGACACCACGTCGCCGCCCTCGACCAAAACGATGTCGCCGGGGACCAGGTGCTCGGCGGCCACCTCGCGCACCCGCCCGTCCCGTCGCACCCGCGCCGTCACCCGAGCGAGCCGGCGCAGCGCCTCCATCGACCGCACCGCGCGCAGCTCGGTGAAAAAGCCGATGGCCGCGTTGATCGCCAGCACGACCGCGATCGACGCGCCTTCCTCGATCTCGCCGAACCAGAACGACAACAGCGCCGCGCCGCCCAGGAGGGCGACGATGATGCTGCGGAACTGCTCGACCAGAATGCGCCAGGCCGCCATCCGGCCGGTCTCGCGCAGGCGGTTCGGGCCGTAACGTTTGCGCCGCGCCCGCACCTCGGTGGCGGACAGCCCCGTTTCCCGCGGCGTCTCAAGGGCCGCGACGACCTCCTCCGCCGAGGCGGCGTGGGGCGCCTGTCTCAGCCGGTCGGGCGACAGCAAGGCCGGATCGCCATGGTCGTGGGCTCACGCGTCATCGGGCCGCGGACTCCCTGCTGCGAGGGCATCGGACATCCCGGACCTGGGGATAGACCCTTGGCGCCTGCCCGGCAAGTGGGGCGGAACCGCACGGACCCGCCGGTTGCCAGGGCGCGGCCGGCGGCGCAGACTGCTCCGGCCGCCGCAATTCCACAGCGACACCCCGACTGGACGGCGGCTGGAGTGCGAAATCGCGCCGATGACGAACACCTCCACGCCCGCCCCACCGCGAAGTCGAAGCGACGCCTTCTACCTGGATATCCTGGACGGTCTGGCGCACTACCTCGACACCCCCTTCGCGCGCGACCTGGTGCGCACCGTCGCGCGCTTCCCCGCCGGGGACATGGCGGACGCCCTGAACAAGAACCAGTTCGCCAGCAAGCTCTGGCTGGTCGACGCCCTGGTGACGACGGCGGGGCCCCCCCTGGGCACGGTGTGGGTCCTGGGCGGCTGGAAGGGCCTCATGGGCGCGCTGCTGCTCAACGACCCGCGGCTGGCCGTCGACCGGGTGGTCAGTATCGACGTCGATCCGGCCTGCGCGCCGGTGGCCGAGTGCCTGAACGCCAGCGCGCTGCGCGAAGGCCGCTTCCAGGCGGTGAGGGCCGACATGCTGGCCCTGGACTATGCCGGCGGCCTGCCAACGAGCCCAACGGGAGACCAGGCGACGGCGCCGCCCGACCTGGTCGTCAACACCTGCTGCGAGCATCTGGGCGGCTTCGCGGACTGGTACGACCGCATCCCGGCGGGCACGCTGCTGGCACTGCAATCCAACGACATGTTCGACGAACCGGTGCACGTGAACTGCGTGCCGGACCTGGAGAGCTTCAGGCGCCAGGCGCCGATGTCCGAACTGCTGCATGCCGGCGCGCTGCCGCGCAAGCGCTACACCCGCTTCATGCTGATCGGCCGCAAGTAGCCCTCCCATTCATCGAAGATCCATGTCGCCCCCCAGGTTCGCGCGCCTCGCCTCCCGCCTCCTCGTCGCCCTGCTCATCCTTGCGACGCGAGCCGGGCTGTCGCCGACGAACTCGGCGGCCGAGGGGATCGAGGCGCCCTATGCCTGGCCGCGCTCGGCGATCGGGCGCCTAAACCGCGCCGACGGGGGGCATTGCAGCGGCACCCTGGTGGGCCGGCGGCTGGTGCTGACGGCCGCGCACTGCGTCTTCGACCGCCGCAC
>CAZLNO010000097.1:0-14459 GCA_964561005.1 uncultured Rhodovibrionaceae bacterium | reverse complement strand
TCGATCAACGGCATGATCTACATGCGCGGCCAGGCGCGCGACTACGACGGCTGGCGCCAGCAGGGCAACCTCGGCTGGGCCTGGGACGACGTGCTGCCCTACTTCAAGCGCAGCGAGGACCACGCCTTCGGCGCCGACGAGCTGCACGGCCAGGGCGGCGAATGGCGCGTGGAGGGCATGCGCCTGACCTGGGAGATCCTGGACGCCTTCCGCGAGGCGGCGGCCGAGGTCGGCATTCCCAAGGTGGACGACTTCAACCGCGGCAACAACGAGGGCTGCGGCTACTTCCAGGTGAACCAGCGCCGCGGCCGGCGGTGGAGCGCCGCCGACGCCTTCCTGCGCCCGGCGATGGGCCGCCCCAACCTGGAGGTGCTGACGAAGGCGCAGGCGCGCGAGCTGGTCCTGGACGGCAAGCGGGTCACCGGCGTGCGCTTCTGGCACGGCGACCAGGCGGCCCACGCCGAGGCGACGGGCGAGGTCATCCTGGCCAGCGGCGCCGTCGGCTCGCCGCAGCTTCTGGAGCTGTCGGGCGTCGGCAGCGGCGAGGTGCTGCAAGACCGCGGCCTCCCGCTGCGCCACGAGCTGCCCGGCGTCGGCGAGAACCTGCAGGACCACCTGCAGATCCGCGCGGTCTACAGGGTCCAGGGCGTCAAGACGCTGAACGAGCGCGCCAACTCCTGGCTCGGCAAGGCGGCGATGGGCCTGGAGTACGCGCTGTTCCGGCGCGGCCCGCTGACCATGGCGCCCAGCCAGCTCGGCTGCTTCGCCAGGTCGGACGAGTCGCGCGAGACGCCCAACCTGGAATACCACGTGCAGCCGCTGTCCACCGACAAGCTGGGCGACGACCTGCACCCCTTCCCCGGCTTCACCGCCTCGGTCTGCAACCTGCGGCCGGAAAGCCGCGGCAGCATCCACGTCAAGGGCGCCGATCCGCGCCGGCCGCCGGCGATCCGGCCGAACTACCTCTCCACCCCCGGCGACCGCCAGGTGGCGGCCGACGCCCTGCGCCTGACCCGGCGGATCGTCGCCGCCCCGGCGCTGCAAAAGTACCGGCCGGAGGAGTACAAGCCGGGCGAGGCCTACCAGGGCGACGAGGAGCTGGCGAAGGCGGCCGGCGACATCGGCACCACCATCTTCCACCCCGTGGGCACCTGCAAGATGGGCCGCGATCCCCGCGCGGTGGTGGACGAGCGCCTGCGCGTGCACGGCCTGGCGGGGCTGCGCGTGGTCGATGCCTCGATCATGCCGACGATCACCTCGGGCAACACCAACAGCCCCACCATCATGATCGCCGAGAAGGCCTCGGACATGATCAAGGCGGACCACAAGGCCGGCGCGCGCGAAGCGGCGTAGGCGCCGAGGCCGCTACGCCGCTACGCCGCCCAACAGGCGTCGTGGAAGCGCCGCTCCAGCGCGACGGCGGCGCGGAAGCGCGCGGCCACGCGGGCGAAGGCCGGCCCGGGCAGGGCGCCGGCCTCGGCGTCCAGGCGCTCGCGCAGCCAGGCGACGAAGGCCGCGAAGTCCGGGTTGTCGTGCAGGCCGATCCATTCCCGGTTCAGCGGGTCGAGATCGGCGGCCGGCCGCACCCGCTGGGCCCAGGCCAGATAGACCCACTCCGTCACCACCAGCACCGCCAGCATCTCGGCATGGCCGCCGCCCCGGCCCACGTCGTCGAGAAGCTGGCGAAACTCCCGCGTCACCGGCCAGTAGTCGGGCGCCCGGCGGGTCTCCGCCGGCACCTCCAGGGCGTCGAAGGCGCGCTGGAAAAAGGTGTTCTCCTCGCTGGTCAGCATGCCCACGAAGCGGCCCAGGCGCACGCGGTCCGCCATGTCCGGCGCGTGGCCGATGGCGTGGCCCAGCAGCGCGGTGAAGGGGTCGATGAAGCCGTAGTCCTGCACCAGATAGGCGGCCAGGCGCGCGCGCGGCAGCGTGCCCTCCGCCAGCGCGTCGAACAGCGGATGATCCACCGTCGCGGACCAGTCGGGCTCGCTGGTCTCGCGCAGCCAGTCGCTCACCCGCGCCGCCTCGCGCCCCCGCGCCCAGGCCTCGAAGCTCTCGCGCTCGCCCATCTCCCGCTCCTCCCCTCGGTTCGTCGCCCGCCGGGGCCGCACGCGCCGTTTGCAGCCCGGCGTCCGAGCCGTTATATCTGCCCGCGCAAGGCCGTCTTGAAGGCCCCAGTGGCGGAACAGGTAGACGCGCGCGACTCAAAATCGCGTGGCTTCGGCCGTGCAGGTTCGAGTCCTGCCTGGGGCACCATGTCCCTTGCGACGCTTCGTTCGCATCACCCCGCCGCCGCGTCCGCTGATGGCTCCCGTACACCCGCGTCAGCCCCGGCGCGTACACGGTGTCAACCTCCCAAATTCGTGGTTTTCCGCGCCTTTCGAGGCGCCGATGCTGACGGATGCTGACACTTGCACACGCCCGCCCCGCGTGCCCGTCATCGCGCCCCCGCCGTCCCCCACCATGTCCAAGAGCGCCAGCAAGTTAGCACACCGAGTAGAACAAAGCAAGATCAGCGGCCGAGACTGCCCCGTGCCCTTCTGGCTTGACGAAAAATAACCAGTCGGTTATATTTCGTCAATGCCTTGGCGTGTGGAGTTCGGGGACGAATTCGACGATGAGTTTGATCGGTTGGACGGTGATGTCCGTCGCGAACTCCTGGCCCACCTGAAGGTCTTGCAAAGGCGAGGCCCGCGGCTCGGCCGGCCGCACGTGGACACGCTCAACGATTCACGGCACGCGAACATGAAGGAGCTGCGATTCAAGGCGGCCAACGGTGTCTGGCGGGTCGCCTTCGCATTCGACCCGGACCGCAAGGCGATCATCCTGGTCGCCGGCGACAAGTCCGGCGGCAGCGGGAGGCGCTTCTACAAGGAGCTGATCCGAACGGCGGACGAGCGGTTCGATCGACATTTGCGAAGAAGGGCGAAAGGTCATGGGCAGAACACTTGACCAGGTTCTCGACGGCCTGCCGCGGGAAGAGCGCGAGGCCGTGGAGGCACGCGCGGAAGAGATCCTCGACGAGATCGAGACGCTGCAGGAGATCCGCAAGCAACTAAAGGTCGGGCAGATGGATGTCGCCAAGGGCCTTGGCGTATCCCAGCCCGCCGTGTCCAAGATCGAGAAGAAGCGCGCGTACACGCTCTCGCTTGCCGCGCTCGACAGGTACGTGACCGCGCTGGGCGGGCATATCGACGTGCGGATCATCATCCCGAACCATGCGCCGGTTCGCATCGAACGCCTCCAGGACCTGGAAGAGGACCCGGCTCGCGACGATAGCCCGTAGGGTGGCTTCGCGCAGCAAGCCACCCACCAACGTGCCGGTTACCCCCGGCGGTCGGCGGGTTGCCCGCGGCGAACCCGCCCTACGGTGCTACGGTGCTACGGTGCCTACGAGTGGGTTGCCGCCTGAGATCGTTCCTCGTTCAGCTTCATCAGGCGGGCCAGGGCGTCCTCGTCGGGGATGTCGGCGGGCCAGTCGTAGGCGGCGGCGACGGCGGCGTCGAGGTCGCGGTGGGCGTGGTCCAGCCAGGCCGGACGCTCGTTGTACAGGCGGGTGAGGGTGCGCTTCTTCAACTCCCTGGCCGCCTTCTCGTCCACCGGCACCAGGCGGTCGGGATAGCCCGGCACCACCTCCGGCACGCGCTCGACCAGGTCGGGCGGGTTCAGCCAGGCCTCGCGCCAGTCGTTCAACCGCTTCGCCGCCGTCGCGCATGGCGGCGAACAGCGAGGCGGCGTGCTCCTCGAAGCGGTCGGGCCGGGCGAAGGACGCCTCCAGCATCTTGGCGAACATCCGCTCGCCCAGCAGGCCCACGTCCTCGGCGAACATGCAGAACACCAGGCGGTTGATGAAGTGCGCCACCGTCCGCGGGTCGTGGCCGCGCTCGCGCAGGCGCTTGGCGAGCTCGGCGAACTCGCCCGCCGCCTCCTCGGTCAGGGCCTGGCGGGTGCGGTCGGGGCGGAGCTGCTCGGGGTCGGAAAGCACCCACTTCAGCAGGCGGCGCCGCTTGGCGTCGCGCAGGTCCTCCAGCGCGATGCGGTGGACCCGGCTGACGCTGTTGGTCCAGTTGGTGTGGATCTCGAAGTGGACGAGGTCGCAGACCACCAGCAGCGGCGGGTTGTCCAGCGCCGGGGCGTACTGCTGAAGCTGGGCGTAGGCGGCGGTGAGGCTCTTGCCGGGGCTCTTGTACTCCCAGGCGAAGTGGCCCCGCTTCCACACGTCGGCCCAGCCCTCGCCGCCGGTGGTCTTGGTGGCCCCGCGCTCGAAGGCGTAGCAGTCGCCCGCCGGGTCGGCCTCCGCCGGCGTGGACTCGTCCAGCAGGCGGCAGAGGTCGATGAAGTGCTCCTGCGCGGCCGAGCGCTCCTTCAGCTCGGACCCGCGCCACTTGGCGATGAAGGCCTCCGGCGTCACCGCGACTCGCTCCCGCCCGGTTGCGTCCTGCAAGCCCGAAGGCCTAGCGGAGATCGTCGGGGGAGGGAAGGGGGCGCGGCGATCGGAACGACAGCGACGAGTTCGGGCCAAAATTTTTTTAAAATCTCGGATGGGTATCGTGATGTGCCGTCAAGTCCCGAGCACGGCCATGACGGCGGGATGGATGCATTCGTACCCCTCGATTCGTTGGCCTGAACCGGGCGACGCATCATTTGCTGGTATGAAAATTTTTCCAATCATGAATATGTGTTGAATTGAAACGCCTCTCGAAACACGTCTTATAATTGAGAGCAGAAAGAGAGGTTCGCCATGGCGATGATCGCCGATGTCGGCGCCTGGGGACAGACGCTGCGAAAACTGCCGGAGATTTGGCGCTCGGCCTGGGGTTTCGCCGTGAGCGTGGCCGGAGGCTACGCGCTGGTGGCCGGGGCGTGGATACTTTTCAGCGACACTGCGGTCTACGAGATCGCGCCCGCGCCGGCCGCGCAGCACATGCTGCAGACCTACAAGGGCGGGCTGTTCGTCGCGGTGACCGCGGTGCTGCTGGCGCTGGTGCTGCACACGGCCTGGCGGGCCCTGCTGGAGACCAAGGAAGAACTCCGGCAGAGCCGCGACCGCGTGGAGCTGGCGCTGAGCAGCGCCGGCGGCGGCATCTGGGACCGCGACCTGGTGAACGACAAGGTCTATATCTCGCCGCCGCTGAAGGCGGCGATCGGCCTGGACGAGTCCTTCCCCAACAGCCTCGACGCCTGGCGCGAGCGCATCCACCCCGACGACCGCGAGAAGCTCTGCGGGGAGACCCGGCGGGCCATCGCGGCCTCGGGCGGCTGGGTGCACGACGTGCAGTATCGCGTCCGGGCCGGCGACGGCGGCTATCGCTGGATACGCTCGCGCGCCCGGATCCTGTGCGATTCCTGGGGGCGACCGGTCCGCATGATCGGCATCGCCTTCGACGTGAGCGAGCAGCTGGCCGCGCAGGCGCGGATCGCCCAGCTCACCCGCTTCGACCCGCTGACCGGGCTGGCCAACCGCAATACCTTTTGCGAGCGCCTGGCGGAGGCGCTCTCGGACGCCGACGACAGCCGGATCACGGTATTGCGTCTCGATATCGACCGCTTCAAGGACGTCAGCGAGCGCTTCGGCTATCACGCCGGCGAGCGCACGCTGCAGGCCATCGCCGAGCGCCTGCGGCGCGTGGCCGGGCCGGAGGACATCCTGGGCTACATGGGCAGCGACGAGTTCGCGCTCGCGCTGGTCGGACATTCCGGCGAGGGGACGATCCAGCGGGCCGTCAAGACCGTGATGGGGACCTTCGAGCAGCCGTTCGAAATTGCCGGTCATTCGGTCGACCTCTCGGCCTCGCTGGGCGCCAGCGTGTATCCCGAGGACGGCGCCAGCGCCGAGACGCTGCTGGCCAACGCCGCCATGGCGCTGAACGCCGCGCGGGGGCTCGGCGGCGGGGAAAGCCGGTTTTTCGCGCCCGGCATGGACGAGGCCTTCCGCCTGCGCGCGCAGCGCGCCCAGGACCTGCGCCGGGCCGCCGAGCGCGGCGAGCTGGAGCTGCACTACCAGCCCATCGTCCAGGTGGCGGACGGCCTGCCCATCGGCTTCGAGGCGCTGGTGCGCTGGCGCCGGCCCGGGGAAGGCCTGGTGCGGCCGGACGCGTTCATCCCCCTGGCGGAGGAGCTGGGCTACATCCGCGACATCGGCCGCTGGGTGATGCGGGAGGCCTGCCGCGAGGCCCGCGTCTGGCGGGACGGGCGGGCGGCGGCCTACGTGGCGGTCAACGTCTCGCCGCGGCAGTTCGACGACCCCGACTTCCTGAACGTCGTGCGCGACAGCCTGGCGAAGACCGGCCTGCCGCCGGAGGGCCTGGAGATCGAGGTGACGGAGAGCGCCCTGGCGCACGACCCGGAGACCGCGCGCCGGCACCTGAAGGCGCTGCGCGGCATGGGCATCTCGGTGGCCATCGACGACTTCGGCACCGGCTATTCCTCGCTGGCGGTTCTGGAGCGGCTGCCGCTGTCGCGCCTCAAGGTCGACAAGTCCTTCGTCATGCGCTACGGCCCGCACGACCGGACGACGGTCATGCTGGATTCCATCCTGGACCTCGCCGCCACCTTCGGCCTCGCGGTCACGGCCGAGGGCGTGGAGACCGCGGAACAGCTCGCGATGCTGCGCGACAAGGGCGTCGACGCGGCGCAGGGCTACTACTTCAGCCGCCCCGTCCCGCGCGAGGGCGTGGCCGGACTGCTCGACACGCCCTCGCTGGCGGCGTGATGGCGGGCGGGGCGGTAGCTTGCTGCCGCCCCGAACGTTTCACCGCTGTCCGTGACGGAAACGTTCCGGTCGGGGGCAAGCCCCCGACCGGCGGGGCGGACCGTTCGTCTCACGACGCGCCGCTGCCGCCGCGCGGAATCTCCTTCTTGGGATCGTGGAACGGCACCGGGTGCACCTCGGCGGCCACCAGGCCCGCCTCGCCGGGGAGGTCGACGTTCAGCTTCGTCCCCGGCTGGCTGTAGGCGATCGGCACCATCGCCAGGGCGATGTTCGTCTCCATCTTCGGCGAGTGGAAGGCGCTGGTGACATAGCCCACGTCCTTCGCGCAGTCCTCGTCGCAGACCCGCCAGAAGTCGGCGTTGTACCAGGTGATGCGCGGGCCGCCCATGGTCAGGCCCACCAGCTTGCGCTGCACGCCTTCGTCATGGATGCGGTGCAGGGCCTCCTTGCCGACGTACCAGTCCGGCTTGTCCGGGTCGAACTGCCAGTCCAGCCCCACCTCGAAGGGGTTGGTCTCGATGTCCATGTCCTGGCCGTAGGACAGGATGCCGGCCTCGATCCGCCGGATGTGCCCCGGCGCGATGACCCGCAGGTTGTAGGGCTCGCCGGCCTTCACCAGGGTGTCCCAGAGCCTGTCGGCGTCGCGGTCGGCGTGGCGCAGGTAGACCTCGAAGCCGATCTCGCCCGAGAAGCCGGTGCGCGAGACCACCACCTCCATGCCCTCCAGCGTGGTCTGCCAGAGGCCGTAGTAGGGCGTCTGCTCCACCTGCCGGCCGAACAGGTCCTGCATCATGGGCAGCGCCTTGGGTCCCTGCACCTGCACCGGCGCCACGTCGATCTCGGCGATCTCGACGTCGAAGCCCCAGCCGGTGTTCAGCCCCTTCAGCCAGAGCGCCACGTCGGAATCGGAGATGGAGAACCAGAACTCGTCCTCGGCCACGCGCAGCAGCACGGGGTCGTTGACGATGCCGCCGTCGTTGTCGCAGAGGATGACGTAGCGCGCCTTGTTGACCGGCAGCTTCTTCTTCATGTCGCGGGTGACGACGCGGTTGACGAAGTCCAGGGCGTCCGGCCCCTTGACCATGATCTGCCGCTCGACGGCGACGTTCCACAGCGTGACGTGCTGGGTGAGATAATGGTACTCGCCCATCAGGCTGTCGGCCTCCGGCGAGAAGTAGAGGCGCGGGTGGTACATCCGGTTGTACACCGTCACCGCGCGCACGCCGTGCTCCACCGACTTGTGCCAGTAGGGCGACTTGCGCACGCGCGTGCCGATCAGCATGCGCACGTCGGCGTCGCCGCTCTGCCGCAGGTTCACGGGGACGTGGCGGTCTTTCGTCTGGGGCATGGCTGGCGCCTTTCCTGCTCGCGCGGGACCTCGGCGGCGGCCCGTGGGCTCGATTAACCGCCTCCATGGCACGTATTCAGGATCGGCCCGCCTTGCGAGGGGCACTCCCCGAATCGTGAGCCGCGGCGCGCCGGCCGGACGCGGCCGCGGCTCAGCTCACGATCTCCCAGCTCCCGTCCGGCTGGCGGCAGGCGGTGCCGTAGGCCTGCTCGGTGCGGCCGCCGATGGTCACCGTCTGCTGGAACTCGCGGCAATAGCGGCCGTCCGGCTGCTGGTAGGTGTCCACCGGCGTGACGCTGCCAGTGTGGCCGGTGTCCGGGTTCTCCCAGGTCGAGGTCGTGCCGGTGCGCGTGTGCTCCAGCGATGCCTGGGTGGTGCGGGCCATGTAGAGCCGGTCGGCGCGGTCGAGGGACTTGCCGATCTCCGAGCCCGCCAGCGCGCCCAGCACCGCGCCGGCGCCGGTCGCCCAGAGCCGGCCCTGGCCCTCGCCGATCTGCGAGCCGAGCAGGCCGCCCAGCACCGCGCCGCCCACGGTGCCCACCGACTGCTTCGGGCCGGGATAGTCGCCGCGCGCGCAGGCGGCCAGGGCGAGCGGCAGGACAAGCGCGGCCAGGATCGCACCGCGCCATCCGCGCGGCGCCTTGATGTAAAGGCTCATGGGTCAGGTCTCCCCTCGTTCGAAGTGGCGCGATGCCCGGTCGGATCGCGGCGTCAGGGTAGCAAAGGCATTTACCATAAGGGAAACGTGGCGGCGGGGAAGCGGATGCACGCTCACGGCCCGCAGGTTCGCCCCACGACGGAGGTGTGGCATTTTCGCTTCCCGCCGCGGTCGCGGCTGTCCTAGGCTGCGCGCATTCATGCCAAGCCGCCGGGAGTTGCCATGAAGGCCGCCGTGTTCGATCGCTTCAAGGACCCGCTGCAGGTGCGCGAGGTGCCCGACCCGGCCTGCCCGCCCGACGGCGTCGTGCTGGAGGTCCGGGCCTGCGGGGTCTGCCGCTCGGACTGGCACGCCTGGAAGGGCGCCGACCCCGACGTGGCCGCGCCGCACGTGCCGGGCCACGAATTCGCCGGCGTGGTCGCGGAGGTCGGGCCGGACTGCCGGCGCTTCGCGGTGGGGGAGCGGGTGACCGCGCCCTTCATCCTGGGCTGCGGGACCTGCCCGGACTGCCTGGGCGGCGACGCCACGGTCTGCGACCACCAGCACGTCGTCGGCTTTTCCGGCTGGGGCGCGTTTGGCGAGCGTGTGCCGGTGCCGCGTGCCGACTTCAACCTGGTCCGCCTGCCAGAGTCGCTGGACTTCGCCGCCGCCGCCGGCATGGGCTGCCGCGTGACCACGGCGTTTCGCGGCATCGTCGACCGCGCGAGGCTGCAGCCGGGGGAGTGGCTGGCCGTGCATGGCTGCGGCGGCGTCGGGCTGTCGGCCGTGATGATCGGCGCCGCGCTGGGCGCGCCGGTGCTGGCGGTCGACGTCAACGACGCGGCGCTGGACCTGGCGCGCGAGCTGGGCGCCAGCGACACGCTGAACGTGCGCGGGGTCAACGATCCGGGCGAGGCGGTGCGGGAGCGCACCGGCGGCGGCGCCCAGGTGTCCATCGACGCGCTGGGCATCACCGAGACCTTCCACAACTCGCTGCGCGGCCTGCGCAAGCTGGGCCGCCACGTGCAGATCGGCATGCCGCTGGAGGAGCACGCCGCGCCGCCGATCCCGCTGCTGGAGCTGGTGTACGCCCGGCAGATCTCGGTGATGGGCACGCGCGGCATCCCGGCCAGCCGGTTTCCCGCGCTGTTCGACATGATCGCCGCCGGCCGCCTGGACCCCGCCCGTCTCGTCACCGGCCGGATCGCGCTGGAGCAGGCGGGCACGGCCTTGGCCGCGATGGACCGCTATTCGACCGTCGGCGTCACGGTGATCGATCGCTTCTGACCGGCGCGGTCGCGCGGGCGCTGGACGCAGGGGCTGAGCGGTCCAATTTCTGTCCTGTAAAGGATGGAGCGACGATGACCGACACCTCCCGTGACGGCGGCGACCGCCGCAACACCCGGACAGAGCGGGGCGGCGACCGCACGCGGCGCCGCGACCGCGACGCCGCGCCGACGCCCGGCACGCCCTATCGCGACGCCGACTACGACGACACCGCCGCCTGGTCGCGCCGCGAATCCGGGCAGGACTCAGATGCCGGGAGCGTCGGCGGCCGGCTGCGCCGCTACGCCCAGGTGGGCCGCTCGGTCGGCGGCCTCGCCGCCCAGCTCGTCGGCAGCCGCTATCTGGGCATCGAACTCGATTCGGCAAAGCATTCCGGCGAGCTCAAGGCCGCGCTGGGCGGGATCAAGGGGCCGCTGATGAAGGCGGCGCAGATCCTGGCGACCATCCCCGACGCCCTGCCGCGCGAGTACGCCGAGGAGTTGCAGCAGCTTCAGTCGAACGCGCCGCCGATGGGCTGGCCCTTCGTCAAGCGGCGCATGACCACCGAGCTGGGTCCCGGCTGGCGCAAGCGCTTCAAGGAATTCAGCCACGAGGCCGTGGCCGCCGCTTCGCTGGGGCAGGTGCATCTGGCGGTCGACGACCGGGACCGCAAGCTGGCCTGCAAGCTGCAGTATCCGGACATGCAATCCGCTGTCGACGCCGACCTGAAGCAGCTTCAGTGGATCCTGTCGATCTACCGGCGCTACGACAACGCCATCGACACCTCGGACATCTACCACGAGCTGTGCGACCGCCTGCGCGAGGAGCTGGACTACGGCCTGGAACGCCGGCACATGGACCTCTACGCCGAGATGCTGCGCGACGAGCCCGGCGTGCACGTGCCCGAAAGCGCGCCGGAGTTCTGCACCCGGCGGCTGCTGACGATGTCCTGGCTGGACGGCATGCGGCTGATGGAGTTCATCGACGGCCACGCCGACCAGGAAGAGCGCAACCGCGTCGCCTACAACATGTTCCGGGCCTGGTACGTCCCATTCTACTACTACGGCGTGATCCACGGCGACCCGCACCTCGGCAACTATACCGTGCGAGCCGAGGATCAGTCGATCAACCTGATGGACTTCGGCTGCATCCGGACCTTCCGTACGCCCTTCGTCGAGGGCGTGATCGAGCTGTATCACGCCCTCGAAACCGGCGATCGCGAGCGCGCCAAGCACGCCTACGCGATCTGGGGCTTCACCAACCTGAACGACGAGGTGCTGGAGATCCTGAACCTCTGGGCGGAATACCTCTACGGCCCGCTGCTGGACGACAGCGTGCGACTGATCCAGGGCGATCGGGGCACCACCTACGGCGCCGAACTGGCCAATCGTATTCACAAAGAGTTGAAGCGCCTGGGCGGCGTGAAACCGCCGCGCGAGTTCGTGCTGATGGACCGCGCCGCGATCGGGCTGGGCTCGGTGTTCATGCACCTGCGCGCGGAGATCAACTGGCACCGCCTGTTCCAGGAGCTGATCCAGGATTTCGATGCCGAGGCCCTGGCGCGGCGGCAGCGGCAGGCCCTGGAAGCGCACGATGTGCCGGCGCCGGAGTGAGGCGTGGGGCGGCGCCTCGCGACCACGCCTACGGCGTGTATGTAGAGGAGGTTGATGTTCCGCTGCGTTTAAACTGTTTTTAAGACCTTTTCATCACAATTGCTCGTGACGGGCAACGGCGTGCAACGGCACGCCGGAGCCTTGAACCCGAGACCACGGCCGTGGGGGGCCGTATGGTTGCCGGCGCCGAATGGCGCCGACGGGGGAAGGGGGGTGCAAAGGCGCGGAGGCCAATGTCTCCGCGCCTTTCTCTTGCCCGTTGCCCGTTGCCCGTTGCCCGTTGCTCGTTGCCTGTTACGCGCCCGGCGCTTCGCGCCATGAGTGTCCCGCGCCGCCGGACATGCTACAAGGTGCGGGAGCCACGACAACGACAGGGGCAGCATGCCGGAAACGGGCCATCTCACCGAAGTCCTGATCATCCTGCTGGCCGCGATCGTCAGCGTGCCCGTCGTGCAGCGGCTGCGCGTCAGCCCGGTGCTGGGCTATCTGGTTGCCGGACTGGTCATCGGGCCGCACGCCCTGGGGCTGGTGCGCGAGACCGACGAGACGCACCTGCTGGCCGAGTTCGGGGTGATCTTCCTGCTGTTCGCCATCGGCCTCGATCTGCCGTTGCGGCGCTTGATCGCCATGCGCCGCTACATCCTGGGGCTGGGCCTGTCCCAGGTGGCCGCCACCTCGCTGGTGATCGGCCTGATCGCCTATGCCGCCGGGCTGTCGCCGGGCGCGGCGCTGGTGATCGGCGGGGCGCTGGCGCTGTCCTCCACCGCGACGGTCCTGCAGCTCCTGGTGGAGCGGCGCGAGGCGACCGAGCAGCACGGCCGCATGGCGATCTCCGTGCTGCTGTTCCAGGATCTGGCCGTGGTGCCGCTGCTGGCGCTGCTGCCGATTCTCGCCGGCGGCTCGCGCGACATCGTCACCGCGCTCGGCCTGGCGGGGCTCAAGGCGGCGGCGGCCATCGCGGCGATCCTGGTGGTGGGCCGGCTGTTGCTGCGGCCGGTCTATCGCGTCATGGCCGGGACCCGCAATCCGGAGGTCTTCACCGCGACCAACCTGCTGCTGGTGCTGGCCACCGGCTGGGCGACGGCGCAGGTGGGCATGTCGATGGCGCTGGGCGCCTTCCTGGCCGGCCTGCTGCTGGCCGACACCGAATACCGTCATCAGATCGAGGCGGACATCCAGCCCTTTCGCGGGCTGTTCCTCGGCCTGTTCTTCATGACCGTCGGCATGAGCATCGACCTCGGCCAAGTGGCCGAGGACACCGGCACGGTCCTGGGGCTGGCACTGGCGCTGCTGGTCGGCAAGGCGGCCATCCTCTTCGTCATCCTGCGGATCAACGGCAGCGGGGCGGCGCTGTCCGGGCGGGTCGCGCTGCTGCTGGCGCAGGGCGGCGAGTTCGCCTTTGTCGTCCTGGGCGTGGCGATGCAGCTTGGCGTGGTGCGGGGCGAGGTGGGCCAGCCGCTGCTGGCCTCGGTGGCGATCTCCATGGCCAGCACGCCGCTGCTCGCCGCCATGGGCAAGTCCCTCATGACCCGGCGCGCGCCCGCCGAGACCGTCGACACGGAGCTGGGCGCAGCGACCGAGGACATCGCCGATCACGTGCTGGTGGCCGGATTCGGGCGGGTCGGCTGGACGGTGTGCAAGCTGCTGGAGCATGCCGACGTGCCCTATGTCGCCGTCGACGTCGACATGGACCGCGTGCGCCGCGGGCGCGAGGAGGGCATGCCGGTCTATTTCGGCGACGCCAGCCGCATCGATGTGCTGCGCGCCGCCGGCCTGGCGCACGCGCGGGCGGCGGTGATCACCCTGGACCAGCCGGGCCTCGCCGAGCGGGCGGTGGCCGCGCTGCGCGGCCACGA
Organism: uncultured Rhodovibrionaceae bacterium; assembly: GCA_964561005.1. Classification (GTDB taxonomy): domain Bacteria; phylum Pseudomonadota; class Alphaproteobacteria; order Kiloniellales; family Rhodovibrionaceae; genus CAZLNO01. Next base: position 1,027 of record CAZLNO010000097.1, on the reverse strand, counting down.
CCCGGAGTTCACGGTGGTGTCCCGCGCCCGCGACGGCGTGCATCGCAAGCGCCTGGAGCAGGCCGGCGCCAGTGCCGTGGTCTCGGAGGCGGTGGAAGCCAGCCTGCAGCTCGGGGCCAAGGTGATGCGGCTGACCGGCACCAACCTGGAGGAGATCGAGAACAGCCTGGAAGCCTTCCGCCGCGACGACTACGCGCTGCTGGACGACATGCTGGAGCAGCGGCCGGAAAGCGGCCCGGCCGAGGACGATTCGCCGGGGAGCTGGCTGGCCCGCCGCGTCTTCCCCCGCCGCCGCACGCGGCGCACGCGGACGACGGGGAAGGGGTAGCGGTTGCGAGGCGGCAGGCCTTTGCCGGGCGGGGCGGGCTCGCCGCCGGCGGTTCACGGACCGGGTTCGGGCAGGCGGTCGGCCAGGGAGTCCCAGCCGATGGCGAGACCGGGCAGAACGCCGACCGCGGTCTCGCCGGTCAGTTCGACGATTTCCGGTCTGCCGTACTCACCTTTCCTCAGACGGTAGAGGGTCAGCACGCGATCGGTGGGATGCACCAGCCACAACTCGGCCACGCCGTGGCGCTCGTAGATACGGCGCTTGTGGATCGGGTCGTGGCTCGCCGTGGCCGGGGACAGCACCTCGACCATCCAGTCCGGGGCGCCGCGAACGCACCGCGCGTCCGGCTTGGCCGGGTCGCGGACGGCAAGAATGTCGGGCTGCACCACGGTATCGATCTGGTCGTCGGCCTCGTCCCCCTTGGGAAGGCGCACGTCCAGGGGCGCGATCAGGACGCGACAGCCGCTCCCTTCAAGGGCATTGGCGGCCTGACGAAAGATTTCCCCGGCAACTTCCTGGTGGAGCCGTGCCGGCGCCGGGGCCATGATGTAGGCCACGCCGTCGATGAGTTCATAGCGGGCGTCATCGTCCCAGGTCCGGTAATCGCCATAGGTGTGATACCGCCCGACATTTGAACAGACTCATCCTTGACGCCCAAGGGCGTCGACTGCGTGTCCGACAAGCTCAGGACGAGGTCCT
>CAZLNO010000096.1:0-14489 GCA_964561005.1 uncultured Rhodovibrionaceae bacterium | reverse complement strand
ACGCGCGCCTTGAACACCGGGCCGGATTCGGGGCACAAGCCCGACATGCCGCGGCGCCTGCCGTGGCGCGGACGCCACCGAGACCGTGCAGCCAAGGCCATGCACCCAGAGCCGCCGCCCGAATTCGGACCGCCCCTGGTGGAGGAAATCCCCTTCGTCGAGCCCGCCCGACTGCTGGCGGCGCACGCCGAGGTGCCCTACACGCTGCTGCTGGACAGCGCCGCGAGCGACGACCCTCGCGCGCGCTACAGCTACCTCTGCCTGGACCCGGTGGAGATCCTGGAGATCCCCGCCGCCGACGGCGCCCGCGCCGGGCCCCTGCAGCCGGACCCGCTGTGGCGGCTCCAGACGCGGCTGCGCGCGTGGCGGCAGCGGCCCGATCCGACGGCGCCGCCGTTCCAGGGCGGGGCGGCCGGGCTGCTGAGCTACGAGCTGGGCAACTGCTTCGAGGCCCTGCCCGCGCCCGCCTCGGCCGGCGCCCGGCATCCCGACCTGGCGCTCGGGATCTACGACGTGGTGGTCGCCTTCGACCGGACCGCGCGCCGCGCCTGGATCGTCGCCACCGGCTATCCCGAGACGCGCGAGGCCTGGCGACAGCGCCGCGCCCGGCAGCGCCTGGACGAGGTGCGCCAACGCCTGCGACCCGGAAACGCAGCGCCAACGCCGCCGCCGGTGCGGCTCGCCTGGGCCGGCGACGTCGCGCATGCCGACTATCTGACGAAGGTGCGCCGCGCCATCGACTACATCCACGCCGGCGACGTCTTCCAGGTGAACCTCTCGCGCGAGCTGGTGGCGGCCCGGCCGTCGGAGCTGTCCAGCCTGGCCCTCTACACCGAGATGCGCGAGCGCACCCGCGCGCCCTTCTCCGCCTACCTGGCGCTGCCCGACGACGCGGCCATCTGCTCCTTCTCGCCCGAGCGCTTCCTCTGGGTCGGACCGCGCGGCGAGGTCGAGACCCGCCCCATCAAGGGCACCCGGCCACGCGGGCGCACGGCCGCCGAGGACGCGCGCCTGGGCGCGGAGCTGGCCGCCTCGGAGAAGGACCGGGCCGAGAACCTGATGATCGTGGACCTGCTGCGCAACGACCTGGCCCGGGTCTGCGCGATCGGCTCCGTCCGGGTGCCGCAGCTCTGCGCGCTGGAGAGCTTCGGCGCCGTGCACCACCTGGTCTCTGTCGTGACCGGCCGGCTGACGGCCGGCTGCGACGCCGTGGACCTGCTGCGCGCCGCCTTTCCCGGCGGCTCGATCACCGGCGCGCCGAAGATCCGGGCGATGGAGATCATTCACGAACTGGAGCGGCGGCGGCGCGGCCCCTATTGCGGCGCGATGGCCTGGCTGGGATTCGATGGCCGCATGGACTCCAGCATCCTGATCCGGACGATGGCCGTGGACCGCCGGCACGTGCGCTATGGCGTGGGCGGCGGCATCGTGGCCGAGTCCGATCCGGAGCAGGAGTGGCAGGAGACCGAGGTGAAGGCCGCCGCGTTCCTGCCGCCGTCGGAGCCGTCGTAAGCTTATGAGCTATCTCTTCAACGGCACCCTCCACCCGGACGACGCGCCGGCGATCTCGCCGCGGGACCGGGGGCTGACCCTGGGCGACGGCGTTTTCGAGACGATCGCCGTGCGCGACGGCGCGGCCGTTCGCCTGGCGCGCCACCTCGACCGTCTCGACGAGGGCCTGGCGACGCTGGGGATCGAAGGCGTGCCGAACCGCGAGACGCTGGTCGCCGACGTCGCCCGGCTGCTGTCGGTCCAGGAGGTCCGGCGCGGCGCGCTGCGGCTGACCGTGACCCGCGGAGCCGCCGGACGCGGGCTTTCGACACGGGGCTGCGGGCCGCCAAGCGTCCTGATGACCGCCAGCCCGATGCGGCCGCCGTGCGCGCCGCTGTCGCTGACCGTCGCCAAGAGCGTCCGGCGCAACGAGTTCTCGCCCGCCAGCCGGATCAAGTCGCTGAGCTATCTGGACAACCTCCTGGCCTATCGGGAAGCCGAGCAGAGGGGCCACGACGACGCGCTGCTGTGCAACACCGCCGGCTTTGTCGCGGAGACGGCGATCGCCAGCATCTTCGCCGTCATCGACGGCGAGCTGGTCACCCCGCCGGTGTCCGAGGGCGCGCTGCCCGGCATCGCGCGCGAGGCGGTCATGGCGCTGTTCCCCGTGACCGCCGCCCGCCTGGACCTCGCCGACCTGCTGGCCGCGGAGGAAGCCTTCGTCACCAACAGCCTTTGCGTGCGCCGCGTGCGCGGCGTCGACGGCGGGCCGATCGGCGACCCGGAGATCGACACCATGACGCGAATGGTGCGCAAGGCGGTGCACGAGGAGTGATACCGCCCGACAAATGAAATCGTACGTCTGGGCGGCCTCATGCTTCGACAGGCTCAGCATGAGGACCTCGTCCTGAGCTTGTCGAAGGACGAGTCTGTTCAAATGTCGGGCGGTATTAGTCGTAATCGGCGGAATCGAACCAGTCGAGGCGGCGCGACTCGGCACCGGGGAGCCGGCTGGCGTAGCAGTCCACGGTGCCCAGGGTGCGATAGCAATACCGCTTGGGCGGACCGGCCTTGACCTCGCCCGCCACCACCGGTGAGGCCTCCGGCGGGGGCGGCGGCGCCTCGTCGGGCAGCACATCGCCGGTGGCGCAGCCCGCCAGGACTCCGGCGGCCAGAAACGCCCCCGCGAGCGCGAGCCGGCGACGCCGATCGCGCGACGACGGCATCCGGCGAAAGCGGTTCGGGCTGGCGGCCTGCATGGCGAGGTTCTCCGGCCGCTCCGGCGGCGGCTGCGTTTCACGCGCTTCGAGGAAAGGTGCGCCGTGTCACGCCCCCTCACCCCGAGCCCGACGATTTTGCCCGGAAAGCGTTAACGCGACCTTGCCATCCCGCCCTCAGCGCAGCGGCTCCAGGATGGAGACGTAGTTGGCCACGCAGGCGCCGCCCATGTTGAACACCCCGGCCAGGCTGGCGTCGGCGATCTGCATCTCGCCGGCCTGCCCGGTCACCTGCATGGCCGCCATCACGTGCATGGACACGCCGGTGGCGCCGATGGGGTGGCCCTTGCTCTTCAGCCCGCCGGAGGGGTTCACCGGCAGCTTGCCGTCCTTGCCGGTCCAGCCCTCCAGCGCCGCCCGCGCGCCCTGGCCGCGCGGGGTCAGGCCCATGGCCTCGTACTCGATCAGCTCGGCGATGGTGAAGCAGTCGTGCGTCTCCACGAGGTCGAGGTCCTCCAGCTTCGCGCCCGACTGGGCGAAGGCGCGTTGCCAGGCCTCGGCGCAGCCCTCGAAGGCCGTGATGTCGCGCTTGCTCATGGGCAGGAAGTCGTTCACCTGCACCGCCGCGCGCAGCATCACCGCCTTGTCCATGGACAGCGCCGCCTCGGTGTCGGACAGCACCAGCGCCGCCGCGCCGTCGGAGATCAGCGAGCAGTCGGTGCGCTTCAGCGGGGCGACCACCGTGGGGTTCTTCTCCGACTCCTGGCGGCAGAAGTCATAGCCCAGGTCCTTGCGGAGCTGCGCGTAGGGGTTGACGGCGCCGTTCCGGTGGTTTTTCGCCGCGATGGCCGCCAGGGCGTCGGACTGGTCGCCGTGCTGCTGGAAGTACTTCTGGGCGATGCGGGCGAAGACGCCGACGAAGCCGCCCTCGATGTCGCCTTCCTCCTTGAGGTAGGCGGCCTTGAGCAGCAGGCGGCCGATCTCCTGGTTGGACAGCCCGGTCATCTTCTCGACGCCGACGCAGAGCACATGGCGCGCGCGCTTCGCCCCGATGGACTTGAGGCCGGCGTGGATCGCGGCCGAGCCGGTGGCGCAGGCGTTCTCGACGTGCGTGGCGGGCTTGAAGCGGAAGCGCTCGTCGCTCTGGAGCACCAGCGAGGCCGGGAAGCCCTGCGGCGAGAAGGCGTCGCCATAGGTGCCCAGCACGATCTCGTCGATGTCCTCCGGCGCCAGCCCGGCGTCTTCGACGGCCTGGGTCGCCACCCGGGCGATCAGGCTCTCGACGTCGTCGTTCTCGTGCTTGCCGAAGGGCGCGTGGCTCCAGCCGACGATGCAGGCGGTCATGCTCTCTCCTCCCGTGTCTCGATGCGCGCGGACCCTAGCAGACCCGCCGCCGCCTGGGGAGTCGGCGCGGGCGGGCCGGACAGCCGGGCCAGGGCCGCCGGGCGTGCACTTCACGGTTCATATAGGTGCCTCAAGGGGCGAATGAGAAGGCCGGCCCGTGCACGCGCGACGCTGACGGATGCTGACGCTTGCGGACGCTTGCGGACGCTTGCGGACGCCCGACCCGTTTGCAGGCACGCAGCCCACGAAGGCGCCCCACCGGACGCGGCAGCCGCCCTCCCCCACTTGTGGGGGAGGGATGGGGTGGGGGCGTCCGCGCGAGACGAGCCGCCGGCGTGCCCGGCGCCACCGCCGTGGCCCCCACCCGGATCGCTGGCGCGATCCGACCTCCCCCAGAAGTGGGGGAGGTGGACTTTCGGCTGCCCGCGAGCGCGCGACGCTGACGCCCCGGCTGCGCGCCAGATCCTTCAGCCGGGCCGCCCTGTCGTCCGGCAGGCGAATGGTCAAGGTGCTCATGCGACCTCCTGCAAGTACGCCGTCGGCGTGAGAACCCGAAGTCCCGGCCACCTCGGTTCGCCGCCCCGCATATCGCGCAGGTTCCAGGTGACGACGGCGGCGGCGCCCTCATCGCTTTACCCTGTAGCGCACGCGCAGTGACGCGCCGTTACCCTTGGGCGGCGTGGCGAGGATTTCGTCGCCAGCCTGCATTTGCGGTCTCATATTGTGGCAACAAAGCGGCATTCGGTGTTCCGGTCCAGGATAGCCTCAAACCGCTCGATGCAGTTCGCCAGCCGATATTTCCAGCTATGCCTGCCCCTCTCGTTCCGCCGCGCGCAAGCGACGGGTCAGCTCGGCGCGGAAGTCTTCCGATGTCGCGGGCATCGTATTCCTCCCTGCAAAAGCCTCGATATCGGTGGTGTGGCGAAGGATGGCGGCGCTTGACTAGTCAGTTTCTTGCGGGGTACGGGCGCTGGCCCAATGGGACCAGGTCAACTCCATTGCCGGTCGCGGGTTCCATCCTGCGACACGCATCTTCTCGGTGGCAATCGTTTGTCTAATTTACGCGTATTCCCCGGTTGGGGGCTTGCCCCCGACCGGAACGTTCTCGTCATGGGCAGTGCAAAAAGCGTTCGGGGCGGGGACGGAGTCCCCGCCCCGCGCCGTTTCCGGCGCCAACGCCATGCCGCTTGACAACCTCCCCGAAAAAAGTTATTTCGATAATCCTGGAAATACCGGAGATGCGGCACATGGACACGCAGCAGGCCGCCACGATGCTGGAGGCGCTGGGGGCGCCGAAGCGGCTGGAGATCTATCGCGCGCTGGTGCGCGCCGGCGCGGAAGGCCTGCCGGTGGGGGCGATCCAGCGGCGGCTGGACATCCCCGCCTCGACGCTCTCGCACCACCTGCAGCGGCTGCTGCACGTCGGCCTGATCGCCCAGGAGCGTCAGGGCGCCAGCCTGATCTGCCGCGCCAACTACGCGGAGATGGACGCCCTGCTGGGCTATCTGACGGAGGAGTGCTGCGCGGAGGCGCGCGGCGAGGACGCGGCGTAGCGGCAAGCACGCCTTGGCACGCCGAGGCCTTTGCGCCGGCAGGCTGAAGCCTGCCCGACGTTATCGTGCGGCTGGATATTACGAATATTCTAGAAGGAACGGACAATGACCGATCAAGCGCTCACCACCACCCTGGCCCGGGTCCGGCGCGTGGACCCGGTCGTCGCCGCCCTCGCCCTCGCCGTCGCGGCCGTCGCCGTCGTGGCGCCGGCGCAAGCCGAGGCGAGTCTGGTGTTTACCGCCGAGAGCCTCGTGGGCATCGCGCCCTTCCTGCTGCTGGGCGTGCTGGTGGCGGCCTACAGCCAGGCGGCGCAGGTCGACGCCCTGCTGGCCCGCGCGTTCAGCGGCCGGGTGCTGGCGATGATCGTCGCCGCGGCGGTGTTCGGGGCGCTGTCGCCGTTCTGCTCCTGCGGGGTCATTCCGCTGGTCGGCGCGCTGCTGGCGATGGGCATGCCGCTGCCGGCGGTGATGGCGTTCTGGCTGGCCTCGCCGATCATGGACCCGGAGCTGTTCGTCCTCACCGCCGGCGGGCTGGGCTTCGAGTTCGCCGTCGCCAAGACGCTGGCCGCCGCCGGGCTGGGGCTGGGCGGCGGGCTGGCGATGCTGGCGCTGCTGCGCCTCGGCGCCTTCGAGAGCCCGCTGAAGCAGGCGGTCAAGGGCTGCTGCGGCACAGGCAGCCTGCGCGACCCGGCGCCGGTGCGCTGGGCGTTCTGGCGCGAGCCGGCGCGGCGCGCCACCTTCGCCCGCTCGGCCGGCACCAACGGCTGGTTCCTGGGCAAGTGGCTGACGCTGGCGTTCTTCCTGGAGAGCCTGATGCTGGCCTACGTCCCGGCGGAGCTGGTGGGCCGCTGGGTCGGCGGCGAGAGCGCCTTCGCCATTCCCCTGGCCGCCCTGGTCGGCGCGCCGGCCTACCTGAACGGCTATGCCGCCATCCCGACGACGGCGGCGCTGATGGACCTGGGGATGACGCCGGGGGCGGCGCTGACCTTCATGGTCGCCGGCGGCGTCACCAGCATTCCGGCCGCCGTCGCGGTGTTCGCCCTGGTGCGCCCGCCGGTGTTCCTCGCCTATGTCGCCTTCGGCTTCGCCGGCGCGGTGCTGGCCGGGACGGGCTACGCCCTCTACCTGGCCTGAGCCGCGGCGGCGGCGCGGCGGGCGCGGCGGCGGGCCGTCATCCCTGCTCCGGCACCACCGCCGTGCCCGCGCGCGCCGCGACGAGCTGGCCCTCGGGCAGCGGCGCCCAGGGCTCGTCGGTGAGCGGCACGCTGGCGAACAGCAGCACCTGCTGCCCCTCGCCGCCCCCCTCCGCGCCGCCCACATCGACGCCGCCGCCGCTCATGGCGTGGCGGTCGCTGGCGCATTCGCGGCTCAGCGCGTACAGCCCCGGCGGGCGGACCTCGCCGTCGCTCTCCTGCCGCCGCCGGTGGCCGTGGGCGACCAGCAGGTCGCCGTCGCCGTAGAGGAAGTTGGCGGTGCCCAGCGCCCGCGCCTCGGCGGCGAAGCCGTCCAGCACGCGCAGCCGCGCCTGCACGTCCGGCACCGCGCCGTCCGCCGCCTCGCCCCAGAGCGGCCGCAGGCGCTGCAGCAAGGCGCAGAAGGCGTGTTCGGAATCCGTCTCGCCGATCGGTCGCCAGGGGCCGTCCAGCGGCATCGCCGCGCGCACGCCGTGCAGCATGCCGTTGTGGGCGAAGACGTGCATGCGCCCGCCCAGTTCGCGGGCGAAGGGATGCGTGTTGCGCAGCGCCGCCTCGCCCTGCTGCGCCCAGCGGATGTGCGCGATCACGGCGTCGCTGGTCAGGCCGACATCGCGCAGGAAGCCGATCCAGGCGCTCTCGCTGGCCGGGTCGTCGCCGCGCAGCCGCCGCACGTCGCCGCCCTCGTAGTAGGCGACGCCCCAGCCGTCCCTGTGCGGGCCGTCCTGCCCGCCCTGCGCCGCCAGCGGCCCCAGCGACAGCGTGACCGTGGTCGGCACGCGCGCGGACATCCCGAACAGCTCGCACATGACGCTCTCCCCTTCGAGGTCCGCTCAGGCTAGCAAAGGGGATCGCACACGCAACGACACGTCCGCGTGACCCGCTGTCAGGTCACGAGGGCAATGGCCATCGAATCCGGGTCGTTGTTCCGGAGGCGACACGGCACGCAGATGGGACAGGGGCCCGCTTCGCTGATCCGCCATCCGGTCGCCTTGGTGGCACGCGAATGTTCGATCGAGACCGCTCCCGTCAGCGGCTCCAGGCCTACTCGCCGCGCACGCGCTCCACGAGCGCTTCCAGCGCGTCGATGTCCGGCACCGCCAGCGCGTTGCCGTCGCGCACCACCAGTCCTTTCTTGCTCAGCTCGCTGAGGACGCGCGCCACGGTCTCGCGCGTGGTGGAGACGCGGCTGGCGATGTCGGCGTGGACGGGGATGGGGTAGATGCGGGCATGGCGGGCGTCGCCGCGCGCGGCCTTGCGGGCCAGGCGCAGCATCTCCGCGTGCACCCGGTTGTGCGCGCCCAGGGTGCTGAGCTCCATGATGCGGCCGCTGGCCTGGCGCACCATGCGGGTCAGCCGGCGCATCATCGCCTCGGCGACGTCGGGATGGTCGCGCATGACGTTGAGGAAGGTGCGCGCGTCCAGCGCCGCGGTCACCGTCGGCTCCAGCGCGATCACCGAGGCCGAGCGCTCGCCGCCGTCGATGGCGGCCAGCTCGCCGACGATGCCGCCGGGGTCGATGTCCTCGAAGCTGACTTCGCGTCCGGAAGCCGACTGATCGACCACGCGCACGCGCCCGGACACGATGAAGTGAACCTCGTGGGTATCCGCCCCGCGGTCGATGACGACGTCCTGCGGCTGGTACTTGCGCCAGCGGCAACGCTCCTCGACCCGCCCGCGCTCCGCCTGCGAGCAGTCGCGAAACAGCTCGATTCCGGCCAGACTCTGCCCCGATCGCGCCCCTGCCGCCGTCGCCATGCGCCCTCTCCCTGCAAGCCCTTTTCCCGCATATATGGCGGCGGGCGCTCCGGCCAAAGGGGACGGGCGGGGGACGTGCCGCGACGGGTCAAGGCCGAAGGCCGCGGCAGGCGACGGCGAGGCCGTGCGCGAGCGCCGCCGAATTGCGCAGGGCATGCTTCAGCATGCCGTGCAGGCGCCCGCCGCCGGATTTCGGCAGGCTGAAGCCCGCGCTACACCTACAGCCGGGTCCCGAATGAAAACCGCTCGCGGTCTTCGCGATCGGTTCGCCGTCCGACGATGCGGGTCGGCGATCAGACCAGCCGCTTGGGCAGGTCGTCGATGGCCTCTTCCAGGAGCTCGTTGGCCCGCTTCTCGCTCAGGTTCTCGCGCATCAGCCGGGCGCTGGCCACCATCGCGATATCCACGGCCCGGTGGCGGATTTCCTGGATGGCCTTCTGCTCGGCCTGGCGGATTTTCTCCTCGGTGAGGTGCTCGCGCCGGTCGAGCTGCGCCTTGAGGTCGGCCTCGGCCTGCTCGCGCATGCGCTTCGCTTCGACCTTGGCGTGCTCGATGATTTCCTCGGCCTCGCGCTGCGCCTCCCGCTGCCGGCGCTTGTAGTCGGCGAGCTGGCGCTGCGCCTCCTCGCGAAGCTGCTCGGCCTGCTCGATGTCCTTGCGGATGCGGTCCGCCCGTGCGTCCAGCGCCCGCAGGATGGGCCGAAGGCCATAGTAGAGGGCTATCGCCATGAAGATGATAAAAGCGACCGCCACCCAGGTTTCGGCACTTTGCAGCATCAGCCGGCACCCTCCATCGCTTGCTTGACGGCCGATTCGGCCTTCTGCTTGCCGATCTTGCCGCCCATGAGCTTCAGCGCGGCGCTCTGCGCCGCCTCGGCCGCGAGCTCCTGCAGGTTGCCCAGGAACTCCTGCTTCTCCGCCTCGATGCGCTGCTCCGCTTCCTGAACGCGCTGGTTCAGGTCCTGCGTGAAGGCCTCGTGACGCTCGCTCTGGTGCTTGGCGATCGCGTCCTGGGCCTCGCGCAGCACCTGCTGGGCCTCGGCCCGGGCGTCCGCCAGGGACTGCTCATAGGCCTCGTAGAGCTCCTGCGCCTCCTTGCGGAGCTGCTCGGCCTTGGCGAGATCGTCCTCGACCTTTTCCTGCCGTTCCTGAAGGATCTGCGCCACCCGCGGCAGCGCGATCCGGCTCATCAGCAGGTAAAGGACGACGAAGGTGACCACGAGCCAGAAGATCTGGCTGGCGAACCATTCGGGATTGAACTGGGGCATCGCGGACCTCTCGTGCGATCGCTGCCACGCAAGCCGCGGGCGAGACCGTCGGCCGGTCCCGCCGTGCCACGGCGGAAGCGTACTGCGCCGCGTCTGGCTGCCGCCCGATTAAAAGGCGAACAGGACGATCAGCGCAATAATCAGCGCGTAGAGCGCGATCGCCTCGGTCACCGCGAAGCCGATCCAGATGTTGGCGCCGATATCGTCCTTGGCCGAGGGGTTGCGCGCGATCGCGTCGTAGTAGCTGGCCCAGACATTGCCGACCCCGATGCCGGCACCGATCACACCGATGGCGGCCAGGCCGGCACCGATCAACTTCGCAGCTTCAACGTCCATCGTCTCGTCCTCACGCTGTTAAGTGAACCTGACCGGGGACGCGATCCGCCCCCGGCGCGGGCTTGACCGCCCCGTCTCAGTGCATGTGGAGCGCGTCGCTGAGATAGATGCAACTCAGAATGGCAAAAACATAGGCCTGCAGCACGGCGACCAGGAACTCCAGCGCCGTGATGGCCACGGTCGCGGCCAGGGGAATGATCCCCGCGATTCCGAGCACGAACACGAACCCGGCGATCGTCTTCAGCAGCGCGTGCCCGACCAGCATGTTCGCGAACAGGCGCAGCGCCAGGCTGATCGGCCGCGACAGGTAGGAGATCAGCTCGATGAAGACCAGCAGCGGCGCCGACCAGCCGGGCGCGCCGTGCGGCACGAAGAACTTCAGGAAGCCGGCGCCGTGGCGGATGAACCCGATGACCGTGGTGCCGACCCAGACGACCAGCGCCAGCGACAGCGTCACCACGATGTGGCTGGTGAAGGTGAAGGAGCCGGGAATCAGACCCTGGAGGTTGCCCACCAGCAGGAAGCTGAACAGCGCGAAGATGAAGGGGAAGTACTCGCGCCCGTCGCGTCCCGCGCTGTCGCGCAGCATGTTCGCCGTGGTCTCGTAGAGAATTTCCGCGATCGACTGGATGCGCCCCGGCACCAGAGCGCGCCCGCGCGTCGGCAGCGCCATCAGCGCGAAGATGATGACCACGGCAATGGTCATCCACAGCGAGGAGTTCGTATACGACAGGTCCAGATCCCCGAGCCGGATGGGGATGATGGCGTGGATCTCGAACTGGTGCAGCGGGTCCAGGTTCAGGCCGCCGCCCCCGCCGTGACCGCCGTTCGCGGCCGTCGACTGCGCTTCCGCCACGTCTACTCCTCTCCGTCCTCCGCGCCCTCGTCACGGCGCGCTTGCGCTGCCTCGCGCTTGCGCCCGGCTTCCGCCGCCTGCGCCACGCGGACCAGGTTCACGAACGCCGCCGCCGCCCCCAGGATGAAGAAGACGATCAGCAGCCACGGCTCGGTGCCGAGCCAGGAGTCCAGGACGAGCCCCATCACGACCCCCACCGCCAGCGCCGAGACCATCTCGGTGGCGATGCGCAGGCCGAGGCCAAGGCCGCTCTGGGAATAGCTGCTTTTCCGTCCCCCCAGACGACGCTCGCGTTCCTCCTTGGCGGCGGCGATCCGCTTCTCCAGCCGTTCGAGCGGGGCGGGCTTTTCCGGGTCGGCCATCACGTGCTCCCCTGCCCGCGCGCCCTGCCGAACCCCGGCCCGAAAAACCCCTCTCGCCGCAGTGTTTGCGCCGCACAAGGCGCGGGGAACATACGGACCTCCCCCCACCCTGTCAAGGCCCGCCGGACCCCGGTACAGGGGCGCTGGAATCCAGGAAATCCGCGCTTCGCGGCGGCTGCGTCAGCCCGCCTCGCGCAACGCCTCGGCGGCGCGCAGGTCGACCGAGACGAGCTGGGAGACGCCGCGCTCGCTCATGGTCACGCCGAACAGGCGATCCATGCGGCTCATCGTCATCCGGTGGTGGGTGATGACGAGGAAGCGCGTCCGCCCGGCATGCGCCAGTTCCTCGACCAGCGAGCAGAAGCGGTCGACGTTGGCGTCGTCCAGCGGCGCGTCGACCTCGTCCAGGACGCAGATCGGCGCCGGGTTGGTCAGGAACACCGCGAACAGCAGCGACAGGGCGGTCAGCGCCTGCTCGCCCCCCGACAGCAGCGACATCACCTGCAGCCGCTTGCCCGGCGGCGAGGCCATGATCTCCAGCCCGGCCTCCAGCGGGTCGTCGGATTCGGTCAGGCTGAGGTGCGCGCGGCCGCCGCCGAACAGCCGCACGAACAGCTCGGAGAAGTGGGTGTTGACCTCTTCGAAGGCGGCCAGCAGGCGCTCGCGCCCCTCGCGGTTCAGGCTGCCGATGCCCTGGCGCAGCCGCGCGATGGCGGCGGTCAGGTCCTCGCGCTCCTTTTGCATGCCGTCGAGGCGCTCCCGCATCTCCGCCGCCTCGGCCTCGGCGCGCAGGTTGACCGGCCCCATGTTGTCGCGCTCGCGGGTCAGCCGCGCGAGCTGGCGCGCCACCTCCTCCCGGTCGGGCAGCTCCTGGCCGGGGTCCAGGCCGGCGTGGTCGAGCACGCCGTCGACGGCGCAGTGCAGGCGGTCGTGGATGCGCTCGCTCACCTCGCGCAGCGCCTGTTGCGCCTGTTCCGCCGCCGCCTCGGCGCGCACGCGCGCCTCGCGGGCCTCGCCGGCGGTCTGCTCGGCGGCCTTCAGCGCCTTGTCCGCCTCGGCCAGCCGGCGCTCGCCCTCGGCCAGCGCGTCGGCGGCCTGCTTGCGCCTGTCCTCGGCGGCGGCGATGGCCTCGCGCAGCTTGTCCTTGCGCGCGGCGAACTCTTCCGGCTTTCCGGCCAGATCGTCCACCTCTCGCCGGGCGGCCTCGCGACGTCCGTCCAGTTCCTCCAGGTGCGTCCGGGCCGAATCGGCGCGCTCCCGCCAGGCGCGCGCCTCGGTCTCGATGGCGCTCAGACGCTCGGCCCTGGCCGCGCTCTCGCGCACCAGGCGGTCCAGCTCGCCCTGCCGCGCGGACAGCGTCTGGCGCCGCTCGGCCAGCGCGGCGCGCAGTTCGCTCAGCCGCGCGCGCAACTCGGCGAGGTCCGGCAGCGCCGCCTTGTCGGCCTCGGCCTTTGCCCTGGACTCGGCCAGCTCTTCCAGGTCGGCGGCCAGGCGCTCGGCGCTCTCGTCCAGCGCGGCCAGGCGCGACCGCGCCGCGGCGGCGTCCTTTTCCAGGCGGGCCAGGTGCTTGCGCGCCCGCTCGCCGTCGCCGTAGGCCTCGTTGACCGCCCGCCGGGCCGCCTTCTCCCGCTCGGCCGCCGCCGCCGTTTCCGCCTGGGCGGCCTCGTGCGCCTGCTTCGCCGCGCCGGCGCGCGCTTCGAGGGGGGCAAGCTCCTGGCGCAGTTCGGCCAGGCGGTTCCGTTGCTCCAGCCGCTGGGCGGCGGCGGTGGGCGCCTCGGCGGCGGCGGCGAAGCCGTCCCAGCGCCAGAGGTCGCCGTCGCGGCTCACCAGCCGCTGTCCGGGGCCCAGGCCGGGTTGCAGCCGGACCCCGCTGTCGCGGTCGGCCACCAGGCCGGTCTGCGACAGCCGCCGCGCCAGCACGGGCGGCGCCTCGACCAGCTCGCCCAGCGGCGTCGCGCCCTCGGGCAGCGCGGGCGGCTGGGCCAGCGGCGGCAGCTCGCGCCAGTGCACCGCGCCGTCGGCGTCGGTCGGGGCGTCGAGGTCGTCCCCCAGCGCGGCGCCCAGGGCCTTCTCCGCGCCGGGCCGCACCCGCAGCGAATCGAGCAGCGGCGCGCCGGCACCCGCCGTGTCGGGCGTCAGCAGCTTCGTCAGGGCGTCGATTTCCGCCTGCAGCCGCGCGCGCTCGGCCTCGCCCTGCTGGGCCTCCTCGCGCGCCGCCTGTTCCGCCTCGCGGGCCCGGGCCAGCGCGGCCTCCGCCGCCTCGGCCTCCGCGCGGGCCTCGGCCAGGCGCGCATCGGCGGCCTCGACGGCCTCTCCGGCGTCTTCCAGGGCCGCGTCCTCGCCCGCCGAGTCGCCCGCCAGCTCCTCGCGCTGCCGGGCGATGTCGTCGCGCTGGCGCTCCAGCTTGTCCCGGCGCTGGGCCAGTTCGTGGAGGCGCTTGTCCAGCGCCTTGGCCTGGGCCTCGTCGGCGGCCACCTGCTGGTTGAGCGCGTTCAGGTCCTGCTCGGTGTCCTGCGCCGCCGCCTGCGCCTTGTCGCGGGCGGCGGTGGCGGCGGCCTGGGCATCGTCCTCGCCCTCGGCCGCCCGGCGCAGGCTCGCGCGCTCCTCCTCCAGGCGAGCCATCGCGGATTCGGCGTCCCTGGCCTGGGCCAGGGCGCGCTCGCGGTCGCCGTCGAGCTGTTGCAGCCGGGCCTCGGCCTGCTGGCGGGCGGTCTCGGCCTGCTTCTCCTCCTGCTCCAGCCCCTGCAAGGCCAGTTGCAGGCGCTGCAATTCCGCCGCCGCCTCGGCCTCCGCCTGGCGCAGCGGCGGCAGCGCCGCCTGCGCCTCCGCCTGTTCCGTCGCGCGGAGCGAGGCGTCCTGGGTCCGCTCGGCCACGCGCGCCTCGGCCTCGGACAGCCGCTCGCGCGCGTCGGCCAGCGTCGCCTTCGCCGCCTCGGCCTCAAGATGGAGTTGCACGGCCTCGTTGCGCCGGATCTGGTCGCTGAGGCGGCGGTAGCGCCTGGCCTGCTTCACCTGCTTTTCCAGGGCGGCAAGCTGCTCCTCCAGCGTGACGATGACGTCGTCCAGGCGTTCCAGGTTGCTCTCCGCCGCGCGCAGGCGCAGCTCGGCCTCG
>CAZLNO010000095.1:9271-14777 GCA_964561005.1 uncultured Rhodovibrionaceae bacterium | reverse complement strand
CGGCACCTCCCCCGCCCCGATGTCCCAGTACAGCCCGGTCATCACCTGCATGGCGCCGCGGCAGACGGGCATCAGGACGTGCTCGTCCGGGGCGTGCTGGGAGCAGCCGGCGTAGGAGTGCGGGATCCAGATGGCCGGCAGGCCCAGCAGGTCGGTGAAGAGGTCGTTGCAGATCGAGCCGCCCATGCTGGGCAGCACCGCCGGCGGCGCCCCGAGCGTCCGGGCGACGGAGTCCCGCACGCAGCGCGCCCAGGGATGATCCGGCTCGGTCCGCGCGGCGGCGAAGCCGCCGGCGTTCGCGGCGGGCGGCGGCTCGACCGCGACGCCCTGGAAGCCGTGCGCGTCCAGGTGGCGGCGCAGGGCGGGCAGGATGTCGTCCGCGTCCACCCCGGCGAAGTAGCGGAGCTGGCAGTGCGCCCGCGCCTTCGGCGGGATGGCGTTGACCGGGCGGTCCGGGTTGCCGGTGGTGAAGGCCAGCACGTTGAAGCTGCTGGAGGCGTAGACCTTCTCCGCCGGGCGCAGTCCCGGCTCGCCCCAGTCGGGGTCGATCTCGGGCCCGTCCTTGCCGGGATCGATCTCGACGTCCGCCAGCACCTCCTTCACGGCCGGCGACATCGGCGGCGGCAGCCATTCGGGCACGCGGATCTCGCCCTTGGGACCGGTGATCGTGGCGAGCGCGTGCGCCAGGATGATGCCCGGATTGGCCAGCAGGCCGCCCCAGTTGCCGGAGTGGTGCCCGCCCTCGCGCAGATCGCAGACCAGGTCGAAGTTCCGGCAGCCCCGCGAGCCCAGGGTGACGGTGGGCCGGTCCGGCTTCACCCGCGGGCCGTCGGAGGCGATGAAGACGTCGGCGGCGAAGTCGTCCCCGTTCGCCTCGATGACCTCGCGCAGGCCGACGGAGCCCGCCTCCTCGCCCATCTCGATCAGGAACTTGGCGTTGAAGCCAAGCCGCCCGCGCGTCTCCAGCACGGCGCGCAGGGCGGCCATGTTGATGGTGTGCTGGCCCTTGTTGTCGGCGGTGCCCCGACCATAAAGCCGCTCGCCCTCGCGCGCCGTCTCCCAGGGGCCCTTGCCGCGGGTCCACTGGTCCTCCAGCCCGCGGATGACGTCGCCGTGGCCGTAGCCCAGGACCGTCGGCAGGCCCGCGTCCTCGATCCGCGTCGCCAGCAGCACCGGACCGAGCCCCTCCACCGGGTTGTCGTAGGTCTTGCAGGCGAAGCCCATCGCCTCGAAGGCCGGGATCATCTCCTCGCGCAGGTAGCGGTACAGCTCCGGCAGGCTTTCCTTCGGCTTCTGGCTCTCGGTGCGATAGGCGACGCGGCGGCCCAGCTCGGCCTCGAAGCGCCCGGACCCGATGTAGTCGTCGCCGAGCGCCAACGCGTCGGCCCGGCCCTCTCCCCCGGTCATTCGGCGGCCCTCCTCTCCTCGGGACTCTCGTCGTACAGGTGGCATTCCACGTGGCCCTCCGCCGTCGCCAGCGGCCGGGGCGCGATGCGGGAGCAGTGCGCCATCGCCCTGGCGCAGCGCGGGTGGAAGGTGCAGCCGGGCGGCGGGTTGACCGGATCGGGATAGGCCGCGCCCAGGTGCGTCTCCGGCACGCCCAGCTCGGGCTCCGGCGTCAGGACGGACTGCATCAGCGCCTCGGTGTAGGGATGGCGCGGGGCGCGGAACAGCGTTTCGGGGTCCGCTTCCTCCACGATGCGGCCGAGGTACATGACGCCGACGCGGTCGGCCATGTGCTCCACCACCGCCAGATCGTGGCTGATCATGATGTAGGTCAGCCCGAATTCGCCCCGCAGGTCCTGCAGGAGGTTGAGGATCTGCGCCTGCACCGAGACATCCAGCGCGCTGGTCGGCTCGTCGCAGATCAGCACCTGCGGGCGGTTGACGATGGCCCGCGCGATGGCGACGCGCTGGCGCTGGCCGCCGGAAAGCTGGTTGGGATAGCTGTTGAATACCCGGCGCGGCAGCCCGACCAGCTCCATCGTCTCCTCGGCGCGCTTGCGCCAGGTCTCGGGGTTCGGATCGCCCTGCACCTTGAGCGGCAGGGTCACGATGCTGCCGATCGACTTGCGCGGGTTCAGCGAGGAATAGGGGTCCTGGAAGACCGGCTGCAGCGTTCGGGCGATGGTGAGGCGGTCCAGCTTGCCGATGGGACGGCCGTCCAGCACGATCTCGCCCGCGCTGGGCGGCAGCAGCCCCATCAGCATCTTCGCCAGCGTGGTCTTGCCGCAGCCGGACTCCCCGACCAGCGCGTAGACCTCGCCCCGCTTCACCGCCAGGTCCACGCCGTTCACCGCGCGCAGCGCCTGCTTGCGCCGCATGAAGCCGCCGGAGACCTGAAAGGTGCGATGGATGTCGCGGGCTTCGAGGATGGCGTCGGTCATTCGGCGGCCGCCTGTTGGCTCAGGTTGCGGGCGGACTCCTCGGGCGAAAGGACGCAGCGGTAGGCGTGCCCGGCGCCGACGCCCGGACGCAGCGCGACCGGCCCGCGCGTGCAGGCGTGGTGCGCGTGCGGGCAGCGGTCGGCGAAGTGGCAGCCCGGCATCTCGCCCACCAGCGAGGGCACGATGCCGGGGATCTGCCCCAGATGCGCGCCGCGTTGCGTCTTGCCGGGCACCGGGATGCACTGCATCAGGCCCTGGGTGTAGGGGTGCGTGGGATTGCGGAACACCTGCTCGGCGCTGCCCAGCTCCACCACCTGCCCGGCATACATCACGGCCACGCGCCGGGCGACCCGCGCCACGATGCCCAGGTCGTGGGTGATGAGGATGAGGCCGACGTCGAACTCCCGCTGCAATTCCGCCAGGAGATAGAGGATCTGCGCCTGGATGGTGACGTCGAGCGCCGTGGTCGGCTCGTCGGCGATGACCAGGTCCGGCCCGCACATCAGCGCCAGCGCGATCATCACCCGCTGGCGCAGACCGCCGGAAAGCTGGTGCGGGTACTGCTTCAGCCGGCTGCCGGCGCCGGTGATGCCCACCTTGTCCAGCAGGTAGACCGCGCGCTCCCGCGCCTCCGCCCGCGACACCCGGCGATGCCGCCGCATCGCCTCCTGAAGCTGGTCGCCGATGGTGTAGGCCGGGTTCAGCGAGGTCATCGGCTCCTGGAAGATCATGCCCATGCGGTTGCCGCGCAGGTCGGCCATGCGGCGCTCGCCGATGTCCAGGACGTTCATGCCGTCCAGCTCCATCCGGTCGGCCGTGCGCCGCGCCTTGGCGGGCAGCAGGTCCATGATGGACAGAGCGGTGAGCGACTTGCCGCAGCCGGATTCGCCGACGATGCACAGCGTCTCGCCGCGGTCGACGTGCAGGTCGATGCCCTGCACCGCGTGCAGCGTGCCCGCCGGCGTGGGCAGGCGGATGTGCAGGTTCTCGATGTCGAGGATGCGCTCGGCCAAGACGCGGCTCTCCCGTCCTATCCGTTCGGGTTGTCGGGGGCGGTGACGTCGCGCACGCCGTCGCCCAGCAGGTTGATCGACAGCAGCAGCGCGAACAGCGCCGTGCCGGGGATGCCGATCAGCCAGGGGTCGAAGAACATCATGCCCTTGGCCTCGGAGATCATCAGCCCCCAGCTCGGCGTCGGCGGCTGCACCCCCAGGCCCAGGAAGGACAGCGCCGCCTCCAGGATGATGGCGTGCGCCATCTCCAGCGTCGCCACCACCGTCAGGTGGTTGAGGATGTTGGGCATGATCTCGGCGGCCATGACTCGCGGCGTCGAGCAGCCGACGGCCCGGGCGGCGGTGACGAACTCCAGGTTGCGCATCTGCTGCGTGGCGCTGCGCATGACCACGGCGAAGCGGTCCCAGATCAGCAGCCCCAGCACCCAGATCACCACGGTCAGCGAACTGCCCACCAGGCTGACCACCGCCAGGGCCACCAGCACCACCGGCATGGACAGCCGCGTGGTGATGATGAAGTTCACCACCATGTCCACCCGCCCGCCGAAATAGCCGGCGGCGACGCCCAGCGCGGTGCCGATGACGCCGGAGATCAGCATCGCCGCGAAGCCGATCAGCAGCGAGATGCGCGCGCCGTGGAACAGCCGCGACAGATAGTCCCGGCCGAGCTGGTCGGTGCCCAGCGGGTGTTCCCAGGTCGCCGCCGGCACGTCGTGCCAGATCGGCGGGATCAGCTTGCGCGACAGGATCTGCTCGTAGGGATCGTGCGGCGAGATCACGTCGGCGAACAGTGCCATCAGCACGATGGTCGTCAGCACCGCGATGCCGATCAGCAGCCCGGCGTGGCCGAGGACGCGCCGGCGAAGCTGCGCCATCGGCGAGGGCTCCAGGATCTCCGCCGCCTGTTGGCGGGCCGGCTGCTTGGTGTCGGCGGCCACGGTCATTCAGGTCACCCGGATGCGTGGATCGAGGAAGGCGTTCAGCATGTCCGCCACGAAGGTCAGGACGATGTAGAACACGCTCAGCACCAGCACGATCGCCTGCATCATCGGCAGGTCGGCGCGCTGGATCGACTCCCAGGCCAGGAAGCCCAGGCCGTTGATGGCGAAGATGGTCTCGATGACGATCGAGCCGCCCAGCATGAAGCCGAACTGCACCGCCGAGACCGAGACCACCGGGATGATGGCGTTGCGCAGCGCGTGCTTGAACAGCACCCGCGGCCGGCGCAGGCCCTTGGCGCGCGCGGTGCGGATGTAGTCGGAGGACAGCACCTCCAGCATGCCCGCGCGGGTCAGGCGCATCACCGCCGGGGTGACGTAGTAGCCCAGCGCGATCGCCGGCATGACGAAGTGCTGCCAGCTCGCGGTGCCGGTGATCGGCAGCAGCCGCCAGTTGATGCCGAGCCAGAGCATCAGCGTGAGCGCGAACCAGAAGCTGGGCATCGCCTGGCCGACCACGGCGATGGTCAACGCGATGCGGTCGATCAGGCTGTTCGGCCGGATCGCCGCCAGCACGCCCAGCGGGATCGATAGCGTCAGCGCGAAGCCCAGCGCACAGCCGCCCAGCAGCATGGTGACCGGCAGCCGCTCGAAGATGACCGAGGCGACGTCGCTCTTCAGGTAGTGCGAGCGGCCCAGATCGCCCTGCAGGGCGTTCCAGAGCCATTCGGCGTACTGCACCAGGATCGGCCGGTCGTAGCCATAGACCCGGCGGATGTTCTCGATGTCCTCCTGGCTCGCCGTCTCCCCCGCCAGCGCCACCGCCGGGTCGCCCGAGAGGTAGATCATCGAGAAGGTCAGGACCGAAACGGTCAGGGCGACGAGCACCGCCACTCCCAGCCGCTTCAGGGCGTAGTACAGCATGCCTGGGTCTTGTCCTGCGAACCTATATCAGCGACTTGCACAATTTCGTTCTGGCTCCTGCTCGCCGTTTTCGTGTCCGACGAGCTCAGGATGAGAGTTTGACTGCCTCATCCTTCGACAAGCTCAGGATGAGGATATGTTCTTTCGCACCACGCCTCATGCTGAGCCCGTCGAAGCGTGAGGCCACCCCCTCATGCTGAGCCCGTCGAAGCGTGAGGCCACCCCCTCATGCTGAGCCCGTCGA
>CAZLNO010000095.1:8072-9171 GCA_964561005.1 uncultured Rhodovibrionaceae bacterium | reverse complement strand
CCTCATGCTGAGCCCGTCGAAGCGTGAGGCCACCCCCTCATGCTGAGCCCGTCGAAGCATGAGGAAATCTCGCTGACGGGACGCCGTTCACGCGCCGGGACGGCGGGCGCCGTCTCCGCGCGACGGCGCCCGCCTGTGCGGCCTACTTCCAGCTCGCCGCGTAGAAGCGCGGGATCTCGTCCGGCGTCGGCGTGAAGTCGAGGTCGTCGCTGTAGGCGTAGTACTTGGCGTAGGTGAACATCGGCAGCCAGTACAGCTCGCCCACGATGATCTCGTAGGCCTCCTTGTACGCCTCCTTGCGCACCTCGGGGTCGATCGAGGTGTCGCCCTTGTTCACCAGATCGATGACCTCCGGGTCCTTGGCCGGGTCGTCCGGGCCGCCGTTGAAGAAGTGGCCGACGATGGCGGAGACGTCCGGCACCGAGTAGGAGCCCCAGGTCATGTGGTTGATCGGCGTCTCGCCCTTGCGCACCAGCGAGCGCAGGGCGCGGTACTGCATGAAGTTCATGTTCGCGTCGATGCCCACGCGGTCCAGATCGCCGATCACCGCCTCGGTGTACTCCCGCTGGCGGTAGGCATAGATGTCGAACTCGAAGCCGTCGGGATAACCGGCTTCCTCAAGAAGCTGCTTCGCCTTGTCGGGATCGTGCTCCCAGCGCGGCAGCCCCTCCTCGATGCAGCCGAACTGCGCCGGGTGGCAGGGGGCGTGGATCACCTCCGAGGCCGGACCGACCAGGTTCTCGGCGATCGACTGGCGGTCGATGGCGTGGGCGACGGCCATGCGCACCTTCTTGTCCATGAAGACCTCGGTGCCGGAGTCCCCGTCCACGTCGAACGCCAGGTAGGAAATGCGCATCGTCTTGGCGTTTTCGACGGTCACGCCGGGCCGGCCGCTCAGCCGCTCCGCCTGGTCCTTGGGCACGTCCCAGATCCAGTCCAGGCCGCCGGTCATCAGCTCGGCCATCTGGGTGTTCATCTCGGTGATCGTGCGGAAGCGGATGTTGCCGATCGCCGGGTCGCCCTTCGGCCCGTCGAAGTAGTCCGCGTTCTCCTTCATATGGACGTACTGGCCGGCCTTGATGTCGGTGATGCGGTAGGG
>CAZLNO010000095.1:0-7972 GCA_964561005.1 uncultured Rhodovibrionaceae bacterium | reverse complement strand
TCCCAGTCCGTGGCCAGAAGCGGCTCGTAGTCCCCGGTCTCGATGTTGCGCAGGACCAGGCCGTCCCAGGCAAGCTGGCCCATGATCACCAGTTCGCGGGTATTGTTGTAATAGGGGTCGACGACCGCGACCTCGCGGTCCGTCGCCCAGTTCAGGGTGTCGTCCGACTTGCCCGCCAGCGCCCCCTGCGGCGCGGCGGCCGCGGCCAGCGCCGAAAGGGCCGCGATGCCAAAAAGCTGTCGTTTCATGTGAAGGCTGCCTCCGCTGTTCGATGGCCGGCCGGTCGCCCGGCTCTTTTTCGAGCCGCCGGAAGCTCCGCGCGGCTCTCCGTCAAGGTTAACACTCGCCGACGCGGAAGTCCCGATGAAGCGAGGCCTTCGATGAGGCCGCGTCACCCGGCGTCACGAGCGCTTGCATCGAGGTTATCACTATGTGATAGTTCTTATTATGTTGCGATATCGTATCCGGATCGGCGGACTCCGTCAACCGCGCCCGCCGGGGTCCGTCATTGTCACGGAGCGCTTGACCGAACGAAGCGCCGGTCGGGAGCTTGCTCCCGACCGGAACGTTTCTGTCACGCACGGCGGAAAAATGTTCGGGGCGCGGCCAAGGCCACGCCCCGCAAGGGCGCTTCGACTGCGTCGCCGGAGGTCCGACGCCCCATGACCCGCGGGCCGGACGACGCCACGCGCGCCGACCCGCTGTTCGTCGGCACGCTGGAGAAGGGCTTTCGCGTGCTGAAGGCCTTTCGCCGCGGGCAGCGGGAGCGCGGCCTGCGCGATCTGAACCTCAGCGAGATCGCCGCGCTGTCCGGGCTGGAAAAGAGCGCGGCGCAGCGCCTCACCGCCACGCTGGTCAAGCTGGGCTATCTGGAGAAGGACCCGCATTCCCGGCGCTATCGCCCGGCCCTCGGGCTGATCGAGTTCTACTACACCTACATGGTCAGCAACTGGCTGGCCGAGATCGCCATGCCCCGATTGATCGAGGCGGCCAAGGCCTTCGATACCACGGTCAATCTGGCCGAACTGGACGACACCGACATCGTCTACACCGTGCGCATCCCGCACCAGAAGGCGAGCTACCGCACCGTCCTCGCCGGCCGGCGCATGCCGGCCTTCTGCACCGCGGCCGGCATCGTCATGCTGGCGCATCGGCCGGCGGCGGAGACCGACGACATCCTGGGCCGCACGAAGCTGCGCGCGCTGACCGCGGAGACCACCCACGACCGCGCGGGCGTCGAGGCGCGCATCCAGGCGGCGCGGGCGAACGGCTACGACGTCGGCGTCAGCCAGGCCGTGGAGCACGAGATCTCGACCGCCGCGCCGGTGCTGGACGCCCACGGCCTTGCCATCGCGGCGGTGCAGATCCCGGTCTACCTGCCGCAGTGGTCGGTCGAGGCCGTGAAGGCCGGCATCGTGCCCCTGGCATTGGAGACGGCGCGCGCCATCTCCGGCACCCTGCACGGGCAGGGCTGACATGGAGCCCCTGGACCCCTCGCCGGACCGCGGGCCCGCCGCGCGGCGGCACAGCCCGGCGGCCGGCGCGGGCTGGATGCTGCTGTCCTGCGCGCTGCTGGCCGGGGTCGCGGCGCTCGGCCGCCATGCCACCTCCGAGGGGGTGGATCCGCTGCAGGTGGTCTTCCTGCGGCTGCTGTTCGCCCTGCTGGTCATGCTGCCGCTGTTCGCCTGGCGCGGCCGCACCTTCGCCCACACGGGCCAGATCAAGGTCTATCTCGTGCGCGCCCTGGTGGGGATCGCGGCGATGATGTGCTGGTTCACCGCGCTGGCGCACATGCCGATCGGCGAGCTGACGGCGATCAGCTTCCTCACCCCGGTCTTCGCGACGGTGGCCGCCGTGCCCCTGCTGCGCGAGCCGTTGCGCCCGCGCCGGCTGATGGCGACCGCGGCCGGCTTTCTGGGGGCCATGATCATCCTGCGGCCGGGCCTGGTCGAGCTGGGTCCCGGCACCTGGTTCGCGCTCGCGGCGGCGCTGGCGATGGGCCTGTCGATGATGCTCATCAAGACGCTGACGCTGGGCGACGACCCGGACAAGATCGTCTTCCTGTCCTCGGCGCTGATGACGCCGCTGGCGCTGGTGCCGGCGCTGTACGTGTGGAGCTGGCCGCCGCTGACGCTCTGGCCCTTCCTGCTCGCGCTGGGGCCGGTGGCCACGCTGGGCCACGTGACGCTGACGCGCGCCTTCGCGGCGGCCGACGCGTCCTTCGTCGCCGGCTTCGACTTCGCCCGCCTGCCCTTCGCGGTGCTCTACGGCTGGCTGGCCTTCGGCGAGCTGATCGATCTCTGGACCTGGCTCGGCGCCGGGGTGATCTTCGCCGCCGGCCTCATGAGCAGCCGCGCCGAGGCCCGCGGCTATCGCTCCGGGCGCCGGATGGCGGCGGTCCGCGCCGGCGAACCGGCCGAGGCCGCCGGCGCGTCCGGCCAGGAAGGCGCGGGCGTCCGGCGCTCGCGATAGGCGACGTAGACCGAGCTGGAAAAGATCACGATCCCGCCGACCCAGGTCCAGACGTCCGGGATCTCGGCGAACAGCAGCAGGCCGAACAGGCTCGCCCACACCAGCTTCAGGAAGTCGAAAGGCAAGACGACGCTGGTATCCGCCAGTGAAAAGGCCTTGGACAGCCAGAGCTGCACCATGCTGCCCAGCGTGCCGATGGCGATCAGCCACAGCCACTGCTCCCCCGTCGGCCAGCGCCAGACGGCGATCGCCGGGATCAGCGAAAACAGCCCGACGAAGAAGGCCGCCCAGGTGGTGATCGACAGCGCGCTCTCCGTGCGCGTCAGCTCCTTGATCGTCACCATCGCGCCGGCCCACACGCAGCTCGCCCCCAGGGCCAGCAAGGCGCCGGGGCCGAGCACGTCGCTGCCGGGGCGCACGATCACCAGCGTGCCCAGGAACCCCACGATCAGCGCCGCCCAGCGCCGCGCGCCCACGCGCTCGCCCAGGATCAGGATGGCCAGCAGCGTGGCGAAAAGCGGCGCGGTGAAGTTGATGGCCGAGACCGTGGCCAGCGGGGCCAGGCTGACCGCCCAGAAGAAGGCCAGCATGCCGGCGGCGTTCAGCGCCCCGCGCAACGCATGCAGTCCCACGCGCTCCGTGTGCAACACCGCGAGGCCGCCGCCGTGCCAGACCATCGGCAGCAGCACAATCAGGCCCACCAGGCAGCGGAAGAAGCCGATCTGGACGGGATGCAGCGACCCGGACAGGTGCTTGATGGCCGAGATCATGACGGTGTTCGTCAGGCCGGACAGCACCATGAACGCGATGCCGACGAGCGCCGGCCCCATCCAGACGGCAAGCTGTCTTCGGGTCATGATGGCAAAATGTCGAATCCGCTCCGGGCAGGCCATCCGCAATCGCGCATGGGAGACATGCGCGCACGACTTTTTTGCGCCTCGAAGCCGTCTCGGTTAGGCTGAAGACTTCATGGCCTCGCACACGAGGGAGAGTTGAAAGCTCGTGGCGGATATACGCAACCTCGACCTGCCCGTGGACGTTCTGCTTCTGGCCGGCCTCGCGCTGATTCTGGTTCTCACGCTGGTGAACGGGATCATCACGCTGTCGGCCATGCGCTCGTTCCGGCGGCGCATGGACGAACAGGCTCGCCAGATCGCGGCGCTGCGCGAGGAGGCCGTCTTCCTCGCCCCGGCGAAAAGTGCCGTGGCCGCCTTCATCATCTCCTCCAGGGAAAAGACCGACACCCTGGAGGACATCGAAAACCAGCTCGCGCAGCTCTTGAACGAATGGGACAGCGTCGAGGAGTTGGCGAAGGAAACCTACGAGATCCTGCGGCAGATGCGCGAGAAGGACGATTCCTCGGGCGCTTCCGGCTGAACGAGCCGGCCCGCGCGCCAGAGCTGATAGATCTCCGTCGCCGTCGCGCCGACGCCGCCGCAGGGACCGAGGAAATGCTCGAAATAGCGTCGCATGTCGTCCAGGAAGCGGTGCAGGTCCGCCGCGTTCCGGACATAGGGCGTCTGGCCCGGCACCAGCGACGGACTGTGGTAGGTGTAGGAAAACACCTGAAGGCCGTCCCGCAGCAGGCTCTCCGTCAGCCGGCGATGGTCGTCGAAGCCGGCGCCCTCGGGGCTCAGGCGGATGCGTTCCAGCAACCGGCTGCGCGCCAGCACGCCGGCCACACGAAGCCGCATCGCCGCCGGCGCGAAGACGCGCGGTACGAGGCGGGCACCCTGGCTACGCAGCCGGCCGGTGAGGCCCACCGTCAGCGGCAGTTCCATGACCGCGCGCGTCCCCGCCAGGCGGCCGGGAAAGGGGCTGTCGGCGGTGAAGTCGGGGCCGCCGTCATCGGTAAAGCTCGTCAACGGCACGACGCTGGCGTCGACCTGATACCCCAGGGCTTCAAGGGCGGCCGGGGTGGCCGGACCCAGGCCGTAGCGCCCGGCCTTGAAGACTCGGGGCCGGCGGCCGAAAGCCGCCTCGATCGCCTCGGTCAGCCGCGCGAGCTTGCGCCGCTCCAGGTCGGGCGGCAGGTTGCCGCCGTAGGAATTGTAAGGAGTTACCGCCTCCTCGTCGGGCGGGTTGACCCAGGGATGCAGATGCGCGCCGATCTCGCAGGCGCCGCTGTCGGCATAGCCGCGAAGGACATCGACGGCCTCGGCGCTCGACGCCACCGGATAGTCCACCACGTAGGTCGGCACGATCCCGAATTCAGCGAAGATCGCCTGCGCCCGGTCCTGGGCCGGTATGGTATCCACCGAACGGTTGCTGCGCGACAGCGGCGTCGACCAGTCGAACTCCTCCTCGGTGTCGACGATCACGCAAAGCAGCGGACGCCCGGCCCGCAGCGCCGCCGATAGCGTTTCGAATCGGGAGCCGACCGTCGCCGTGAAGCAATTCCTTCTTCCGCCACTCAATATTTTCGTGCTCGCCGCGCTGATGTTGGCATTGCGACGCCTCTTACGAATTCCAGGATGGGTGCCCGTCACGATAAGTCTAGTCGTGGCTTATCTTTTGTGCACGCCGATCGTGGGCGAGCATTTGCTGGCCGCCCACCAGACCTATCCGCCCCTGCGGCTGGACGGCCGATCCCCGGCGCCCGAGGCCGTGGTGGTGCTGAGCGCCGGCTTCCGCCACAGCGCGCCGGAGCCCGGAGGAACGCTGCTGGACGGCCTGTCGCTGGAGCGGGTGCTCTATGCCGACTACCTGCAGGAGCAAACGGGGCTGCCGATTTTGGCCAGCGGCGGCCGGCTGCGCGGGAGCGAGCCGCCGGCGGCGAGCGTCATGGCGGACTTCCTGGAGCGCCGGCTGGATGCGCGGGTGCGCTGGATCGAAACAGACTCCGGAACCACATGGGAGAACGCGCATCGAAGCGCCGACCTGCTGCGCGGCGAGGGCATCGGGCGGATCTATCTGGTCACGCACGCCTGGCACATGCCGCGGGCGGCCGAGGCGTTTCGCCGGCACGGGCTGGCCGTCGTCGCGGCGCCGACCGGGTTCGCCGAGGCGCCCGAGTTGGGCGCCAGGGCGGTGCTCCCCTCGATGCCCGGTCTGCGCGCCAGCTACTACGGACTCCACGAACTCTTCGGGCGCCTCGGCTACACGCTCTTCAAGTCGACGCGGTGAGCCGGACGACGACACGGCGCAACCGATGCCAGATGGGAACTGTCATGAGGCCCGCAACCCGGCTGGCAAGGTGGTTCATGGACAGGAGGCGGGCGCTGGGTTACAAGTGAATACAAGTCCTTATGGTTATTGAGTATAACGGATCGCCCAAGCGCAAATGTCAACTTTCGACCAAGTGAGGGATATCCTCACGGATTCGCTTCAATTAGGAAGCCGCGGTCGGGCGCTGACCGCGTCCACGCCGTTGCTGGACAACATCCCCGAATTCGACTCCATGGCGGTCGTGACGATCCTGACGGCCCTGGAGGAGCGCTTCGATATCATGGTGGATGACGACGAGCTGACCGCCGAGCATTTCGAGAGCGTGGGCACCCTCGTCGCTTTCGTCGAGAGCAAGCTGAGTCCGTGAGCGTCGCGCGTGCGGTCGTGGGGCTCGAAGCTCACTTCATCGACGGTCCCCTCGACAAGATTTTCCAGCTTCGAATCCTTCCCGAGCAACCGAGCAAGGCCCGAGGACGGGTTCTCATCGTCTCTCCCTTCGCCGAGGAAATGAACCGCAGTCGGCGTTTCCTTGTGGAGCTCGCCCGCGCACTCGCGCGCCACGGCTTTGCGGTTTCCCTCCCGGACCTCCACGGAACCGGGGACAGCGGCGGCGAGTTTGGCGCGGCAACCTGGGAGCGGTGGCTTCGGGAACTTGCGTTCCTGCGCGGGCGCGAGGCGGAAAGGGAGGCCGCGCCGCTGTTCCTCCTCGGCGTACGAACCGGGGCCTTGCTGGCCGCGGAAAGCGTCGCGAACGATGGCGAGGGCATCGGCGGACTCGTGACCATTCAGGCTGTGCAAAACGGGGAGTCCTTCTTGAACCGGTTGCTGCGCGTCCGGGTGGCGGCCCGCATGGCCCAGGGGGAGAGGGAAACCACGAAGGACCTGCGTGCCCGGCTGGCCGCCGGCAAACCCGTGGAGGTGGCCGGTTACGCGCTCAGTCCGGCGCTCGCGCGCGAGCTTGCGGAGCGACGCGCCGCGCGGCTCGCCTTGCCGCGTGGTCTGCCGATCTGGTGGTACGACGTTGTCTCCCCCGCGACGGAGACGCCGCCGGCGCCGGCACCGCCGGCATCCTGGGATGCCGGCCGTCTGATCGTGCGCCAGCTCCGCGCCGAAGCTTTCTGGAACTTGCCGGAACCGACGGTTCCCGACGCGCTGATCGCGGCCGTGTGCCAAGACCTCGAGCAGGCCCCGTGATGTCACAGCACGTGCATGAGACAGGGCACGTCTTCCGCTGCGGCGGCGATGCCCTGGATGTAGGCCTCCTGGATGACGGCGGTGAGCGCTTTCTCGCTCACTCGCTCATCCGCCGCGGCTCCAGGAATTCCGGGAAGTAGCTGCCCCTGCCTTCGCGGGGGCAAGCTCTTGCGCAGCTTGGGGATCTGCAGCGCGATCATGCCTACCCGGGTCTCCCAGGTTCGGTCCCGATAGCCGTTGCGGTGGGTCAGACGGTCGGGATTTCGCTCGCCGAGGGCGGCGCCCGTCTTGCCCTCGACCCCCAGCTCCATCAGCCGTTGGGCGGCAAAGCCCAACATCTCGCGCACGATGTCGGCATCGGGCTGCTTGGCGAGAAGCGTTTGAAGGGCGATCATGCCGTCGGTCATCGCGCGCGTGCGGGTCGACGGCGCCTGGCTGTCCGAGCTGTTGATCGAGACGGGCCTGGGGCGAGCCTACGACGGCGGGACCCGTGGCGGCTGGTGCGACTGATACCGTTCAGGAGTGACCGGGTCAGGCGTGACCGACGGTGGCGAGCCCCGCCGCCGTTTGGTAAGAACAGGTCATGTCCACAAGCCAACGCGTAGGTTCGTGATGACTCGTCGGGCCTTCATCCGCGCCACGACCTCGGCCGCGGCACTTCTGGGATTGGCCGCGCTGCCCGGATGTGCGGGCTTTCGGGATGTCAAGCCGCCGCAGGTGGCGCTGCAGGACGTGCGGCCGCTGGGCGGTGGCCTGTTCGCGCAGGAGATCGCCATGGACCTGCGCCTGACCAACCCGAACGACGTCGACCTCCCGCTTGACGGGCTGTCGACCGAGCTGCACCTGAACGACGCGCCCTTCGCCCAGGGTGTCTCGAATACCTCGGTCACGATTCCGCGTCTGAGCAGCCGAACGGTGCGCGTGTCGGCCACCGTGGGCACGCTCGACCTCGCCCGCCAGCTCTTCAACCTGGGCCGCACGCAGCGCCTGGACTACAGCCTCTCGGGCACCGCCTACCTGGCCGGCGGCCTCGGCCGGCGCAGCGTGGATTTCGCGCAGAGCGGCACGCTCGACGTCACGCCGCAGGCCGACACGCCGGGCCATCGTCTGGTTCCCATCGCGCGGTGAAACGCCCGCC
>CAZLNO010000094.1:0-15203 GCA_964561005.1 uncultured Rhodovibrionaceae bacterium | reverse complement strand
CGGCGGAGTAGCCGGGGAGCTGACGCGCCCTGACGCGCCTGCCGGCGCGTCCCCCATCCTAACCTTCCCCCAAGGGGGAAGGGACTGGGCCGTGCCGTTCCGTCCTAACTTCTCCCAGGGGGAAGGGACTGGGCCGTGTCGGTTATGAAGGGCTCCGTCTTGTCCCCTCCCCTTTGGGGGAGGGCCAGGGAGGGGGACGCGCCGGCAGGCGCGTCATAAGGTTCCCGCCAGCAGGGTGGTCGCCGCCAACAGCTTGCGCGGCTCGGTGTAGCCCTCCGGCTTTTCCCGCCGCCAGATCGAAAGCCCGTCGAAATCCACGGCCTCTCCGGCGGCGTGGGCGCGGGTGACAGCCCGCGCGGCCTCCAGGCGCGCCAGCCAGGTTTCCCGCTCGCGGCGGTCGTAGACCTCGGCGTGGCGGAGCTGCATGCGCAGGTGGAAGATCGAGCTGCGCGCCGGGTTGTCCAAGGCCATGCCCAGCAGCCAGCTCCGCGCCGCGCTCCAGACCTGCACGGCCTCGTCGAACAGCCGGCGGGCAGCCGCGCCGTCGCCGGCGCGGGCCAGCGTCACGGCGCGGTTGGTCAGGCTGCCGGCCAGGCGCGGATCGTCGGCGGAGAAGCTCTCGCGCGCGAGCCGCAACGCCTCGGCCCAGCACGCGGCGGCCTGCGCCCGGCCCTCGCGCTCGGCCAGCAGGCCGGCCTCGCTCAGTTCCTCCCACACGAGGTCCGAGGGCCGCCATCCGGCCCGCGCCAGGGCGGCCAGGGTTCGCGGCGACAGCGCCTCGATCCGTGACGCGGCGGACTCAGGCGCCGAGGTAGGCCCGCTTGACATGCTCGTTCTCGTGCAGGTCGTTGGCGGGGCCTTCCAGCGCCACGCTGCCGGTCTCCAGCACGTAGGCGTAGTCCGCAAGGCGCAGGGCGAGCTCGGCGTTCTGCTCCACCAGGATGACCGGAATGCCGTCGGCGATGATCTGCTTGATGATGCCGGCGATGTTCTGCACCAGCAGCGGCGACAGGCCCATGCTGGGCTCGTCCATCAGCAGCAGGCGCGGCCGGCTCATCAGCGCGCGGCCGATGGCCAGCATCTGCTGCTCGCCGCCGGACAGCGTCTTGGCCCACTGCTCGCGCCGCTCCTTCAGGCGCGGGAAGTGGGTGAGCACGCGCTCCATGTCCTGGGCGATGCCCGCCTTGTCGCGGCGCAAAAAGGCGCCGGACATCAGGTTCTCGTGCACGCTCAGCTCGGGGAAGACGCGCCGGCCCTCGGGCACGTGGGCGATGCCGCGGGCGACGATGTCCTTGGGCGGCAGCCTGTCGATGCGCTCGTCGCCGAACCAGATGGCGCCGCCGGACAGCCGCGCCAGCCCGGAAATGGCGCGCAGCGTGGTGCTCTTGCCCGCGCCGTTGGCGCCGATGATGGTGACCGCGCGGCCCTCGTCGATGCCCAGGTCGATCCCCTTCAGCGCCACGACCTTGTTGTAGTGGACGGTCGCGTTCTCAATGCGCAGCAACATCCTCGGCGGCTCCCAGGTAGGCCTTGATGACGTCGGGATTCTCGCGGATCTCCCGCGGCGTGCCCTCGGCCAGCAGTTCGCCGAAGTTCAGCACGGTGATCCGCTGGCACAGGCCCATGACGGCCTGCATGTCGTGCTCGACCAGCAGCACGGTGACGCCGGCGTCCCGCACCTTGCGCACCAGATCCATCATCTCGCGGGTCTCTTCCGGGTTCATGCCGGTGAAAGGCTCGTCCAGCAGCAGCAGCTTCGGCCGCGCCGCCAGCGCCGCCGCCATGCCCAGCGCGCGCTGCTGGCCGTGGGTCAGGTTGCTGGCCAGATCGTCCTTCTTGTCGAGCAGGCCGAAGAACTCCAGCAGCTCGCGCGAGCGTTCGTCCGCCGCCGCCTCCTCGTTCCGGTTCAGGCCCAGCATGGTGCGGAACAGCCCGGCCCGCGCCTGCAGGTGGCAGGAGACGCGCAGGTTGTCCATCACCGTGAACTCCTGGAACACCGTGGTCTGCTGGAAGGTGCGCACCAGCCCCAGCTCGGCGATGCCGCTGGGCTTCATGCCGGAGATGTCGCGCCCGGCATAGATGATGCGCCCCGAGGTGGGGGCGTAGAAGCCGCTGATGACGTTGTAGGTGGTGGTCTTGCCGGCGCCGTTCGGCCCGATCAGGCCGTGCACCGTGCCCTCCTCGACCGAGAAGGTCAGGTCGTTCACCGCCGACAAGCCGCCGAAGCGCTTGGTCACGGCGTTGACGTCGAGCAGTCCCATCGGCCTCCCTTTCCGCGGCGTTCTTGTTCGGACCCGTTTCCACACGTCCGGAAGGTAGCCGATCCACCCCGTCGGCGCAAACCGAATTGGTCCACAGAGGTCGGACCAATATCCACCTCTGTGTTCCGTGCCGGGAGCGGCGCCCATGGGGGGCTGAGATAAGTCCCCTGTCAATTTGTTTTGACACGTCATCCCGGATGCGATGCAGCACGAAGTGCTGCTTCGCTGGTCCGGGATCTGGCTGCAAGCTGGCACGGGGTCCCGTGTCCGCACCGCATCACTGCGTGCTGCGGGGTGTGGGCTTGCCCGCGCCCCGAACGTTTTTTCCACTGCCTTGAAACGGAAACGTTCCGGTCGGGAGCAAGCTCCCGACCGGCGAAATGACCCGGCAGGCAATGAGTTGACGGTGGCGGGGCGCGGGGTGGAACCCGCGCCCCGCAGAAGGACGAGGCCAACCCTTGGCGGGGTCCGCCTAGGCCTTCTTCAGCTTCGCCTCGTCGATGGGCAGCTCGCGGATGCGCACGCCGGTGGCCTCGTAGAGCGCGTTGACCAGCGCCGGGGTGAAGGGCGGCACGCCCGGCTCGCCGACGCCGCAGGGCTTGTGGTCGATGTAGTCCTCCACGATGTGCACGCGCACGTTCAGCGGCGCGTCCGTCATCCGCGTGATCGGATAGTCGTGGAAGTTGCTCTGGTCCACCTCGCCCTCGGTGGTGGTGATGCGGCCGTGGCGCGCCACGGTGTTGCCGTAGACCGCCGCGCCCTCCATCTGCGACTTCACCCGGTCCGGGTTCACGTAGCGCCCGCAGTCGATGACCATGTCCACCTGCGGGAGGGTGAAGCTGCCGTCGTCGCGCACCGCGACATGCACCGCCGCCGCCACGTAGCTGTGGAAGGAGCGGTGGCAGGCCAGGCCCAGGCCGTGGCGCGGCGGCAGCGCCTTGCCGTAGCCGGAGACCTCGCGGGCCTTGCGCAGCACGTTGGACAGCCGTCCGGTCAGGATCGGCCAGTCCTCCAGGCTGTCGCCGTAGTTCCAGTAATCCTCGACGCCGTCCCGGGAGAGATCCAGCTCCGTCGGCTCGCCGATCAGCTCCAGCAGGAAGTCCACCGGGTCGCGCCCGGCCGCCGTCGCCAGCTCGTGCGCGAAGCAGTTCATGGCGAAGGCGTGCTGGATGTTGTTCACCGAGCGGTACCAGCCCACGCGGATCTTCGCCGGCGCCTCGCCGTTCTCGATGCGGATGTTCGGGACGGCGTTGTAGGGCGTGTCGATCAGGCCCAGGCCGTACTCGACATTGAAGCCGGTCTTCTGCTCCGGGTTCCACAGCGCCATGATCGACGGCCAGGCGCCGGAGTGCCGCCAGCCGGTGCACTTGCCGTCGCCGTCCAGCGCGCCCTTCATGTTGTGCGCGCTGACGGCGTGGTAGTAGCCGTGGCGCACCTCGTCCTCGCGGCTCCACTGCACCCGCACCGGGGCGCCGATCTGCTTCGACAGATAGGCCGCCTCGGCGGCGAAGTCGGGTTTCGACTTGCGGCCGAAGGCGCCGCCCAGCAGGGTGACGTTGCACTCGACATCGCCCTGCTCCAGCCCGATCGCCTCGGCCACGTACTGCCGCGTCTCGTTCGGCGCCTGCGTGGCCGCCCAGATGCGCACCGGCTTCGTGGTGGCGTCCACGATGGCGACCGGCGGCTCCATCGGCGTGTGGATGAAGTACGGCACGAAGTAGTCCGCCTCGACCATCCGCGCGGCCCCGTCGAAGGCCGCGTCGACGTCGCCGCGGTCGCGGACGACCTTGCCGCCCTTGCGCGCCGACTCCTTCAGCATGGGATCGTAGGTCTTGCTGTCGTGGTCGGTGTGCGGCCCCCTGTTCCAGTCGAGCTTCAGCTTCTTGCGGCCCTCCATCACCGACCAGGTGTTGGTGCCGATCACCGCGACGCCGCCCAGCGGCCGGAACTCCGCCGGCTTGTCGCCCAGGGACGGGATCTCCACGACCTGCTCGACGCCCGGCACTTCCAGGGCCTCGGCCGCGTCGTAGCTCTTCAGCTCGCCGCGATAGACCGGGCAGCGGGCGACCACCGCGATCTTCATGCCGGGCAGCCGCACGTCGGCGCCATAGGTCGCGCCGCCGGTGGTCATGTCGTGGAGGTCGACGATCGACAGGCCCTTGCCGATATAGGTCCAGGCCGAGGGGTCCTTCAGCTTCGGCTTGGGCGCGTCCTCGCCGCTCGGCAGCTCCAGCTCCGCCGCCGCCTCCGCCAGCTCGCCGAAGCCCAGCGAGCGGCCGCTGGCGGTGTGGTGCACGCGGTGGTTCCGGGCATGGACCTCGCCGCGGTCGACGCCCCACTCCCGCGCCGCGGCGCGCTCCAACAGGTCGCGGGCGTGCGCGCCCATCTCGCGCATGATGGTGAAGTGGTGGCGGATGCTGCGCGAGCCGTCGGTGTTCTGACCGTCGACGAACTCGTAGCGCGTCAGGTCGCCCGGCGCCTGCCAGATGTCCACGCGGCTCCAGTCCGCCTCCATCTCGTCGGCGACGATCTGCGGCAGGCCGGTGCGCACGCCCTGCCCCATCTCCGAGCGGTGGCAGACGATGGTCACCTGGCCGTCGGGGTTCAGCGAGACGAAGACGTTGGGCTCGAACACGCCGGTGCCCACGCTGGTGGCCGCGCGCACGGCGCCGATGATCGGGTGCGGCACCATCCGGGCGCCCAGGACCAGGCCGCCGACTCCCGCGACGCCCTTCAGCACGTCGCGGCGGCTGACGTTCTCGATGCGGAACATGGCTACACCTCCTCGGCCGCGGTCTTCACGGCCGCGAAGATGCGCTGATAGGTGCCGCAGCGGCAGTTCACGCCCTGCATGCCCTCGACGATCTCGTCGTCGCTGGGCTCGGGGTTCCCGGCCAGCAGCGCGGCGGCCTGCATGATCTGGCCGGACTGGCAATAGCCGCACTGCGGCACGTCGTGCTGGCGCCAGGCCCGCTGGACCGGATGGTTGCCCTCGGGGTCCAGCCCCTCGATCGTGGTGACCTCGGCATCCGCGGCGTCGGCCATCCGGGTGATGCAGGCCGGCCGCGCCTGCCCGTCCACGTGAACGATGCAGGCGCCGCAGATCCCCATGCCGCAGCCGTACTTGCTGCCGGTCAGCCCCATCTCGTCCCGGAGATACCAGAGCAGCGGCATGTTGGGGTCGCCGTAATAGTCGCGGCGCACCCCGTTGACACGCAGTTCGATCATGAAAAAACCTCTCCTGTCCGCGGCTTCCGCGCCGGCCCGCCCACGTGCGAATGTGCACGGCCGGACGCGCTGCCGAGTTGGCATGTCCGTTCAGGTTAACGCCGCGGCGGGAGCGGTTGAAACGGCTTTCGCTTCAAAATTCCTGTATCGACGAGCCAATGAAATCGCACGCGCCGTCAGCCTCATGCTTGGCGTCCCGCCGACTTCGTGTCCGACAGGCTCAGCATGAGGACCTCGTCCCGAGCTTGTGGAAAGACCTCGTCCTGAGCTTGTCGAAAGATGAGCGCCACAAGTCATTTGAATGACTGGGCGCTATTGGGACGAGCTGGTCCGACAACCGAACCGTTCCCCCGGACTACTCCACCAGATGGTGCTTGCCGATGGGCTTGACCGTGGTGGCCTGCGGGCCCTCGGCGCTCTCGCCGTGGACGATCTCCAGGCGCACCGCGCTGCCGGGCTCCAGGTCCTCGAAGCGGCCCTCGACGACGCTGTTGCGGTGGAAATAGATCTCGCGCCCGTCGCTGGTCTCGACGAAGCCGTGGTCGTCGAACAGCCGCCGCACCTCGCCGTGCAGCGGCACCTCGTGGGTCTTGACGTCGCCCCGCAGCTTGCGGGCGTGGTCCTCGAGCCGGCGATAGGCGGCATTGAAGGCGTCGCGGATGGCGACATAGACGTCCTCGTGGGCGTGACTGTGTGGCTTGCTGTGGTTCACCACGATGTCGTCGCCGGGCACCGAGATGGTCATGCGCACATCGTAGAGCTTGCCCTTTCGGTGGTGGCGGTGCGGCGCCTCGATAACGACATCGCAGCCGACGATGCGGTCGAAATACCGCTCCAGCTTCTCGGCCTTGGCCTTGACGTCGGCCTCGACCGCGTCGGAGGCGTCCATGTTGCGGAAGCTGATCTGCACCGGAACGGTCATTGTCGCGCCTACCCTTCCTCTGAATCCTGGTTTTCTTCGCTGTCCCGATCGGGGGCCACGCGGTGCGGGTCCTCCGGCACGCGGGTGTAGAGGTTGCGGTCGAGCAGCTGGTCCAGATCGACCTCCTCGCTGGCGTGCCCGTCCTCGGCCACCAGCAGGGCGTAGTGCCCCGATCCCTCGGCCTTGGGCAGCACGGCGTCCACCACCCAGACATGCCGGTGGTTGCCGTGCTTCCAGAAGCGCTGTCCCTCGAATACCGTCGTCATGCCGTACGCCCTTCCGCCGCCCGTCGTTCCCGGACGCTAGAGCCGTGCGGCAACAGCGGCCTTGATGCGGATCAATCCGCGTGACGGCGGTGCCTGGTACGGGTGTCGCAACGCTGCGCGACACCTGTCGCGCCAATCGTCGCGGCGACACATCCACGCCGTCTCCGAGACCGGGCAACTCCCCAAAAAGCACCTCTTTTCCCGCGTGGCACACCGCTTGCTGCCACTCGCCGCCAAGCCGCGCCGCGACACCCGCGCGGCCGAACCATCAAGACCGAAGAACCAAGGGAGGGAACGTCGATGTCGTTGCAGCTCAGCCGCGAGGACCTGCTCGGGGCCTACCGCAGCATGCGGACCATCCGCGAGTTCGAGGAGCGGGTCCACACCGAGTTCGCCACCGGGGAGATCCCCGGCTTCGTCCACCTCTACGCCGGGGAGGAAGCCTCGGCCGTCGGGATCTGCCACCACCTGTCCGATCGCGACACCATCGCCAGCACCCACCGCGGCCACGGCCATTGCATCGCCAAGGGCTGCGACCCCAAGGGGATGATGGGCGAGATCTACGGCCGCCGCGACGGGCTGTGCGGCGGCAAGGGCGGCTCCATGCACATCGCCGACCTGTCGAAGGGGATGCTGGGGGCCAACGGCATCGTCGGCGGCGGCCCGCCGCTGGCTTGCGGCGCTGGCCTCACCGCCAAGACGCTGAAGACCGGCGGCGTGGCCGTGGCCTTCGCGGGCGACGGCGCCTCCAACCAGGGCACCACGGCGGAGTCCATGAACCTGGCGAAGGTGTGGAACCTGCCAGTGATCTTCGTCGTCGAGGACAACGGCTATGCCGAGGCGACGTCCAGCAAGTGGTCGATCGCCGGCGACCTGGTGAAGCGCGCCGCCGGCTATGACATGCCCGGCGTCGCGGTGGACGGCTTCGACTTCTTCGCCGTCTCCGAGGTGGCGCGCGAGGCCATCGAGCGCGCCCGCGCCGGCGACGGCCCCAGCCTGATCCACGTCAAGCTGTCGCGCTACTACGGCCACTTCGAGGGCGACGGCATGACCTACCGCGAGAAGGACGAGGTGGAGAAGCTGCGCCACGACCGCGACTGCCTCAAGCTGTTCCGCGAGCGCGTGGGCGAGGCGAAGCTGCTCGACACCGGCGACATGGACGCCATCGACCGCGAGGTCGCGACGCTGATCGACGAGGCCGTGGCCGAGGCCAAGGCGGCGGCGCTGCCCAATCCCGAGGTCGATCTGACCAGCGACGTCTATCTCAACTACTAGAATCCGGGGAGGCCAACACGATGTCGAAAAAATCCTTCCGCCAGGCGGTCAACGAGGCGCTGCGCCAGGAGATGGAGCGCGACCCGCGCGTGGTCGTCATCGGCGAGGACGTGGCCGGCGGCATGGGCGCGCCGGGCGAGGAGGACGCCTGGGGCGGCGTTCTGGGCGTCACCAAGGGGCTGGTCGGGCAGTTCGGCCGCGAGCGCGTGCTGGACACCCCGATCACCGAAAGCGCCTTCATCGGCGCGGCGGCCGGCGCGGCGGCGACGGGCCTGCGTCCCGTGGCGGAGCTGATGTTCGTGGACTTCATGGGCGTCTGCTTCGACCAGATCTTCAACCAGGCCGCCAAGTTCCGCTACATGTTCGGCGGCAAGGCGACCACGCCGCTGACGATCCGCACGATGTACGGCGGCGGCTTTCGCGCGGCCAGCCAGCACAGCCAGTGCCTCTATCCCGTGTTCACCCACGTGCCGGGGCTGAAGGTCGCCATCCCCTCCTCGCCCTACGAGGCCAAGGGGCTGCTGATCCAGGCGATCCGCGACGACGACCCGGTCATCTTCTTCGAGAACAAGGTGATGTACGACGACGAGGAGGAGGTCCCGGACGAGCCCTACGCCATCCCCTTCGGCGAGGCCAACCTGACGCGCGAGGGCGACGACGCCACCATCGTCGCCTTCGGCCGCATGGTCGCCCTGGCCAACCAGGCCGCCGACGCGCTGGAGAAGGAGGGCGTCACCTGCAACGTCGTCGACCCGCGCACCACCTCGCCGCTGGACCTGGACACCATCCTGGAGTGCGTGGAGGAGACCGGCCGGCTGGTCATCGTCGACGAGGCCAGCCCGCGCTGCAACCTGGCGACCGACATCTCGGCGCAGGTCATGGAGAAGGCCTTCGACTCCCTGAAGGCGCCGGTGCGCATGGTGTGCCCGCCGCACACGCCGGTGCCGTTCTCGCCCAGCCTGGAGGACGCCTATCTGCCCTCGCCGGAGAAGATCCAGGCGGCGGTGCGCCAGGTCATGAACGGCGGCCGGCAGGAGGCCGCCTGACATGGCCGAGATCCAGCCGATCACCATGCCGAAGTTCGGCCTGGCCATGACCGAGGGCACGGTCGCCGCCTGGCACAAGGCCGAGGGGGAGGCCGTGGCCCGCGGCGAGGAGCTGGTGGACATCGAGACCACCAAGATCACCAACGCCTTCGAGAGCCCGGCCGGCGGCACGCTCCGCCGCCGGGTGGCGGCCGAGGGGGAGACGCTGCCGGTGGGCGCGCTGCTCGGCGTGCTGGCCGAGCCCGAGGTGCCGGAGGCGGAGATCGACGCCTTCGTCGCCGATTTCCAGGCGAACTTCGTCCCGCCCGAGGAAACCGAGGAGGGCGAGGCGGCGGGACCGGCGGCGCGCGCCGTGGAGACGCCGCACGGCCCGATCAACGTGCTGGAGGTCGGCGCGGGCGAGGGCGCGCCGGTGGTCTTCCTGCACGGCTTCGGCGGCGACCTGAACAACTGGATGTTCGTGCAGCCCGTGGTGGCGGAGCAGTATCGCACCCTGGCGGTGGACCTGCCCGGCCACGGCGGCTCGGTCAAGCGGGTCGGCGCGGGCGACGCCGCCGCGCTGGCCGAGGCGGTGGACAGCGCCCTGGAGGCCCTGGAGATCGAGAGCGCCCACCTCGTCGGCCACTCGCTGGGCGGCGCGGTGGCGCTCGACCTGGCGAGCCGGCGGCCGGGGCGGGCGGCCAGCCTGACCCTGATCGCGCCGGCGGGCCTGGGGCCGGAGATCAACATGGACTACATCACCGGCTTCCTGACCGCCAAGCGGCGCAAGCAGATGAAGCCGGTGCTGGAGCTGCTGTTCGCCGACCCCACCCTCGTCGGCAGCGACATGGTCGAGGACATCCTGAAGTTCCGCCGCCTGGACGGCGTGGCGGAGGCGCTGTCGACCCTGGCCGAGCGCAGCTTCGCCGAGGGCCGGCAGGCGCTGGCCTACCGCGAGGCCCTGGCGGCTCTCGACCGCCCGGTGCGCGTGGTCTGGGGCGAGGCCGACCGCATCATCCCCGCCGCCCACGGCGAGGACCTGCCGGCCCATGTCGAGGTCGTGCGCCTGCCCGAGACCGGCCACATGGCCCAGATGGAGCAGGCCCGCGAGGTCGCCCGCCTGATCGCCGAGATGGCGGGACGGTGAGGGGTCGAGCAAGGCGCTGCCAAATCCACCTCCCCCGCCCTCATCCTGAGCTTGTCGAAGGAGCGGGGGGAGGTCGGCGCGCAGCGCCGGGTGGGGGCAACGGCGGTTGCGCCCGGCACGGCAGACGACCGTTCCCGCGCGAACACCCCCACCCCGTCCCTGCCCATTTAGACCGCCCGACATTTGAGCGGACTCGTCCTTCGACAAGCTCAGGACGAGGTAACTTCCTGAAGGTTCCGTGCTGTTCTTCCTCACCCTGAGCTTGTCGAAGGGTGAGGCGGCGCTTTGCAGAGCTGCTCATGCATTCGTGTAAAAGTATCCGCAATCGGGCATGGTGCGCGCGCGATGTCACGATCGCCGAGCCTTTCCCCCCCACGCCTCTGTTTGCCACCGCCCTGCCGCCTGTTAATGTATGGTGACCTGGGCCGGCCCGTTCCGGCACCAAGAAAGAACAAGCGCGGTCCGGGCGCCTTCGTTCACGGGGCGAAGGAGGGGAGGCATGGCGATACCCGGCGGACGGCCGCAGTCCCACGAGGAAGACGTCTTCGCCTTTGTCGCGGACAAGCACGGCGCCGCCTCGCGTCCGGCAACGGCGCCGCTGATCGGCGACTCCTGGCGGCGCTGCGTCACCAGCTACAAGCTCGACCCGGCGCGCGACGGCCAGCCGCGCATCCTCACCGCCGGCGAGCTGAAGCAGCAGCGCGAGCCGATCGACGCCTTCGCCCGCCTCGCCCGCGAGCGCATCGAAGGGCTCTACGCCCAGGTCGCGGGCGCCGGCCTGGTCGTGCTGCTGACCAACACCAACGGCGTGACCATCGAGTATCGCGGCGACCCGTCGATCGAGGACGACCTGAAGGCGGCCGGGCTCTACCTCGGCTCGGTCTGGGCCGAGGAGGTGGAGGGCACCAACGGCGTGGGCACCTGCCTGGCGACCGGCCGGCCGCTGACGGTGTTCCGCGACGAGCACTTCCGCACGCGCAACATCGGCCTGACCTGCACCGTGGCGCCGATCCGCGACCCCTTCGGCGAGGTGATGGCGGTGCTGGACGTCTCCTCGATGACCGCGACCACGCGCGAGAGCCAGCACCTGGCCCTGCAGCTCGTGCAGGCGGCGGCGCGCCAGCTTGAACGCGCGCACTTGAACCAGCTCTTCGGCCAGCACTGGAAGCTGCACCTGCACCGCCCCCAGGCGGCGGGCGGCGCCTCGGAGATGATGCTGGTGGTCAGCGAGGACGGCCGCGTCCTGGCCGCCGATTCCGCCGCCTTCGAGGCCGGGCTGGGCGCCGGCCGGCGCTCCCTGGTGGACGCGCCGCTGGACGCGGTCTTCGCCGACCTGCCCGACCTGGAGACCATCCTGCGCGCGGCGCACGACGGCCGCGACTGCACGGGCCGGCTGCGCGCCCTGGACAGCGACGTGGGGCTGCGGCTGAGCGCGCCGGAGCAGCGCCGCCGCCCGCCGCGCGCCGCGGCCACCCGCCCGCCAGCCCGCGCCCGCCCCTGCGAGGCGATGGCGCTCGACGACCTGGCGGGCGGCGATTTCCGACTGGCGGCCCAGGTGGCGCGGCTGCGGCGCGTGCTGGAGCGCGACATCCCGGTGCTGCTGCAGGGCGAGACCGGCACCGGCAAGGAGCTGTTCGCCCGCGCCATCCACCGCGCCGGCCCGCGCGCGGACGGCCCCTTCGTCGCGCTGAACTGCGCGGCCATCCCGGATTCCCTGATCGAGAGCGAGCTGTTCGGCTATCGCGCCGGCGCCTTCACCGGCGCCCGGCGGCAGGGCATGCCCGGCCGCGTGGTCGAGGCCGACGGCGGCACGCTGTTCCTGGACGAGATCGGCGACATGCCGCTGGCGCTGCAAAGCCGTCTGCTGCGGGTGCTGTCGGAGCGCGAGGTGCTGCCGCTGGGCGACGGCCCGCCGCGCCGCGTCGACTTCCGCCTGGTCTGCGCCACCAACCAGGACCTGCCGGCGCGGGTGCGCGAGGGGCTGTTCCGGGAAGATCTCTACTACCGCGTGCGCGGCTTCACCGTGGACCTGCCGGCCCTGCGGGCGCGCGCCGACAAGGCGGAGCTGATCGGCCGCGTGCTGGACCAGGAGGCCGCGGCGGCGGGGCGGCGGGCGCGCCTGGCGCCCGAGGCGCTGGCCGCGCTGGCCGCGCACGACTGGCCCGGCAACATCCGCGAGCTGCGCGACGTGCTGCGCATCGCCCTGGCGCTGGCCGAGGGGCCGGTGGTGCGCGCGGACGACCTGCCGCCCTTCGCCGACGGGCCGACCGACCCGACGCCGACGCATCCCCGTGCCGACGCGCCGGGCGGCGACGACCCCCGCGCGGCGGCCGAGGCGGCGCTGGAACAGGAGGCCTGGTGCGTCGCCCGCGCCGCCCGCCGCCTGGGCGTCAGCCGGGCGACGCTGCACCGGCGCATGCGCCGCCACGGCCTGGTCGCGCCCAACAAGCGCGCCGCCGCCAGGCCGGCCTCCGGCGGCCGAGGCCTGACGGCGGGCGGCGATTGATCCCGGTCAACGCGCGGCGCGGCTCGCTGTCCGAAGGTGATTCGCGCTGACCGGCGAAAGGAACGCGTGGCATGAACACCCGGCGGCGTCTGTGGCCGCTCCTCGTCATCCTGGTCGCGGTCTGGCTGCTGCTGGTGCTGCTGTCGCCCGAGGAAGGCACCACGCCCACGCAGCCGACGGTCGAGATCGCCTATTCCGACTTCAAGGCCCACCTGAAGGAGGGCGAGGTGCGTCAGGTGACCCTGCGCGGCCGCGAGGTCACCGGCGAGCTGAGCGAGGCGATCCAGGGGCCGAGGGGGCAGCCGACCAGCCGCTTCCGCACCCGCGTGCCGGAGTTCGGCGGCGAGCAACTGATGGCCGCGCTGGAGGCGCAGGACGTCGAGGTCAGCGTCCAGCCCGCGGAGGATGGCGGGCCGATGGCCTGGCTGCTGGGACTGCTGCCCTGGCTGTTGCTGATCGGCTTCTGGTTCTTTCTCTGGAACCGCATGTCGCGGCAGCAGATGGGCGGCTTCGGCGGCAAGAACATCAAGGACTTCCTCTCCGGCGGCGCGGAGGAGGAGCAGTCGGGCGGGCCGCGCATCACCTTCGCCGACGTGGCCGGGCAGGACAACGCCAAGCGCGAGGTCGCCGAGCTGGTCGAGTACCTGCGCGACCCGCGGAAGTACACCTCGCTGGGCGCCGAGGTGCCGCACGGCGTGCTGCTGATGGGCCCGCCGGGCACCGGCAAGACGCTGCTGGCCCGCGCCCTGGCCGGCGAATCGGGGGTGCCCTTCTTCCACATCTCCGCCTCGGAGTTCATCGAGGTCTTCGTCGGCGTCGGCGCCAGCCGCGTGCGCAAGATGTTCCAGGAGGCCAAGAAGCGCGCGCCCTGCATCATCTTCATCGACGAGCTGGACAGCGTCGGCCGGGTGCGCGGCGCCGGGCTGGGCGGCGGCCACGACGAGCGCGAGCAGACCCTGAACCAGATCCTGGCGGAGATGGACGGCTTCGCCCCGCACGAGCACGTCATCGTGCTGGCCGCCACCAACCGGCCGGACGTGCTGGACCCGGCGCTGCTGCGCCCCGGCCGCTTCGACCGCCACGTCACCCTGGAGCTGCCGGACACCGGGGCGCGCGAGCAGATCCTCCAGGTGCACGGCCGCCACATCCCCCTGGCCGAGGACGTGGATATGAAGGCCGTCGCCGCCGGCACGCCCGGCTTTTCCGGCGCCGACCTGAAGAACCTGGTGAACGAGGCGGCGATGGCCGCCGCGCGCGAGGGCGCCAAGGCGGTGGAGCAGCGGCACTTCGACGAGATGCGCGACCGCATCCTCATGGGCACCGTGCGCACCCTGGCCATCCAGCCCGAGGAGCGCCACCGCCTGGCGGTGCACGAGTCCGGGCACACGGCCGTCGCCTACTACCTGCCGCAGGCCGACACGCCCTACAAGGTGACCATCATCCCCCGCGGCCGGGCGCTGGGGGCGACGCAGCAACTGCCGGAGGCGGAGCGCCACACCCTGCCCGAGGACTACCTGAAGGACCGCCTGGCGGTGGTGCTGGCCGGGCGCGCGGCCGAGCGCACCTTCATCGGCTCGATCAGCTCCGGCGCCGACGACGACATCAAGCAGGCCACCCAGGTCGCCCGCGCCATGGTCGGCCGCTGGGGCATGTCGGAGGAAGTGGGGCCGGTGGACGTGCGGGAGAGCGACGAGCACCCCTTCCTGGGCCGCGAGATGGCGCAGCCGCGCCACTTCTCCGAGGCCACGGCGGAGGCCGCCGACAAGGCCGTCCACCGCCTGCTGTCCGAGGCGGAGGCGCGCGCCGCCGACATCCTGACCCGCCGCCGCCCCGCCATCGAGAAGCTGATCGCCGAGCTGGAACGGCACGAGACGCTGGAGCGCCCGGCGATCGACGCCTGCCTCGGCGCCCCGAACGAGACCGGCGCGGCGAAACGCCCGGCGGCGGCGGGGGGATAGGCGGGGCATTCTTCGCGTGACGCGTCTCCCCACCTCGGCCGTCCTGGCCGGCCTCGTCCGCGATGCCCCGGCCGGCCAGGTCACCCTGGCCTGGATCATCGCCCAGCTTGAAGAGCGCTCCTTCGGAATCCTGATGCTGATCCTGGCGATCATGGGGCTGGTCCCGGGCGCGTCCCTGGTCGCCGGCGTCCTGCTCGCCTTTCCGGCGATCCAGAT
The DNA here is from genome assembly GCA_964561005.1 of uncultured Rhodovibrionaceae bacterium. Taxonomy (GTDB): domain Bacteria; phylum Pseudomonadota; class Alphaproteobacteria; order Kiloniellales; family Rhodovibrionaceae; genus CAZLNO01. Next base: position 399 of record CAZLNO010000094.1, on the reverse strand, counting down.
GATGCTGGGGCGCAGCGAGCCCGTGCTCCCCCGGCGCATTCTGGGGCGGCGCGTTTCCACGGCACGCGTGGCGCGGCTGCTGGCGCGCGTCATCCCCGCGCTGCGGCGGGTGGAGCGGGTGGTGCGCCCGCGATGGACGACGCCCTTCGAGGCGACCAAGCGGGTCGTGGGCTTCGTGGTTCTCCTCCTGGGCGCGACCATGCTGGCGCCGATCCCCTTCAGCCACGTCATCCCGGTGTTCGCGATCGCCCTGCTCGCCCTCGCGTTCCTGGAAGAAGACGGCATCCTGCTGGCCATCGCCCTGGGCACGGCCGCCGTTTCGCTGGCCATCACGACCGCCGCCGTCTGGGGCACCATCGAGGCGGGCATGCTCCTCTAGTGGCCCATCCCGAACGCAAG
>CAZLNO010000093.1:12778-16530 GCA_964561005.1 uncultured Rhodovibrionaceae bacterium | reverse complement strand
ATGAGGGGGGAGCGCCAAACCCGCTGGAGCCTCATCTTGAGCTTGTCGAAGGATAAGGCCGGTCTCGCCCTTGCAGGCGACTGACCACCCTACGCCCGGTGGCCGGCGGGCGCGGCCTCGGGGGACTCGCCGTAAAGCCGGGCGGCGCGGCTTTCGAAGGCGCGGACCATGCGTTTCACGGCCTCGTTGAACAGCGGCTCCATCATGCGCTGGAGGAAGCGGGTGCGGAACTCGAAGTCGATATAGAAGTCGATCAGCACGCCGTCGGGGTGCTCGTGGAAGACCCAGTGGTTGTTCAGATAGCGGAACGGCCCGTCGAGATAGCGAACGTCGATCCGGCTGTTTTCCGGGTCCAGCTTGACCTCGCTGGTAAAGCGCTCGCGGATCATCTTGAAGCCGACGACTAAGTCCGCGACGATGGTGTCGCCGCGCTGCCGACGAATGCGACTGCCCATGCACCACGGCAGGAACTCGGGATAGCGCTCGACATCGGCCACCAGATCATACATCTGGCGCGGCTGATGCGGCAGGACGCGCTTTTCGGCGTGTGTGGGCATGGGACTCCGCTCTCGCGGCGCTAGCCGGCCGCCGTCGCTTGCTGGGCCTCCCGGGCGGCGCGCAGACGCTGGAAGTCCTCGCCCGCGTGGTAGGACGAGCGCGTCAGCGGCGAGGCCGAGACCATGAGGAAGCCCTTGTGATAGGCGCGCTGGGCGTAGCTGTCGAACTCCTCCGGCGTGACGAAGCGGTCGATGGGATGGTGCTTCACCGTGGGCTGGAGGTACTGGCCGATGGTCAGAAAATCCACCCGCGCCGCGCGCAGGTCGTCCATCACCTGCAGCACCTCCTCCCGCGACTCGCCCAGGCCGGCCATCATGCCGGACTTGGTGAACATCGTCGGGTCCATGTCCTTCACCCGGTCCAGCAGGCGCAGCGAGGCGTAGTAGCGCGCGCCGGGGCGCACCGACGGGTAGAGCCGAGGCACGGTTTCAAGGTTGTGATTGAACACGTCGGGCTTCGCGGCCACCACGACCTCCAGCGCCCTGTCCTTGCGCAGGAAGTCCGGGGTCAGCACCTCGATGGTGGTCCCCGGCGCGGCGTGGCGGATGGCGCGGATGGTCTGGGCGAAGTGCTCGGCCCCGCCGTCGGGCAGGTCGTCGCGGTCGACCGAGGTGATGACCACGTGCTGCAGGCCCAGCCGGGCGACCGCGTCGGCCACGCGCTTGGGCTCGAAGATGTCGAGGGCGTCCGGCTTGCCGGTGGCGACATTGCAGAAGCTGCACGCGCGGGTGCAGGTGTCGCCCATGATCATCATCGTCGCGTGCTTCTTCTCCCAGCACTCGCCGATGTTGGGGCAGCCGGCCTCCTCGCAGACGGTGTGCAGGCCGTGTTCGCGCACCACCGCGCGGGTCTGCTGATAGCCGCGCGACACCGGCGCCTTGACCCGGATCCAGGCGGGCTTGCGCTGGATCGGGTTGTCCGGCTTGTGCGCCTTCTCGGGGTGCCGGGGCCGCTTTGCCTTGGTTTCGACCGTCATGAACGCCTTCGCCTTCCTACGGTTCAGAAGTGGATGGCGCGGCCGTGGGCGTCAAGCACGGACTCGTGCATCATCTCGCTCAGCGTCGGGTGCGGAAAGACCGTGTGCATCAGCTCGGTCTCGGTGGTCTCCAGGGTCTGGGCGATGGCATAGCCCTGGATGAGTTCGGTCACCTCCGCCCCGACCATGTGGGCGCCCAACAGCTCGCCGGTCTTGTCGTCGAAGATGGTCTTGACCATCCCTTCCGGCTCGCCGAGCGCCAGGGCCTTGCCGTTGCCGCGATAGGGAAAGCGCCCGACCCGCAGCTTGTAACCCTTGTCCTTGGCCTCGGGCTCGGTCAGGCCGACACTGGCCACCTGCGGGCGGCAATAGGTGCAGCCGGGCACCCGGTTGGCGTCGAGCGGATGGACGTCGTTCACGCCGGCGATCTTCTCCACGCAGATGACGCCCTCGTGGCTGGCCTTGTGCGCCAGCCAGGGCGGGCCGACGAGGTCGCCGATGGCGTAGACGTTCGGCTCCCCGGTGCGCAGCCACTCGTCGACCACGACATGGGTCTTCTCGACCTTCACGTTGGTGCCGTCGAGGCCGATGTTCTCGACGTTGCCGACGATCCCCACCGCAAGCACGACGTTGTCGACCGTCAGCTCCTCGGTCTTGCCCTTGGCCGTCTCGATCCTGGCGGTGGCGTTCGACTTGCCGTTCTTGACCTCGGTGACCTTGGCGCCGGTGAAGATCTTCATCCCCTTCTTCTCGAAGCTCTTCCTGGCGAAGTCCGAGATCTCGGGATCCTCGGCCGGCAGGATGCGGTCCAGCACCTCCACCACGGTCACGTCCACGCCCATGTCGTGGTAGAAGGACGCGAACTCCATGCCGATGGCGCCGGAGCCGATGACCAGCAGCTTCTTCGGCATGGCCTTGGGCACCATGGCTTCCTTGTAGGTCCAGACGATCTCGCCGTCGGGCTCGATGTTGGGCAGCGTGCGGGCGCGCGCGCCGGTGGCGAGGATGATGTGCTGGGCCTTGAGATCGGCCACCGGCTTGCCGTCCTTCTCCACCGCGACCTTGCCCTGGCCGGCCAGCCTGCCGTGGCCGTCGATGACCTCGACCTTGTTCTTTTTCAGAAGGTGCTGCACGCCCTGGGACAGCGTCTTGGCGGTCTTGCGGCTGTACTGCACGACCTTGCCGACGTCGAAGCGCACGTCCTTCGCCGAGAGGCCGAACTGGTCCAGGTTGTGCAGGATGTGGTGGATCTCCGAGATGCGCAGCAGCGCCTTGGTCGGGATGCAGCCCCAGTTCAGGCAGACTCCCCCCAGGTGCTCGCGCTCCACGACGGCGGTCTTCAAGCCGAGCTGCGCGCCGCGGATCGCCGCGACATAGCCGCCGGGGCCGCCGCCGACGACGACCAGATCATAGGACTTTTCGGCCATGACGGTCTCCGGTTCCCTAGAGCAGCATGGTCAGCGGATCTTCCAGCAGCTTCTTCAAGGCCGCCAGGTAGTCCGCGCCGATGGCGCCGTCCACGACGCGGTGGTCGACCGAGAGCGTGGCCGTCATCACCGTCGCCACCGCCAGGGCGCCATCCTTGACGACGGGTCGCTGTTCGCTCTTGCCCACGGCCAGGATGCAGGCCTGCGGCGGGTTGATGATGGCCTCGAAGTGCTTGATCCCGAACATGCCGAGGTTGGACAGGGAGAAGGTGCCGCCCTGGTATTCCTCGGGCTTCAGCTTGCCGTCGCGCGCCCGCTTGGCCAGATCCTTCATCTCCCGGCTGATCTGCGCGAGGCCCTTGCTCTCCGCGCGCTTGACGATCGGGGTGATGAGGCCCGTCGGCGTCGCCACGGCGACCGAGATGTCGGCGTGCTTGTACATCAGCGCGCTGCCGCCGTTGAACGAGCAGTTCGCCGCCGGTACCTGCATCAGCGCCAGGGCGCAGCCGCGGATGATGAAGTCGTTGACCGACAGCTTGTAGTCGCCGCCGCCCTGCTCCGCCCGGTCGTTCAGCTCCTTGCGCACCTTCAGCAGCGCGTCGACCTCTATGTCGGTGGTGAGGTAGAAGTGCGGGACCGTCTGCTTCGACTCGCTGAGCCGCTGGGCGATCGTCTTGCGCATCGAGGAGAGCGAAACCTCCTCGTACTCCAGGCCGAACATCTCGGCCTGCTCCTTCGCCGAGGGTCCGGCCGGAGCCGCGGGGGCTGCCGCCGGGGCGGCAGCCGGCTTC
>CAZLNO010000093.1:10846-12678 GCA_964561005.1 uncultured Rhodovibrionaceae bacterium | reverse complement strand
CGGGCGCGGCCACGCCACGCTCGATGGCCTGCTCCACGTCGGCGCGGACGATGCGGCCGTGCGGCCCGCTGCCCTTGAGCTGCGTCAGCTCGATGCCCGCCTGCTTGGCCATGCGCCGCGCCAGGGGCGAAGCGAAGATGCGCCGGCCCTGCGCGTCCTTGGGCGCGGGCGGCGCCGGCGGCGCCTTCTCCAGCGCCTGCTGCGTGCCCGGCGCGCCGCAGCCACCGGAAGCGGCGGGCGCCTTGGCCGGGGCCTGCTCGGCGGGCGCCGCCTTGGCCGGCTCGGCCTCGGGCGGCGCGGCGGCCTTGCCGTCGCCGCTGCCCGCCGAGGCGGCCGCGCCCTCCAGCGCGCTCTCGTCCTCGCCTTCCTCCAGCAGGATGGCGATCGGCTCGTTCACGGGGACGTTCTCGGTGCCCTCGGTGACCAGGATGCGGCCGACGCGGCCCTCGTCCACCGCCTCGACCTCCATCGTCGCCTTGTCGGTCTCGATCTCGGCGATCACGTCGCCAGCGTTGACCTCATCGCCTTCCTTGACATGCCACTTGGCCAGGTTGCCCTCGGTCATCGTCGGCGAGAGGGCCGGCATCAGCACGTTCACGGTCATTTTTCGGCTCCCCCTGCGCGACCCTGGTCAGGCGCGGTAGCAAACCTGCCGGGCCGCCGCGACGATGTCGTCGGCCTGCGGCACGGCCAGTTGCTCCAGATTTGCCGCATAGGGCTGCGGCACGTCCTTGGCGCAGACCCGCAGGATCGGCGCATCCAGATAGTCGAAGGCGTACTCCATGCACAGCGCGGCGATCTCCGACCCGATGCCGGCGAAGGGCCAGCCCTCCTCGCAGGACACGCAGCGGTTCGTCTTCTTCACCGAGGCCACCACGGTATCCACGTCGAACGGCCGGATGCTGCGCAGGTCGATCACCTCGGCCTCGATCCCCTCCTCCTGCGACAGCCGCTCGGCCGCCTCCAGGGCGCGCTGGACCATGATGGAGTGGGCCACCAGCGTCACGTCGGTGCCGGGCCGGCGCACCTTGGCCTTGCCGATGGGAACGTACCAGTCCTCGGTGTCGGGCACGTCGAAGCTCTGCCCGTAGAGCAGCTCGTTCTCCAGGAAGATCACCGGGTTCGGGTCGTGGATGGCGGTCTTCAGCAGACCCTTGAAGTCGGCACCGTGGTAGGGCGAGACGACCTTGAGGCCGGGGACGTGGCCGTACCAGCTCGCGTACTCCTGGCTGTGCTGCGCGGCGACGCGCGAGGCCGGGCCGTTCGGGCCGCGGAAGACGATGGGGCAGTTGATCTGCCCGCCCGACATGTACAGCTTCTTGCCGGCGGAGTTGATGATCTGGTCGATCGCCTGCATGGCGAAGTTCCAGGTCATGAACTCCACGACCGGTCGCAGGCCGTAGAAGGCGGCGCCGATGCCCACGCCGGCGAAGCCGTGCTCGGTGATCGGCGTGTCGACGACACGGCGGTCGCCGAACTCCTTCACCATGCCCACGGTGACCTTGTAGGCGCCCTCGTAGTTGGCGACCTCCTCGCCCATGATGTAGACGCGGTCGTCGCGCCGCATCTCCTCCGCCATGGCGTCGCGCAGCGAGGTGCGCAGCGGTTCGTTCTTCGTCGCACCCGTCCACTCCGGCTCCTCCGCCGGCTCGGCGAAGGAGGTGCGCGGCTCTTCCGCCGCCGTGGCCGGCACCTTGACCTCGCCCGAGGCATCGCGCACCGCCTTGTCGACCTGCGCGCCGGCCGGCGGTTCGGCCGCGCCGGTGGCAGCGGCCGAGGCCGAGGCGGCGGGCGCCATGGGCGCGGGGTCGGCCTCGGTGGCCTCCCCGGCG
>CAZLNO010000093.1:0-10746 GCA_964561005.1 uncultured Rhodovibrionaceae bacterium | reverse complement strand
TCCCCGGCGCCGCCGTCTTCCTTCTGCCGGGCCGCACGCTCGGCGGCGTCGAGGTCCTTATCGTTCTCCCCTTCCGCCAGAAGCAGCGCGATCGGCGTGTTCACCGCCACGTTCTCCGTGCCCTCGGGCACCAGGATGCGGCCCAGGGTGCCCTCGTCGACCGCCTCGACCTCCATGGTGGCCTTGTCGGTCTCGATCTCCGCGATGACGTCGCCGGCGGAGACCTCGTCGCCGGGCTGCTTGTGCCACTTCGCCAGATTGCCCTCGGTCATCGTCGGCGAGAGGGCCGGCATCAGGACTTCAATGGGCATTCACCTACCCCTTCGGCAGAACGGACACGGCTTGTCGCCGTCGTTTTGGCTTTCCGGCGCCGCGATCAAGGCGCCGACGCGCCGGTCACGCGGGAAGCGTCACGTCGGTGTAGAGTTCGCCGGGATCGGGCTCCGGGCTGTTCTGCGCGAACTCCGCGGCCTCGGAGATGTGGTCCTTGATCTCCCGGTCGATCTGCTTGAGCTCGTTCTCGCCGACGCCGGCATGGGTTTCCATCACCTCGCGCAGCCGCAGCAGCGGGTCCTTCTCCGTGCGCATCTTCTGCACCTCTTCCTTGGTGCGGTATTTCGCCGGATCGGACATGGAATGCCCGCGGTAGCGATAGGTCATCATCTCCAGGATGTAGGGACCCTTGCCGGCGCGCACGTGCTCCACCGCCCGTTCTGCGGCCTCCATCACCGCGAGCACGTGCATGCCGTCGACCTGCTCGCCGGGAATGTTGTAGGGCGCGCCGCGCTGGTACAGCTCGGTGGTGGCCGAGGCACGCTCGACACTCGTGCCCATGCCGTACTTGTTGTTCTCGATCACGTAGAGCACGGGCAGGTCCCAGAGCGAGGCCATGTTGAAGGACTCGTACACCTGACCCTGGTGCACCGCGCCGTCGCCGAGATAGGTGGCGCAGACCTTGTCCTCGCCGTTGTACTTGATGGCGAAGGCGATGCCGGTGCCGATGGGCACCTGCGCGCCGACGATGCCGTGGCCGCCGTAGAAGGCCTTCTCGACGCTGAACATGTGCATCGAGCCGCCCTTGCCCTTGGAATAGCCGCCGCGCCGGCCGGTCAGTTCGGCCATGACGCCTTGCGCCTCCATGCCGCTGGCCAGCATGTGGCCGTGGCAGCGATAGGAAGCGACCACCGGATCGTCGGGCCGCGTGACCGCCTTCATGCCGACGACCACCGCCTCCTGCCCGATGTAGAGATGGCAGAAGCCGCCGATCAGGCCCATGCCGTAGAGCTGCCCCGCCTTTTCCTCGAAACGGCGGATCAGCAGCATCTCCCGATACAATTCGAGAAGGCGATCCTTCGACAGACCCAGGGTCGGGTCACTGTCGAGCTTCGACTTCTTTGATTTCGTCGTGGATTTGCGGGTGGTGGTTTTGGTCGAAGCCGCGCTCGAACTCGTTCTCTTCGTGGCCATCACGCCCCCTGTCGGCGCCGTCGCAGCGCGTCGTTAAGTGTCACGTGGCACGCCGTTCGTTGCCAGCAGCCTACGGTTAAACGCGCCCGATTGCAAGCGGCGACGGCAAGGCCGTTCCGTCTTATAACGCATTGATATGTAACGAAAAAGTCGGATTAACGCGAGTTCGGTTCATCGCACTTCCACCAACGAACCGACGACATTAACGGGCCCTCTGCGCCTCGTCCCGAGCGCTCTCCAGATGCTCGCGCGGTTCGCGCAACACCACGACGTCGTCCGCTCGCACGAAATTCAGCACCGCCCGTGCGCGCTCCGAGAGCAGATCGGGGTCCAGGCTGTCCGGCCGCAGCAGCTTGACCCGGTGCGCCAGCGCCGCGTGCTGGGCCTGCAGCTCGGCATGCAGGGCCGTCGCCTGGGCCAGGGACTCCTGCAGGCGCAGGTAGGCGAACAGACCCCGGTCGCCCAGGATCGCATGAAAGCCGAAATAGGCCACAAGGCAGGCCGCCGCCACCTGCGGCACGATCTGTCCGGCCCGATGACGAAGTTCGTGAATCAACGCCATGCACAAAGCGAATCACGGCCGACTCGCGCCGTCAACGACAAATGCCCGCGCGCCGAACGGGACGCAAGAGAAACGCGGGGAACCCGTACTCCACCCGCCCCCTGACGGAAACGGCCCGGGATCAGGAACGGCAGCGCAAGACGTCCGCGCCGGCATAGACGGCGGCGAGGTCGAGCTGCTCCTCGATGCGCAGAAGGCGGTTGTACTTCGCCAGACGGTCGGAGCGCGAGAGCGAGCCCGTCTTGATCTGCCCGCAGTTCGTGGCGACCGCCAGGTCGGCGATCGTGGCGTCCTCGGTCTCGCCGGAACGGTGCGACATCACGGCCGTGTAGCCTGCCTTCTGGGCCATCTCCACGGCTTCCAGCGTCTCGGTGAGTGTGCCGATCTGGTTCACCTTGATCAGGATCGAGTTGCCGATCCCCTTTTCCAGGCCCTGGCGCAGCCGCCGCGTATTGGTGACGAAGAGGTCGTCGCCCACGAGCTGAACGCGGTCGCCCAAGGTCTCGGTCAGGGTCTTCCAGCCGTCCCAGTCGTCCTCGCCCATGCCGTCCTCGATCGAGGCGACGGGATGGCGATCGCAGAGATCCTTCAGTACCCCGGCCAGCCCCGCGGCGTCCAGGCGCCTCCCCTCGCCCTTCAGGTCGTAGGTGCCGTCGGCATGGAACTCGCTGGCCGCGCAGTCCAGCGCCAGCACCACGTCCTCGCCCGGCCGGTAGCCGGCCGCCTCGACCGCCTGCGCGATGAAGGTCAGCGCCTCCTCCGCCGAGTCCAGCGCCGGCGCGAAGCCGCCCTCGTCGCCCACGTTCGTGTTGTGCCCGGCCGCCTTCAGCTTACCCTTCAGCGCGTGGAAGACCTCGGCGCCGCAGCGCAACCCCTCGCGGAAGCTTGCCGCGCCGACAGGCATGATCATGAACTCCTGGAAGTCCAGGCGATTGTCCGCGTGCGCGCCGCCGTTGACGATGTTCATCAAGGGCACCGGCAGGGTGCGCGCCGCGGTGCCGCCGACATAGCGATACAGCGGCAGCCCGGCTTCCTCCGCCGCCGCCTTGGCCACGGCCAGGCTGACGCCCAGGATGGCGTTGGCGCCGAGGCGGGCCTTGTTGGGCGTGCCGTCCAGCGTGATCAGCGTGCGGTCGATCTTGACCTGATCCTCGGCCTCGAAGCCGGCCAGCGCATCGTGAATCTCGTGGTTGACCGACTGCACGGCGCCCAGCACGCCCTTGCCGAGGTAACGGGCCTTGTCGCCGTCGCGCCGCTCCACGGCCTCGTGCTGGCCGGTGGAGGCGCCGGAGGGCACGGCGGCGCGTCCAAAGGCGCCGCTCTCCAGCAAAACGTCGACCTCGACCGTGGGATTGCCGCGGGAGTCCAGGATTTCCCGGCCGCGGATCTCGACGATGGCAGTCATGAGTTCCCCCTCGATAAAACAGCTTGCGCCGATGGCGCAGGTCTCACAGCGGCCGCGCCTTGGCGATCCCGTCGAAGGCGCGCAAGGTTTCCAAGAGCGAGCGCAGCCTCGCCAGCGGCACCATGTTCGGTCCGTCCGAAGGCGCCCTGTCGGGGTCCGGATGCGTCTCGATAAACAGTGCCGCCACCCCCACGGCGACGGCCGCGCGCGCCAGCACCGGCACGAACTCGCGCTGCCCGCCGGAGGTGGTTCCCTGCCCGCCCGGCTGCTGCACCGAATGCGTGGCGTCGAAGACCACCGGACAGCCGGTCTCCCGCGCCATGATGGGCAGGCCGCGCATGTCGGAGACCAGGGTGTTGTAGCCGAAAGACACGCCGCGCTCGCACAGCAGCACGTCGCGGTTCCCCGTGGACTCGACCTTGGCGGCGACGTGCTTCATGTCCCAGGGTGCCAGGAATTGCCCCTTCTTCACGTTGATCGGACGCCCCGTGGCCCCGGCGGCCAGCAGAAGGTCCGTCTGGCGGCAGAGAAAGGCCGGTATCTGCAGCACGTCGACCGCCTCCGCGGCGGGCGGGCACTGCGCCGGCTCGTGCACGTCGGTCAGGACCGGGCAGCCGCGCGTCTCCCGCACCTCCACCAGGATATCGAGCCCGGAATCCATGCCGATGCCCCGCGCGCCGGCGAGGCTGGTGCGGTTCGCCTTGTCGAAGGAGCTCTTGTAGATCAGGCCGATGCCCAGATCGCCGGCGAGCTCCATCAGCGCTTGGCTGGTCTCCAAGGCATGCTGGCGGCTCTCCAAAGCGCAGGGGCCCGCGATCAGGGTCAGCGGCAGGTCGTTGCCCACGCTCAGGGAGCCGATCCGGACATGGCGGGTTTCGGCCATCCATCGCCTCCCGGCGCCCTACATCAGGCGCGACTGTTCCACCGCCGCTTCGATGAAGGAGGTGAACAGCGGATGCGGGTCGAAGGGCTTCGACTTCAGCTCGGGATGGAACTGCACGCCGATGAACCAGGGATGGTCCGAGTATTCGATGATCTCGGGCAGTTCGCCGTCGGGCGACATGCCGGAGAATGTCAGCCCCGCCTCCTCCAGCACCTTGCGGTAGTTGACGTTCACCTCGTAGCGGTGGCGGTGGCGCTCGCTGATCTCCGGGGCGCCGTAGACCTCCGCCACCCGGCTGCGCGGCAGCAGCAGCGCCGGATAGGCACCGAGGCGCATCGTCCCGCCCTTCTCCGAGGCGCTGTCGCGCCGCTCCACCTGATCGCCGCGCAGCCATTCCGTCAACAGGCCCACGACCGGGTCCTCGCAGGGGCCGAACTCCGTGGAGCCGGCGCCGAGCAGGCCGGCCAGGTTCCGCGCCGCCTCGATCACGGCCATCTGCATGCCGAAACAGATGCCGAGGTAAGGCACCCGGCGCAGCCGCGCGAAGCGAGCGGCGGCGATCTTGCCCTCCGCGCCGCGCTCGCCGAAGCCGCCCGGCACCAGGATGCCGTGCACGTCCTCCAGATACTGCGCGGCGTCGTCGCGCTCGAAGATCTCGGCGTCCAGCCACTTGACGTGGACGCGCACGTTGTTCGCGATGCCGCCGTGGGTCAGCGCCTCGGCCAGCGACTTGTAGCTGTCCAGCAGGCTGGTGTACTTGCCGACGACGCCGATGGTGACCTCGCCGTCGGGATGGCGCACGCGCTGCGTGACCCGGTCCCAGGTCTTCAGGTTCGGCGGCGGCGCCTCGTCGAGGTCGAAGTGGCGGCAGACCTCGTCGTCCAGCCCTTCCTCGTGATAGCTGCGCGGCACCGAGTAGATGCTGTCGACGTCCAGGGCCTGGATGACCGCCTGCTCGCGGATGTTGCAGAACAGCGCGATCTTCCGGCGCGAGTCGCGGCCGATCGGCCGCTCGGCGCGGCACACCACCATGTCCGGCTGGATGCCTACGCCCAGCAGTTCCTTCACGGAGTGCTGCGTCGGCTTGGTCTTCAGCTCCCCGGCGGAGGCGATGTAGGGCACCAGCGTCAGATGGATGAACAGGCTGCGCTCGCGCCCCAGCTCGTTGCCGAGTTGGCGGATCGCCTCCAGGAAGGGCAACCCTTCGATGTCGCCCACCGTGCCGCCGATCTCGCAGATGACGAAGTCCTCGTCGTTCAGGTCGGCGCGAATGAACTCCTTGATGGCGTCGGTGACGTGCGGAATCACCTGCACGGTGGCGCCGAGGTAGTCGCCGCGGCGCTCGCGCGCCAGCACCTTCCAGTAGATCTGGCCGGTGGTGACGTTGTCGCTGGCGCGTGACGGCACGCCGGTGAAGCGCTCGTAGTGGCCCAGGTCCAGATCGGTCTCCGCCCCGTCGTCGGTGACATAGACCTCGCCGTGCTGATAGGGGCTCATCGTGCCCGGATCGACGTTCAGATAGGGGTCCAGCTTGCGCAGGCGCACCTTGTAGCCGCGCGCCTGCAGCAAGGCGCCCAGCGCCGCGGCGCCGAGCCCCTTGCCGAGCGAGGACACCACGCCTCCGGTGATGAAGATGAATCGGGTCATGGAGCGCAACTATGCGGACAAGCCATCATGCGGGCAAGCGTCGAGTCCGGCGCGGCGCACGGCCCTCCGGCGCCGGCCGCGAGAAGGTGCCGGCGGCGGCGCGCGGGTCGTGCGGTCGGCTCTACTGAACCGGCACTTCCGGCTGCTGGCCACCCTCCTCCGCGCCGCCGTTGGCGGCGGGACCGGTGTCGGCGGCCGGCGCCTCGGTGCCAGGCGCCGCGGGCGCCGTCTGCTCGGGGATCTCGTCCAGGATCGAGCGCTCGGCGCCGCCCCCGGCGAAGATGGTCAACGCGATCGAAGTCGCCATGAACGTGGCGGCGAGGACGGCCGTCGTGCGGGTCAGCAGGTTGGCGGTGCCGCGCCCGGAGAGAAAGCCGCCGAGGCCGCCACCGCCGCCGCCGCCGCCGCCGCCGATTCCCAGGCCGCCGCCCTCGCTCGGCTGCAGAAGGACGGTGATCACCAGGGCGATCGCGATCAACAGGTGGATGACGAGAAGGACCGTGGTCATGATGCCCGCTGTTTCCAAAGCTGATGCGCGGGGCGCCGGCGCCTTCCCGGCATCGCCCCGCGGCGTGTGTCGTGTTCCGCCCGGTTTGTAATGCCTCGGGCGGCGATTTTCCAGGGGTCCGTCGCGACCGCGGATCGCGCGGAGCGATCCTAGCTTGGGCAGGCCCGCCCGATGGCCAGGAAGGCCTCGGCATCCAGGCTGGCGCCGCCGACCAGCGCCCCGTCGACGTTGGGCACCGCCAGCAGGTCGCCGGCATTCGCCGGCTTCACCGAGCCGCCGTAGAGGATGCGCACCGCCTCCCCTGTCGCCGGTTCGCGCTGGCGCAGCAGCCCGCGGATGTGGTCGTGGGCCGCCGCGACGTCGTCCGGTGTGGCGGTCCTGCCGCTGCCGATCGCCCAGACCGGCTCGTAGGCCACCACGAAATCGCCCGCCGACGCGGCATCCGGCAAGGATCCCGCGAGCTGGTCCTCCAGGACTCCGAGCGCCTTGCCGGCCATTCGCTCGTCCTCGGTTTCCCCGATACAGATGATCGGCGTCAAGCCAGCATCCAATGCCGCCTCCGCCTTGGCACGCACCAGGGTGCTGTCCTCGCCGTGGTCGTGCCGGCGCTCGGAGTGGCCGACGATGACGTAGGCGCAGCCGAGATCCGCGAGCATCGGCGCGGCGATGTCGCCGGTATGCGCCCCCTTTGGTTGCGTGTGGCAGTCCTGCCCGCCCAGCGCCACGCCGCTGTCGCGCAGCGCCTCGGCGACCGGGGCGATCAAGGTGAAGGGCGGGCAGACGAGCCAGTCGCACGCAGCCGACTCCGGGCTCGCCCCGGCAGCGACCGCGCCCGCGAGCTTCACCGCCTCGGCCCGCAGCCCGTTCATCTTCCAGTTTCCGGCGATCAGCTTGCGCGACACCCTCCGCTCTCCCCGGTCCCGTGGCAGGTGGCCGGAGTTTCCTAGCACGAGCGGCGACCGCTCGCCAGGGGCGGGAATGTGCGCGCACGTGTTGCCCGCGGGGCCCGTCATTTCTAATATGCGCCAGCCCGCCGCCCGGCGGCTACATCGTGCCGGTCCCCGGACCGGATCCCGGTCGACCCGAATCTGCGATCAGCGAAAGAGCCCAGCAACGCCATGGCCACTCCCCTCCGCCGGACCGTCACCAAGTGGGGCACGGTCGTTCTCTTCTCGCTCCTCATCGCGAGCTTCGCGCTTTGGGGCATCGGCGACATCTTCCGCGGCGGCGCGGGCGGGCAGACCGTCATCGAGGTGGGCGACCGCGCGATGGACTCCAACACTTTCGCACGCGCGTTCCAGCAGCGCTTCGACCAGGCGCGGCAGCGCTTCGGCGGCAATCTGGACATCGCCACCGCCCGGCAGATCGGACTGGTCGACCAGATACTCCAGCAGATCGTCACCCAGGAACTGTTCGAGGCGCAGGCGCGGTCCATGGGCGTCGTGGTGAGCGACGAGCAGATCATCCAGGAGATCAGCAAGCAGAAGGCCTTCCGCGACAGCCAGGGGCAGTTCGACCGCGCGCGCTTCCAGCAAACCCTGCGGATGAGCGGGATGACCGAGCAGGACTATGTCAACCTGGTTCGCACCGACATCACCCGCCGCTATCTGGTGGATGCCGCCACGGGCGGCGTGGTCGTGCCCGAGGTGCTGACCAAGATGATGTTCCGCCACCGGACGGAAAAGCGTGCCGCGGACTACGTCCTGATTGAGGACGAGCGCTTCGAGGTCGCCGACCCGACGGGCGAGGATCTGCGCGGCTACTACGAGGAGAACGGCGACGCCTTCATGGCGCCGGCCTACCGGGAACTGACGGTGATCCGCCTGACCCCGGACCAGATGGTGGACGAGGTGCGGATCCCGGAGGAGGGGCTGCGCAGCGCCTACGAGAAGCGCCGCGACGAGTACCACAAGCCGGAGCGCCGCCATGTCCGGCAGATCCTGCTGGACGACGAGGCGACGGCGCGCACCGCCGTGGAAAAGCTCCGGGCGGGCGAATCGCTGCAGGATGTCGCGCAGGAGCTGACCGGCCACGATGCCGTGGACCTGGGCCTGAACAGGCGGAAGGACTTGCTGCCGGCCCTGAGCGACGCGGCCTTCGCGCTGGAGAAGGGCGCGATCAGCGAGCCCGTGGAGACGACACTGGGCTGGCACGTCCTGACGGTGAGCGAGGTGGTGCCGCCCGAGACCACGCCGTTCGAGGCCGTCAAGGACGAGCTGCGCAAGGAGCTGGCCAAGGAACGCGCCGTCGACAGCCTGGTTTCGCTGGCCAACGCCCTGGACGACGAGCTGGCCGCGGGCGCGAGCGTGGAAGAGGCCGCCAACGCGCTCGGACTGAAGACCCGCCACATCCCCGCCGTGGACCGCCAAGGCCGCGGGCCGGAGGGCGAGCCGGTCGAGAACCTGCCGGAGGACGACGACTTTCTCTCGGTCGCCTTCGAGACGCCGGAAGGCCAGCAGAGCCTTCTGGAGGAGACCGGAGCCGGCGGCTACTACGTGCTGCGCGTGGACAGCGTGACCCCGCCGCAGCGCCGCCCCTTCGAGGCGGTGCGCGAGGAGGTGCGCCGGCAGTATCTGGCCGACGCACGGCGAGAGCGGGCGCGCGAGCTTGCGCAGGAGATCCGCAAGGCCGTCGAGGACGGCATGCCACTCGAAGAGGTGGCCGACGCGCACAACCTCTTCGTCGAAAGGACCGAGCCGCTCGGCCGCGAGCAGAACCGACAGGCCAGCCCCGCCGGCCAGGCGATCGCCGGCGCCCTTTTCGATGTCGAACCGGACGGTGTCGTGACGGCGACGACAGAGAGCGGGGTCGCCGTCGCACAGCTCGCCGAGATCAAGGTTGCCGATCCCGCGGAGCGGGAAACGCAGTTCAACCAGTTGAAGACGCAGCTTCGCGGGGCGGTGCGCAGCGACGTCCTGGCGCAGTTCGTCGACGCGCTGCGGGCGCGGCACGACGTCCGCGTGAACCAGACGCGGATGAACGAAGTCCTCAACCAGTTCCAGTAGCGGCCGGGCCGCACGACAGGCGATGATCCTCTCCGTCGACTTCGACACCTTCGCGGCGCGCTATCGCGCCGGCCAGGCCCAGGTGGTCTCCACCTCCCTGGTGGCCGACCTGGAGACTCCGGTCTCGGCGTTCCTGAAGCTGGCCGACAATCAGCCCAACGCCTTCCTGTTCGAATCCGTGGAGGGCGGCGCGCGGATCGGCCGCTATTCCTTCATCGCCATGAAGCCCGACGTGATCTGGCGCTGCCGTCGCGACCGGGCGGAGATCAATCGCCAGGCTTTGAGCGGCGGCGATCGGTTCGAGCCACTGAGCGGCCATCCCCTGGATACCCTGCGGGCGCTGCGCGCGGAGTCGCGCATCGAGTTGCCTCCCGGCACGCCGCCCATGGCCAGTTCGCTGATCGGCTACATGGGCTATGACACGGTGCGTCTGGTCGAGCGCATTCCGGACGGCAACCCGGACGTGCTGGGGGTGCCCGACGCGATCTTCGTGCGCCCGACGATCACCGCCGTGTTCGACCGCCTGGAGGACCAGGTCACCGTCTTCACCCCGGTGTTCCCGGCCGAGGGGCTAAGCGCCGAGCGGGCCTGGGCGCTGGCCGGCGAGCGCCTGGCCGACACCGTGCGGGACTTCGAGCGCTCGCTGCCCTATCGCCGCGAGCAGGTGGCGCCGGAAGAGACCGCGGCGGAACCGGAATCCAACATGTCCCGCGCGGCCTTCCACCAGATGGTCGAGCGCGGCAAGGAGTACATCTACGCCGGCGACATCTTCCAGGTGGTGCTGTCGCAGCGCTTCAGCCTCCCCTTCCGCCTGCCGCCCTTTGCGCTCTACCGCGCGCTGCGCCGGCTGAACCCCTCGCCCTTCCTGTTCTTCGGCCAGTTCGAGGACTTCGCCATCACCGGCTCCAGCCCGGAGATCCTGGTCCGACTGCGTGACACCACGGTCACCGTGCGGCCCATCGCCGGCACCCGCAAGCGCGGCGCCACCCCGGCGGAGGACAAGGCGCTGGCCGAGGATCTGCTGTCCGACCCCAAGGAACTGGCCGAGCACCTCATGCTGCTCGACCTGGGCCGCAACGACGTGGGACGCGTCGCCGAAATCGGCACGGTTACGGTGACCGAGCAGATGGTCATCGAGAACTACAGCCACGTCATGCACATCGTCTCCAACGTCGAGGGCCGCATCGACCCGCGCTTCGACGCCATGGACGCGCTGATGGCGGGCTTTCCGGCGGGTACGGTCTCCGGCGCGCCCAAGGTTCGCGCGAT
>CAZLNO010000092.1:0-16808 GCA_964561005.1 uncultured Rhodovibrionaceae bacterium | reverse complement strand
GCCGAGGCCTATCTGGCCGACCGCCTGGCGGCCCGACGCCGGGCCGTGGACGACGCCACCCGCGCGCTGGACGCCAAGGTGGAAGAGCTGCGCCAGCGCGTGGCCGCGGCGGAGGCGAAGGTCGAGGCCTATCGCCAGGACTCGGGCCTGATCGCCGGGCCCGGCGCCGGCGTGAACGGACAGCAGATCGCCGCGCTGAACACCCGCCTGGTCGAGGCGCGCGCCCGCCAGGCCGAGGCCGACGCCCGCCTGGCCCAGGCGGAGCGGCTGCTGGAGGCGGGCGGCGCCGACTCGGCGGCGGAGGTTCTGGAATCCGAGCTGATCCGCACACTGCGCGGACAGGAGTCCGACCTGCGCCGGCGACAGGCGGAACTGGCGACCGAGTACGGCCCGCGACATCCCAAGATGATCAACATCGCCGCCCAGCTTCGCGAGCTGCGGGACAAAATCGCCCAGGAAGTGCGCAAGATCGTCCAGAACCTGCGCAACGAGGCGGCGGTTGCCGCGCGTCGCACGGCGGCACTGCAAGCCGCCCTGGACGCGCGCGAGCGCAAGGCCGCCGAATTGCAGCGCGCCGAGGTCAAGCTGCGCCAGCTCGAACGCGAGGCGGCGGCGGAGCGCGAGCTGTTCAGCGGCTTCCTCGGCCGGCTGAAGCAAACCTCGGCCAGCCAGGGCCTGGAGCGGCCGCGGGCGCGCATCCTCTCACACGCCACGCCGCCCGCCAGCCCGGCTTCGCCCAACGTGCCGCTGATCCTGGCGCTGGCCTTGATGGCGGCGCTGCCCTGCGGCATCGGCGCGGCGCTGCTGCAGGAGCAGTTCGACCAGGGCGTCGCCACGCTGGCCGAGGCCGAGGCGGTCACCGGGCTGCCGGCGCTGGCCCTGCTGCCCACCGCTGGCGACCCGCGACGCCGGGGCCGCGCGCCGGCCGACCTGGTGCTGCGGCGCCCCGCCTCGGCCTATGCGGAGGCGGTGCGCGGCCTGCACGCGCGGCTGCTGCGCAACGACGGCCGGCCGGCGCCGCGCACGGTGATGGTCACCTCGACGCTGGCGATGGAGGGCAAGACCATGCTGGCCCTGGCGCTGGCGCGCACCCAGGCGCGCGCCGGCCGGCGGGTGCTGCTGGTCGAGGCCGACCTGCGGCAGCCGTCCCTGGCGGAGGCGCTGCGCCTGCGGCCGGCGCCCGGCCTGGCCGATATCCTGAGCCGCGACCTGCCACTGGCGCGCGCGATCCGGCTGGACCCGCGCAGCGACTTGCACATTCTCCCCGCCGGCCGGGCAACGCCGCTGGCCGCCGAGCTGCTGGCGGGCGAGCGGCTGGCGGCGCTGCTCGACGCCTTCGCGCAGAGCTATGACCTCGTGGTGCTGGACACCCCGCCGGCCCTGCCGGTCGCCGACGCGGCGGCGCTAGGCCGGCTGGCCGATCGCACGGTACTGGTGCTGCGCTGGCGCAAGACGCCGCGGGCGTCGGTGCAGCTTGCGGCCAAGGCGCTGCGCGAGGCCGATGCGGAGGTCGCCGGGGTCGTGCTGGCGCGCGCCGACCCGCGCCGGCTGAGGCAGGAGGGCGCCGGCGAGGCGGCGGCCTACGGCCGCGCGGCGCGGGCCTATCACGATGCCGGCTAGGGCGACACGGCGCGCGCGGCTCGGCCTCGGCGCCGGGGCCGTGGCAGTGGCCGGGCTGCTGCTGGCGCTCGCCCTGCCGCTCGCCGTGGCCGAGGCCCTGCGCCTGCCCGGCGCGGCGGCGCCACCTGCGCGGGATGGCTTCCTGGAGGCCGAGAGCCGGGCCTTCGACTGGGCGCCTGGCAGCCGGGGGGCACTGGCGCGGGGGCTCGGCCATCTCGCGGCGGCGGAGCGGCAAGGCGGCGTGCGCGCCCGCCTGCACCTGGAGACCGCCGAGCGCCTGCTGACGCGCGGCCTGGCGGGCAGCCCGGCGCGACCGGACGCCTGGACACGACTGGCCGTCACGCGCTTGCGGCTGGCGCGTCCCAGGCCGGCCATTCGCAAGGCCCTGCGGCTGGCCCTGCTGAGCGGCCCCGCCGCCCGGCATCTCGCACCGGTGCGGGCCGAACTGACGCTGCGCCTGGGCTGGCGCCCGCGCCCGCGCGCGACCGCCGGGGCGCTGGCCGCGCAGTTCCGCCTGGCCTGGCGGCAGGCGCCGGCCCTGCTGGCCCACGCGGCCGATGTCCACGGCCAGCGCGACCGCCTGCGCCGGAGCCTGGCGCCATGAGGTCAGTCGCTCCGCACCGCGCCTGCCCGCCCGCCGCCCAGCCCGAGCAGGCAGGCGGCGGTCAGCGCGACCGCCGGGACTTGCGGCGCGAAGTCCACCAGCGCGTGCCCGGCGACCAGGACGGCCGCGCCCAGGCCGGCGACACCGGCGGCCGACCCCTGCCGCGCCGCCCGAGCGCAGGCGACGGTCGGCGCCGCGAGCGCGGCCAGCAAGACCAGCGCGGCCGGAACGCCCAGGCCGACCGCCGCCTCCAGATAGCCGTTGTGGGCCTGCGCGAACAGGCGCTCGATCGCTTCCGGCCGCACCAGGCGGAAGGCCGCCTCGAAGGACCCGAACCCGTGACCCAGCCACGGCCGCTGCCCGATCAGTTCCAGCGTGGCCCGATAGACCGCCAGCCGCTCGTCCAGCGCCGCGTTCAGGCCGTGCCAGCGCGGGACCAGCGCGATCGTCGCCGCGACCGTCGCGGCACCCCCCACGCCCAGCCCCAGGGCGAGGCGCCGCAGCGGCCGTCCCGGCGGCGCCCAGGCGAGCGCCATCACCGCGAGCGCCAGCGCCGTCGCCGCCAGGCCGCCGCGCGACTGGGTCGCCGCGAGGGCGCCCGCAACGGCCAGCCAGATCGCGGACCAGGGCCAGGCGGCGCCGAGCAGCACCGCCGCCCCATCCCGCCGCACCCGGCCGCCGAGCAAGGCTGTCGCCGCCACCAGCCCCAGGCCGAGGTACCCGGCGAAAACGTTGCGGTTGACGAACGGTCCCGTGGCGACCTCGCGATAGGCCGGCTTGTCCATCCAGAGCACGGTTTGCTGGTCGAGGGCGTGAAGCATCAGGCCATAGGCGGCATAGACGCCCGCCGCGCCCGCGACGACGGCCAGCGTGCCGCCGCCGTGGTCGCGTCGGCCGCCAAGCTGGAACGCCAGCCAGAAGGCCGCGGCGACCATCGCCAGCTTCGCCAGCGCGGCCCGCGCGGCCTCGGGGTCGAGCGCGATCGTGGCGGCAACCGGCCTGTCCAGCGCCGTCGCGGCCTCCGCCCAAAGGGGGTGCGCGAGGGGCAACCCCGGCAGCGTCTGCATTCCCGCGAAACCCGCGGCCAGGGCGAGTGCCAGCAGACCGAGCCCCGCGGCGCGCGACGGCTGCCGCGCGGCGACCTGTCCCAGAAGCACGCCCGCGCCCCAGGCCAGCAGCAGCACGGCCAGCAGCACGGCCAGAGTCGCCCAGGCCCACCCCGGCCCCGCGCCGAACGGCAGCGGCGCCAGGGCGATGCATGTCAGATAGGCCACGCGCAGCATGCTCCCTCGTCACGCTCCGGAGGCGGCCGATGCCAATAAGGACGCCGCCCCCTCGAATTGTCCCGCGCCCTGGCGGTGTCTCGCTTGCGCGGCATACACCAGATGCGACGGCGCGACCAGACGGCGCGGCGGGTCGGGCGCTGGCGGGACGCGCGCTCGCGGCGGCCGGACTGAAGGGCGCGCAGGCGGGGCTGACCTTCGCCGCGATGCTGGTCGCGGCGCACTGGCTGGGCGGCGCGGCCTACGGGCGCTTCGCGGTGGCGCTGGCGTGGCTGAACCTCGTCGCCGTGGTGGCCGCGCTCGGCCTGCCCACCCTGCTGCTGCGGCTGGGCGCCGTGACAACGGGGCCGGGGCAGTGGGGGCTGCGGCGCGGCCTGTTGCGGCGGAGCCTGCAGGCGCCGGCCGTCGTCGTGCTGGCGGCCGTGGCGCTGACGGCGACGGCACGGCGCGCCGGCCTCCTCGACAGCCTCGACGGCGCGGTCGGGCTGCTGCCGCTCGCCGCCGCGCTCGCCTTGCCGCTGGCGTGGCTGCGCATCCTGGGAAGCTGGCTGCTGGCGCAGGGCCGCACATGGGCCGGCCATCTGGGCGAGGCGGCCTTGCGGCCGGCGCTGTTTGTCGCGGCGCTCGGAGCGGCGGCGGGGAGCGGCGCGCCGGGCTCGGCACGGGATGCCCTGCTGCTGCTGGCCGGCGCGTCGCTGGCGGCGGTGGCGATGTTCGCCCCCATCGTTTGGCAGGCGGAACGATATCACCCCACGGCGCCGCCGACCGATGCCTGGGACGACTGGACGCGCGCGGCCTGGCCGCTGCTGGCGGTGGCGGCGCTGCACGCGGTCATGGCGAACGCCGACGTGCTGATGCTGGGTGCGCTGGACAGCACGGCGGCGGCGGGCGGCTATCACCTGGCGGCGCGGGTGGCGCAGCTTGCCGGGCTGCTGTTATTGGCCGTGAACGGCGTGCTCGGCCCCGTGTTCGCGCGCCGACTTGCGGCCGGAGAGACGGCCGCCGCGGCGCGGCTGGCGAGCGGCAGCGCCCGCGCCCTGACCCTGGTCGCGCTCGCCGCCCTTGTGCTTGCCGGCGCGGCCGGGGTCGAAAGTGCCGCCCGGGTGCATCCGGCGCTCGGGAGCGCGCAGCCGGCGCTGCTGGTGCTGCTGGTCGCGCAGGTGGCGAACGCCGCCTGCGGCCCCGTCGCGCTGCTGCTCAACATGGCCGGTCAGGAGCGGACGGCGACGCTGGGCGTCGGCCTCGGCGCGCTGGCGAACGTCGCCTTGAACGCCGTGCTGATTCCCGCGCATGGCGCCGTCGGCGCGGCGCTGGCGACCGGGACCAGCCTGGTGCTCTGGAATCTGGTGCTGCTGGGACAGGTGCGCCGGCGGCTGGGGCTCGACCCCAGCGCGCTGGGCCAGGGGGAACTGCGGGGGGCGGCATGACGACGGCGCGGTCCCTCGCCCTGAGCCTGCTGGCGCGGCGCGAGCTGCAGCCGATGTGGCGCGGATTGCACCGTCTCGCGCTGGGCGGTCTGGGTTGCATGAACGGCGACCCGCGCCGCAACGGCGAACTGCGGCTGCTGCGCGGCCTGGCCACCGACTGGCGCCGGCGCGGCCTCGCGGCGCCCACGGTCGTGGACGTCGGCGCCAACGAGGGCGACTTCACCGCCGCCGTGCGTGGCGTCGCGCCCGGCGCTCATATCCATGCGGTGGAGCCGAACCCGCCGACCTTCGCTCGCCTGCGCGATCGTTTCGCAGGCGATACGGAGGTGACGCCGCTGTCCTTCGCGCTCGCGGCGACCCGCGGCGAGGCGCGGCTGTACGATCGCGATCCGGCCGGCTCGCCGCACGCCAGTCTGTACGCGAACACCTTCGCGCATGTCCATCCGGCGTCGGCGGCGGCTGTATGGGTGCCGACGCGCACGCTGGACGACCTCGCCCAAGCGCACGGCCTCGCGCGCATCCACCTGCTGAAGCTGGACACCGAGGGCGGCGAGCGCGCCATCCTCGCCGGCGCGCGGCGGCTGCTCGCCGAGGGGCGGGTCGAGGCCGTCCTGCTGGAGTTCAACGCCCACAACCTGCTCTCCGGCCTGACGCTGCTGGAGCTGTCGCGCACCCTGGGCGCGTTCGAGATCCACCGCGTGCTGCCCAACGGCCTGGCGCCGCTGGTGACGGCGAGGCGACGCTACAACCCGCGCGAGGAAATCTACAAGTACGCCAACCTCTTCGCCCGGCGCCGGGCGGACGGAAGGGGGTGAACGTGCGCGTCGGGGTGTTCCATCCGGGCTCGCAGAATTCCTGGCAGCGCGCCACGGCGTTCCAGGAGGCCGGGGCGCTCGCCTGGCACGCCACCTCGGTCTACTTCCACCCCGACGACCGCGCCGTGCGCCTGGCCGCGCGGCTGCCCGCGCCGTTGGGCGGGCGCCTGCGCCGGCGGCTGCTGCGCCGCCACTTTCCGCTGCTGGACCCGGCGCGGGTGCGGCGGCTGGGCACGGCGGAGTTCCTGGAGCTGCTGCTGCGCCGGCTGGGGCGGATGCGCCTGGCGCACCGCGTCAACGTGCGAGGCAACCGGAGCTTCGGCGCGGCCGTGATCCGGCAGGTCCAGCGCGAGCCGGTCGACGTGGTCTGGGGGTACAACAACTCCTCGGTGGAGGTGTTCCGCTGGGCGAAGCGGCAGGGGCTGACCTGCGTGCTGGACCAGTCGATCGGCCATCCGGCGCAAGAGAACGCCGTGCTGCTGGCGGAGCAGGCGCGCCACCCCGCGTTCTTCCGCCGCGCCCACCGCCCGCACGACGTCGCCTGGATCGCCCAGCAGGACGAGGAGCTGGCCCTGGCCGACATCGTGGTCTGCGGCAGCCGGGCGTCGGCCGACACCCTGGTGGCCCAGGGCTGCGACCCGGCCAAGATCCGCGTCGTGCCCTACGGCTACGACGAGACGCTGTTCCCCGACCCGCCGCCGCGCCGGACGCCGCCGCGCGACCGGCCGCTGCGCCTGCTGTTCGCCGGCACGGTGGGGCCGCGCAAGGGGCTGGCCTACCTGCTGCCGGCCATCGAACGCCTGCCCTGCAGCGTGGCCGAATTGACGCTGGTGGGCCGCCTGGACATGCCGGCGCGGACCTTCGCGCGCTACCAGGACCGCGTGCGCCATGTCCCGCAGGTGTCGCGCGCGGCGGTGGTGGAGCACTTCCTGGCCGCCGACGCCTTCGTCTTTCCCAGCCTGTTCGAGGGCGGCGCCGTGGTGCTGGCCGAATCCGTCGGCGCCGGGCTGGGCATCCTGCAAGGCCCCGACTCCGGCGTGGGCGCCAGCGACGGGGTGAACGGCCGCGTGCTGGACCGCCTCGACGCCGGCGCCCTGGCGGAGGAAATCGCGGCGCTGCACCAGGACCCCGACCGCCTGGCGGCCTGGCAGGCGGCCTCGCGCGCGCAAGCGCCGACCCGGCGCTGGGCCGCCTACCGCCAGGGCCTGCGGGAGGTGCTGGGCTTATGATCGGGCTGGCGCTGGGGCTGCAGTGGATCGTCTTCCTGGCGGTGGCGGCGCTCTTCGCCGGGCGGCGCGGCGCCTCGCTGTTCCATCCGCTGGCGTTCTACCTGGCCTTCCACGGCCTGGTGTTCGTGCTGCGCCCGACGCTGGTGCACCTCTTCGGCTTCGAGCGGCAGTGGCGGCTGATGCGGTTCTGGCCCGACCCCGAGACCTTCGCGCTCACCCTGGCGGTGGCCTCGCTCGGCCTGCTGGCCTTCGCCGCCGTCGCCCTCCCGGCGCCAGCGCCCGCCGGGGCCGTCGCACCGGCACCCCTGCGCCCGACGGCGACGCAGCGCCAGGCCTTCCGGCTGACGCTCGCGCTGCTGCTGCCCTGGGCGTTCTACGGCGCCTGGCGGGACCTGGCGATCTTCGGCACCTTCGCCGGCCGGGGCGAGAGCGGCATGGTGCTCGACCCCGACAGCGCGCACACCTTTTTCCAGGGCACCACGGGCTACATCGTCAAGGCGCACAACCTGCTGGTCCCGCTGGCCGCGCTCTTCGCGGCGGTGCACCGCTTCCGCGCCTGGGCCTTCCTGCCGCTGGCCGGGGTCGTGGCCTTTCGCATGTACCTCGGCAGCCGTTGGGGCATGGTCATCGCGCTCGCCATCGTCCTGCTGCTTTACCTGCACGCGCGGGACCGGCGCTGGCCGCCGCTGGCGGCGTTGGTGCTGGCGCTGCCGCTGCTGGCCGGCTTCCACCTGATCGGGCAGAACCGCGACGCCTTCCGCGAGGCGATCGGCCTCGGGCCGCCTCGTTACGAAAGCGTATTGCTCGAGCGGCCGAGCGGGGTCGACCGGCTGGACACGGCGTCCTTCGCCAACTTCGACTTTCTGGCCTACATCGTCGCGGTGGTGCCCGAGCGCTCGCGCACCCACACCTGGTTCAGCCAGCACCTGCAGCTCTTCACCCAGCCGGTGCCGCGGGTACTCTGGCCCGACAAGCCGCGGGGCCCGCCGATCGAGCTGGTCGACCTGAACGATTACGGCTGGTTCGGCACCCGTACCCGCTCGCTGGTGGGCGACGGCTGGATGAGCGCGGGCTGGCTCGGGGTCGTGCTGACCTGCGGCGCCGTGGCCGGCGTGCTGGGCGCGCTCCACCGCTGGTACCGGCGGCGGGCGGACGCGCTGTTTCCGGTGCTGGCCTACGCCTGCTTCCTGCCGGTGACGCTGATGTGGTTCCGGGGCGGCAACATCGTCAGCGCCGCGCGCTACGGCTTTTGGATGCTGCTGCCGGTGCTGCTGTGGTGGGGGCTGGCGCGGCTGCTGGAGAGCGTGCGGGCGCGCGCCGCCTCGCCGGCGGGGTCCACGCCGAGGCCATGACGACCGCCCGCCCCGCCGTCGTCTTCCTGTGGAAGCAGTTCGCGCCCTATCATCGCGACCGCTGCGCCGCCGTGGCGGCGGCATGGGGCGCGGATTGCGAGGTGGTCGGGCTGGAAGTCGCGCCGCGCGGCGGCGTCTACGCCTGGCCGCCGGAGGAGGCGGACGACGCGGCCTTCACCCGGATCACGCTGTTCCCGGAAAGCCGGGTCGAGGAGGTCGGGACGGCCGAGATGTTCCGGGCGACCTGGGAGGCGCTCGGCCGCCGCCGCCTCCGCGCGGCCTTCCTCTGCCACTACGAGCAGCCGGCGGTGTTCCTGCTGGCCTGCGCGCTGCGCCTGCGCGGCGTGCCGGTGTTCGTGATGTTCGACAGCGCCTTCGACGACAAGCCCCGCCGGCTGGGGCGCGAGGCGCTGAAACGGCTGGCGCTGGCGCCCTATCAAGGCGCCCTGGCCTCGGGTCGGCGGGCGCGCGACTACCTCGTCTTCCTCGGCATCCCGTCCAAGCGCGTCGCGCTGGGCTACGACACCCTGGACGTGGCGCGGGTGCGGCGCGAGGCCGCCGCCGCTCCAACATATGTTCCGCAATCGCAACGACCGTTCGTCGTCGTGGCGCGCTTCGTCGCGAAGAAGAACCTGACGACGGCCATCGACGCCTACGCCCGCTACCGCGCCGACGCCGGGGCCGAGGGCCGGCCCCCGCGCGGCCTGGTGCTCTGCGGCGACGGCCCGCTGCGCGCCGCACTGGCCGAACAGCTCCACTTGCTCGGGGTGGCGGGGGTGGACTTCCGCGGCTTCCTGCCGCCCGCCGAGGTGGCGCGAACCCTCGCCGGCGCGCTGGCGCTGCTGCTGCCCAGCGTGGAGGAGCAGTGGGGCCTGGTGGTCAACGAGGCGCTGGCGCTCGGCGTCCCCGTGCTGGCCTCGACGCGGGTGGGCGCGGCGGATGGGCTGCTGCGCCCCGGCGTCAGTGGCTTCCTGGCCGATCCCCACGACGCCGAGGGCTTCGCCCGACTGATGACGCTGCTGGACCGGGACGCCGGCCTCCGGGCGCGGCTCTCCCAGGGCGCGCGCGGCGACGCGGCGGCCGGGGATGTCCGGCATTTCGTGGCGAGTGCGCAACAGCTCTTGGGGGGCCCGTCGTGATGGGACCGGCCTGCCGCGAGCTGGTCATCCTGGCCCCGAACTACGCGCCGGCGGTGGGCGGCGGGGCGGTCTACTACAAGCTGCTGGCGGAGGGCCTGGCGGCGGGCGGGGCGGCGGAAAAGGTCACCGTGCTGACCGAGGCCCACCCTGGCGAGCCGCGCGTGGCGCGAACCTGCGACGATCGCGTCGCGGTGCATCGCTGCCTGCCGTATCGCACGGCACGCGCGGAGCGGCACTGGCGGCGGTATCCGGCCTACGCCTGGGAGAACCTGCGCTTTCCCGGCCTGCTGCTGGGCCGGCGGTGGCGACCGGACTCGGTGCTGCTGGTGCACGGCAGCTTCCACCTGCATCCCAACAGCCTGCACGCGACCCTGGCGCTGCTCAAGCGGCGCCAGGGCGGGCGGGTGCGCCTGGTCGCCGACCTGCGCGACCCGCGGCTGCCTCCGGCCCGGCAGCGGCAGCTCGCACGCTATGACGCCGTTGTGGCCTGTTCCCGCTCGGTCACGGAGAGCCTTCGCCCCGAGTTCGGCGTCGCCGCCCGCGTCCACGAAATCCCCATCCCGCTCCAGGGGCAGGAGCCCGACACGGCAAGCCTCCGCGCCGTGACGGCGCGCCACGGGCTGGTGCCCGGCCGCTATGTCCTCTGGACCAACGGCATTTTGAAGCGCAAGAACATCGACCTGGCGTTGGCCGCGGTGCGCCGGGTGCGCCGATGCCGGCCCGGGGTCACCCTGGCGGTCGCCGGCCGCCGCCGCGACTGGGGGCCCGAGCACGACAGCGCCGCCCGCGATGGTCTTCTCACCGATCTCGGCCTGGTGCCTCAGGGGGAGATGCCGGCGCTCTGCGCGGGCGCGGGCGTGGTGCTGAACGTCTCGGCGATCGAGGGCATGCCGCGCGGCGCGCTGGAGGCCATCGCCGCCGGCGCCCCGGTCCTGCTGCCGCCGAACGTGCCGGAGTTCGCCGCGCACTGCCCCGACCACCTGGCCGCCACGCAGAGTCCCGACGCCCTGGCGGCGCAGATCGTCGACGCGCTGGACGGCGGACCGGGCCCCGCGCCCTACCCGCTCGACGCGCACGCGCCGGCCGCGGTGCTGCCGCGCTATGCGGATCTGTTGCGCACGCTCACGACGGACCCGACCGTCGGACGAACAACACGTCGGCCTGCACCCGGCCGAATTGCGGATGCGTGACCGCGTTGAATCGACCGGCCTCCCGGAACCCGAACTGTTTCAGATACGCAACGATATCCGGATAGAGCGACTGCCCCGTAAAGAGTTCCTGAAAGGAGCATTCGCAGTAGACCCAGGCGACGCGGTGCAGCAGCGCGCGGCAGCCCTCCAGCGCGGCCCCCTCGAAGCCCTGCACGTCCAGCTTCAGCAACACCGGCGGCCTGACCGACTCGGCCGGCAGCACCTGGTCCAGGCGAGCCGTCGCGACCTCGACCGTGGCAACCGCTTGCGTGCCCGGGAACACGGCCGTCTGGCGCGGCCCGATGGGCAGCAGCGAGGAGGAATCGGCCCGCGCCGCAACGTGCAGCACGCGCCGCCCCGCGTCCGGCGCCACCGCCAGTTCGTGCAGACGCACGCCATCGTCGTCGGCGAAAACCCTGCGAAACCGCGCGACGGCGTCCGGCAGCGGCTCGAAGGCATGCAGTTGCGCGTTCGGGAAGGCGCGGCGGGCGAAGAGCGCGAATTGTCCCTTGTTCGCGCCGATATCGACCACCGTGCACGGCGCGAGGCCGGTCAGGGCCGCCGCGTGCTCCGACCCGGCCAGCACGCCCGATGCCAGCGCCACCCGCCAGCGGCGGCACGCCACGGCGCGCGCCAGCTTGCCCAGTCGTCGCAGGTGCCCGTGCATGCGCCGCGCTTGCCCCTCGCCTCTCGCTCCGCCAGTCTATCCTGATCTCGCGTTTCTAGTGTAGAGCGGTATCGGCGATGCGCATTCTGGTGCACGACTACTGCGGCCACGGCTTCCAGCTTCAGCTCAGCCGCTGGCTGGCGGCCCAGGGGCACGGGGTCCTGCATCTCTACTGCCCGAGCATCGAGTCGCCGCGCGGCGATGTCCGCCGACGACCCGGCGACCCGCCCGGCTTCGCCGTCGAGGGCATCGCCTTGACGCGGCCTGTCGCCAAGTACCGGCCGCTGCGCCGTGTCCTGCAGGAGCGGCGCTACGCGGCCAGCACCGCCACGCGGCTGGCGCGCTTCCGCCCGGATGTCGTGCTCTCCGGCAACGCCAGCCCCTTCATCCAGCGCCGCGTTCAGGCCGCGGCGCACGCCGCCGGCGCCGGCTTCGTCTACTGGCTCCAGGACATCTACAGCCACGCCGTGGCGCGCAGCCTGCGCCGCCGGCTGCCCCTGACGGCGCCGCTGGCCGCCCGCCCCGTGCGGCGAGTCGAATACGCGGCGCTGGCGGACAGCGATGCCGTCGTCGCCATCACCGAGGACTTCGCGCCCGCCCTCAACCGCGCGGGCGTCGCGCCGGAACGGCGCCACGTCATCGCGAACTGGGCGCCGCTGAGCGAGCCCGAGCCCGGCGCGACGAGGGCCTGGCGGGAGGCGCACGGTCTGGGCGACGCCTTCGTCTTCCTGTACGCCGGCACGCTGGGGCTGAAGCACGACCCGGAACAGCTCGCGGCGCTGGCGCGGCATTTCGGCGCGTCTCCAGAGGTGGCGGTGGTGGTGGCCAGCCAGGGCCTCGGCCGCGACCACCTGGAGGCCGTCAAGGCGCGCGAGGGCCTGGACAACCTGCATCTGCTGGACTTCCAGGCCAGCGAAACGCTGCCGGCGATGACCGGCGCCGCCGACGTCCTGATCGCCCTGCTGGAGCCGGAGGCGGGCGGCTTCTCGGTGCCCTCGAAGGTGCTGAGCTACCTCGACGCCGGGCGCGCCATCCTGGCCGCCATGCCGCCCGGCAACCTCGCGGCCCGCACGATCGCCGAAGCTGGCGCCGGCGTGGTGGTTCCGCCCGGCGACACGCCCCGCTTCCTGGCCGCGGCCGAGGATTTGTACCGGCACGACGCCAGCCGCCGCGCCCGGGGCATCGCGGGACGCGCCCATGCCACGCAGGCCTTCGACATCGACGCCATCGGGGCGCGCTTCCTCGCGGTGCTCACGGCGGCCCGGCGCACGGGAGCGGCGCTTGCGCCCCACGCCGCCATGGCGTAGATCGGGAGCCGAACGACACCAAGCCATTTCGATAACGGAATGATAGGGCGGCGACCGTGGAGACCCTGGGCGGACAAGTGCTCTACGCCCTGGCCTGGCTGAGCTTCGGGGGATTGCATTCGCTCCTGGCCCACCCGTCGGTCCGACGCCGGCTGGAAAGCCTTTGCGGTGCCGCCGCCCGCCTCGTCTACAATTCCGTCGCCACGGTCCATATCGCCGTCGTGCTCGCCCTGGGGCACTGGGTCGTGACGACAGAGCCCTTCCCTCCGCCCGGCTGGGCGCGCGCGGCGCTGTGGGCCATGGCGGCGGCCGGCGCGGCGGTGCTGCTCCTGGGCTTGCGCGAATACGACCTGGGCCGGTTCGCCGGCACCTGGCAGCTTCGCAACAGGGAATCCCTCGAATCGGCGGAGCGGGCCGAGCCGCTGGTCACCCGCGGCCTGCACCGCTATGTCCGCCACCCGTTGTACAGCGGCGGGATGCTGCTGCTCTGGGGCCTGGCGCAGAGTCCCTTCGGCCTCGCCACGGCATGCTGGGGAACGCTGTACTTCCTGATCGGCACCTGGTTCGAGGAACGCAAGCTCGTCGCCCAACACGGCGCGGCCTACCGGGATTACCGCCGCCGGGTCCCGGCCTTCGTGCCCTGGAAGGGCCGCGCCATCTAGCACCCTTCCGCGAAGGGGTCGGTGAGGCGGGTCAGACGCTGGCTGGCCACCTGGGCGAAGCGCAGCATCACGGCCCGCCGCCGCGCGGCCGGCAGCTTCGACACCGGCGCCTCCCGCACCAACGCGGCGTCGTAGGCGTCGGCCACCATCAGTCCGCAACTCTCCGGAACAAGCTCTTGCGGAAAGTCGCCGGGAACGGCGAAATAGAAACGATCGCAATAGTCGAGATAGTCGGTCCACTTGCAATCTCCGACGAGGTCGGCGCGACAGGATTTCACCTCCACGATTGCGACGCCGCCCTGGCCATCCAGTGCGATAACGTCGACGCGGCGGCCAGTTTTTAGGCTAAATTCACTCAGTGTCGCCGAACCGCGCGCGGTCAGCGCCCGGCAAACCCCCCGCGTCAGTGCCGCGCCGTTGATCGTTTCCTCTGTGTCGCCCTCGATCATGACTTCGATATGACCTTTCAGGTTCGCCCAACGGGAGACCGGATATTCGCAATGCGGCGTCATACCACACGCCGCACCGTCTGTCTGGCTGTGAATTCTTCAGCAGCATTTGGCATGGCGACATCCTCGATACGGTCGATTGCAGCACGTCCCCGCGGCTGTACTAACAGACATTAACGCACGCCACCCCGATCGCCAGAAAAAACTAGCAATTTAATCGTTGCTTAACATAACCAAAGCATCGTCCGGCGAGGGGGGTCTCGCGACCGTCGCCTTTGGGCCCGCGCACCCTTTTTCGGCGCGGCAACACAGCAGAAAAAGGCGGACGCTTTGGAGGGTCAGATGCAACCCAGAGAGGAAAAAGTAGCGAGTAAAGCTACGCGGATTGGAGTTGAGCAGCGCCTTTACCTGGCTTTCGCGGGTGTCGCGGCGCTGACGGTCCTGGCAAGCGGCGTGGCGTTGTTCTCGAACCAGAACGTGCAACGCGGCTTCGACACCGTTGTCCAGCAGCATGTGCCCGAGATGACGACCGCGCTGCAATTGCAGGCCGAGAGCGCGAGCCTGTCGGCCACCGCGCCGAAGCTGGCCAGCGCGCCGAGCGACAAGGCCCGCGAGGAGGCGATGGCCGAGCTGGAGCGGCGCTCGGCGAAGATCGCCAAATTGCTCGACACCCTATCGGCCGAGGAGGCCATCACCGACTCCATCCGCGCGAACGTCACCCAGCTCCGCGACAGCCTGGCCGCGCTCAACGAATCCGTGACCAGGCAGCTCGCGGCCGAGGAGAAGCTGAACCGGGCCGGCGAGCGACTTGACAGCACCCACGCCGAGATCATCCAGAAGCTCAAGCCGATCGTCTTCCACGCCAACCGCGACATCCGCGGCGGCACCCGCGAGGCCAGCCGGGAAAGCCAGGCGGAGCTCAACGAGCTCGTGGAAGAGGGGGTGGGCACGCTGCAGCGGCTGCTCACCCTGCGCAGCGACGCGACCACCATCATGAGCCTCCTGGTCAAGGCCAGCGGCACCGACATGGCCGCGCGGCTGGGGGGCATCAAGATGAACCTGGAGGAGCCGCTGAGCCGCGTGCGCGAATCGCTGGAGGCCCTGCCACCGGAAGTGGCCGATGACCAGCTTACCATCGTGGTCGACCTGTTCCTGGCTTACGCGACCGGAGACAACAGCGTTTTCGAGTTGCGCCGGCGCGTGCTGGAAGAGGGCGACGAAACCACCCGGACCAAGCTGAAAAGCGCCATGCGCAGCGCCGACAGCGCCTTTTCGCAGATCATCAGCGCACTGCGGCCCAAGATCGAGGAGGCTGGAAAGGGACTGGTGACGCAGGTCGACAGCCTGGCCGCGGATACCAGCAAGCGCTTCTCCGGGCTGGTCAACAACGAGATGGCCGCCCTGCGCACCGCCCTGGAGATGCAGTCGGCCGCCAACCATCTGCACGGCCTCATGGCCACGGCGGCGAACCTGAACGATCCCGGGCGGATCAAGAAGCTTCGCGACGCCTTCTTCACCGACATCGGCAAGCTGCAAACCAAGGCCATGAACCTGGGCGACAGCGAGGCGGCGAAGACGATCCGCGCCAACGTCGACACCCTGATCGAGCTGGGCGAGGGCGAGGACAATCTCTTCGACCTGCGTCTGGCGCAACTCGAGGCCATTGCCGAGGCCGGGGCGATCCTGGGGCGCACGCGAGACGCCTCCGACGGCCTGCGCGGGCAGGTCGGCACCGTGGTCGCCGAGGCCCAGGCCGGCGTCGACGACGGCACCCGGGGCGTCGCCCAGGCCTTCGACCGCAGCAAGGTTCTCCAGGCCGTGATCGCGGGGGGCAGCCTGCTGATCGCGCTGCTGATCGCGTGGCTCTACGTCGGGCGCAGCTTCGGGCGGCGGCTGGACCGCCTCGCCGAATCGACGCGAACGGTGGCGGCGGGCGACCTCCACGCGGAGATCGACACCCGCGGGCACGACGAGATCGCGGAGATGGCGAACGCCTTGCTGGTGTTCCGCGACGGCCTGGCCGAGGCGGAGGAGGCCAACCGGCGCGCCGCCGAGGAGCGCGAGCGGGCGGAGGAGCAGCGCCGCCAGGAGATGCTGAAGCTCGCCGAGAACTTCGAGGCCTCGGTCCAGCAGGCCGTGGAAAAGGTCGCCAGCGCCGCCGAGAGCATGCACGACACCGCCGAAACCATGGCCGCCACCGCCTAGCAGACCAGCCATCAGAGCAAGACGGCGGCACAGGCGACAGAGACCGCCAGCTCGCACGTGCAGACCGTCGCCGGCGCGTCGGAGGAGCTGGCCGGCTCGATCACCGAGGTCAGCCGGCAGGTCCAGCAGTCGAGCGAGATCGCCGGCAAGGCGACCGAGCGCGCGCGCCACACCAACGAGACCGTCCAGGGCCTCCAGCAGGCCGCCAACAACATCGGCGAGGTGGTGAACCTCATCCAGGACATCGCCGAGCAGACCAACCTGCTGGCCCTCAACGCCACGATCGAGGCGGCGCGGGCCGGCGACGCCGGCAAGGGCTTCGCCGTCGTGGCCAACGAGGTGAAGTCCCTGGCCAACCAGACCGCCAAGGCCACCGAGGACATCGCCGGGCAGATCAGCAACATCCAGAAGGTCACCGGCGAGACCGTCGCGGCCATCGGCGAGATCGTGCGCACCATCGACGAGATCAACGAGATCGCCGGCGGCATCTCCGCCGCCGTGGAGCAGCAGACCACGGCCACGCAGGAGATCGCCAACAGCGCCCAGAAGGCTGCCACCGGGGCCGAGGAGGTCAGCTCGAACATCGCCGGCGTCGATCAGGCCGCCGGAGAGACGGGCACCGCCGCCAACCAGGTCCTCACCGCCGCCGGCGAGCTGGGCGAGCTGTCGCGGACCCTGAAGTCGGAGGTCGATGGCTTCCTGCGGCACGTCCGGGCGGGGTGACACTGGCGGTGTTCCATCGACTCCGCGCGACACGTGCCTGGACGAGCTCGGCCTTGGCGTCTGTGCGCCGCTTGCCTGGGGGACAGGCTCATGCTTCGACAGGCTCATGCTTCGACAGGCTCATGCTTCGACAGGC
>CAZLNO010000091.1:4403-16828 GCA_964561005.1 uncultured Rhodovibrionaceae bacterium | reverse complement strand
AGACCGTGGTCCTCGGGCGCGACCACGTCGTGGCCTTGCGCCTGCGCGGCGCCCAGCAGCGCGTCGACGCGCGCGGGCTTCTCGGGGCTCGGCTGCGGCGCGCCGCTGACCAGGAAGGTCTGGGGATCGTGCGCCTTTTGCGCCGGGTGATAGACGACTTGCATGCCACTCGGTCCTCATCGCGTCAGAGATCTTGCACGGTATTGCCAAGCGCCGTGTCAGGCGCCCCCTCATCCTTCGACAAGCTCAGGATGAGGAAGTCAAATCGTTGATAACGCCTCGCTCCCCTCATGCTGAGCCTGTCGGACACGAAGTCGGCGGAACGCCAAGCATGAGCCTGCCCGTTCAGCTGTACACATCTAAAACGCCACCCGGTCGCCGCCCTTGAGGTGCAGCATCTCGCGCGCCTCCGCGGGCGTGGCGACGTCGAGCGACAGGCCCTCCAGGATCCGGCGCACGCGGCGGACCTGATCGGCGTTGGAGCGCGCCAGACGGCCGGGGCCGTCGTAAAGGCTGTCCTCCAGGCCGACCCGCACGTTGCCGCCCAGCGCCGCGGCGGTGGCGGCCAGGGGCATCTGGTGGCGGCCGGCGCCCAGGACGGAGAAGCGGTAGGACTCGCCGAACAGCTTGTCGGCGATGCGCTTCATGTGCGTCAGGTTCTCCGGATCCGGCCCGATCCCGCCCAGGATGCCGAGCACGAACTGGATGAACAGCGGCGGCTGAACCAGGCCGCGGTCCAGGAAATGCGCCAGGGTATAGAGGTGCCCCACGTCGTAGCACTCGAACTCGAAGCGGGTGCCGCAGCCCTCGCCAAGTTCGCGAAGAACCGTCTCGATGTCCTTGAAGGTATTGCGAAAGATGAAGTCGCGGCTGTTCTCCAGAAAGGCCGGCTCCCAGTCGTGGCGCCAGGAGTCGTAGCGCGCGGCCGCCGGAAACAGCCCGAAGTTCATCGACCCCATGTTGAGCGAGCACATCTCCGGCCGCGCGCGCAGCCCGGCGGCCATGCGCTGTTCGACGGTCATGCCCTGGCCGCCGCCGGTGGTGATATTCACCACCGCCTCGCTCGCCTGCTTGATACGCGGCAGGAATTGCATGAACACGTCCGGGTCCGGCGTCGGCCGGCCGTCCTTGGGATCGCGCGCGTGCAGGTGCAGGATGGCCGCCCCGGCCTCCGCCGCGGCAAGGGCATCCTCGGCGATCTGCTCCGGAGTCAGCGGCAGGTGCGGGCTCATGGTCGGCGTGTGCACCGAGCCGGTGACCGCGCAGGTGATGACGACTTTTCGATTGCTTGCCATGTTGCGCCTCACCCCGCCACCGGCAGCCGCAGCTCGGCCGCCAGCGCGTCGAGGCTGTCGGTCAGGCGGTTCATGATGTCCTCGATCTGCGCCTCGGTGACGATCAACGGCGGGCAGACCATGACGTGATCGCCCTTGGTTCCGCCGCGCGTGCGCCGGAAGTACACGATCAGCCCACGCTCGTAGGCCAACTCGACCAGCCGGCTGGCGGCGTTCCATTCCGCCGGCAGCGGCGCCATGCTCTCGCGCTCGGCCACCATCTCGAAGGCCAGCAGCAGCCCCTTGCCGCGCACGTCGCCGATGAAGGGGTAGCGTTCCATCAGCCCGTCCAGCCGCGCCTTGAGATGCGCCCCCATCGCCGCCGCGTTGGCGACCAGGCCCTGGCGCTCGATCTCCTCCAGGACCGCCAGGCCGGCGGCGGCGGCCAGGGGGTTGCCGGCGTAGGTGTGGCCGTGCGGGAAGCCGCCGGCGTCCAGCACCGGCTCCACCATCCAGCCCGGCGCCACCATCGCCCCCAGCGGGGCGTAGCCCGAGGCGAAGCCCTTGGACAGCGCGAGCAGGTCCGGCTCCGGCGGCCAATGGTCGCCGCCCAGAAAGCGCCCGGTGCGCCCCGCGCCGGTCATCACCTCGTCGTAAATCAGCAGCACGCCGTAGCGCTCGCAGATCTCCCGGACGCGGGCGTAGTAGCTATCGGGCGCAACCAGACAACCCGTCGAGGCGCCGCCGATCGGCTCCATGATGAAGGCCAGCACGCTCTCCGGCCCCTGGCGCTCGATCTCCGCCGCCAGCAGGTCGGCATGGCGCCGGCCCCGTTCCGCCATCGACAGGTCGTCGCGATCCAGGTAGCAGGTTGGCGCCGGGACCTTCGGCATCTCGACCATCAGCGGCGCGTAGGGCTGCGTCAGCGGGTCGTAGCCGGTGACCGACAGCGCGCCCAAGGTGCTGCCGTGATAAGAGGGAAAGCGCGAGATCACCTTCCAGCGGCGGTCCTGCCCGGTTGCCACGGCGTACTGCCGGGCCAGCTTGATCGCGGACTCCACCGCCTCCGACCCGCCGGAGACGAAAAACACCCGGTCCATGCCGGCCGGCATCCGGCCGACCAGCCGCGCCGCCAGGCTCTCCGCCGCCTCGTTCTCGAAGTGCAGGCGGTAGGCGAAGGTGGCGCTCTCCATCTGCCGGCGCATGGCCTCCAGGACGCGCGGGTTGCCGTGGCCGATGTTGACGACCATGGCGCCGCTGGAGCCGTCGATGTAGCACCGACCCGCCTGGTCCCAGATGTAAATGCCCTCGGCGCGGTCCACGCGCGGCCGGCGCTGGCGCGACTGGTAGAACAGGTGCGAGGGCGGATATACCGCGTGGCTTCGTGCCGCATCGCCCGGCATGGGCGTCGTCTCCCTACTCCGAATGGTTCGGCCGCAGCAGGACGCAGTCCTGCGGCCGGATCGCCAGGTTCAGGGCCTCGCCCTCCTGGTGGGGACGGCCCTCGATGGGATTGATCGCCTGCAGCGACAGCTCGCCCGCGCGCAGGAAGTAGCGCGCCGCCTGGCCCTGGTAGTCCACCGCCTCGACCCGCGCGGGCAGCACGGTCGCGTCCGCGCCGGCCTGCGCGGCGTCGCCGTTCGGCAGCAGGCGCAGCTTTTCCGCGCGCACGCACAGCCGCACCGCCTCGCCGTCGGTGAAGGCGTCGTGGCCGGTGCGGGCGACGCGAACCTCCGGCCCGCTCTCCAGCGCCACCCGCAGGATGTCGCCGTCGCCGGCGCGAACGCGCCCCGAAAGGATGTTGGAATTGCCCAGGAAGCCGGCCACGAACTCCGATGTCGGCTGGTTGTAGACCTCCTCGGGCGGGCCGACCTGCTCGACGAAGCCGTCGCTCATCACCACGATGCGGTCGGACATCGCCAGCGCCTCGGCCTGGTCGTGGGTGACGAAGATCGTGGTGATGCCCAGCTCGCGCTGGATGCGCTTCAGCTCGATGCGCATGTTCTCGCGCAGGTTGGCGTCCAGCGCCGACAGCGGCTCGTCCAGCAGCAGCACGTGCGGCTCGATCACGATGGCCCGGGCCAGCGCGATGCGCTGCTGCTGGCCGCCGGAAAGCTGCGCCGGATGGCGGTCCTCCATCTGCGGCAGGCGCACGAGCTGCAGCGCCCGGCGCACCCGCTCGGCCGTGGTCTGGCGGTCGACCTTGCGATATTTCAGGCCGAAGGCGACGTTGTCGAACACCGTCTTGTGCGGAAACAGCGCGTAGTTCTGGAACACCAGTCCCAGGTTGCGGCGGTGGATCGGCACATCGTTGATGCGCTTTCCCTTGACCAGGATGTCGCCCGCCGTGGGCTGCTCCAGGCCGGCGATCATGCGCAGCGTCGTCGTCTTGCCGCAGCCCGAAGGGCCCAGCAGGGTGACGAAGCTGCCCTCGGCGATGTCCAGGTCCATCTCGTGGACCGCCGTGAAGTCGCCGAATTGCTTGACGATCCGGCGCAGTTCAACCGCGTTGCTCATCCTTGGCGCTCACGTGTTCTTCGCCCAGGGGCCGATGTCACGGACTGGGACCAACCGATCGTGTCCCCCACGGGCTGAGCCAGGGGCCTCATCCTTCGACGGGCTCAGGATGAGGATGGGGATGGGGACTGACGTGGTTCCCCGTCCAATCTACCTCATGCTGAGCCTGTCGGACACGAAGTCGGCGGGACGCCAAGCATGAGGCCGCCATGCCGGAGGCAGGCCCGAGCCAACCCCCGGCGCCCGGCGATCTCCCGGCCCGCGCCTCAGAACCCCTTCTGGATACGGCCGAACTTCTTGGACCACTCGGCCTCGTGACCGTTCCAGTAGGACGGCACGGCGAAGGTCAGCCCGGCGAGCTGGCCGGTCGGGTCGAAGGCCGGCAGGCTCTTCACCTCCTCGCTCAGTTCGACCTTCTGCGGGTCCAGCGCGGGCGGGTAGTTCTGCCCCTCGGCCACGGCGATCGCGACCTCCGGCTCCAGCATGAAGTTCAGCAGCTCCTCGCAGGCGGCCATCGGACTGCCCTTGATGACGAAAAGGCACTCCTGCCAGCCGAGACCGCTGGGCGGATCGTAGTAGCCCATGTCGTGGCCCTGGTCCTGCAGGCCGCGAATGCGCCCGGACCAGCCCTCGGTGACGTAGATCTCTTCCTCGGCCAGCAGCGACATCAGCTCCGCGCCCGAGGTCCAGTACTTCAGCGCCAGGTCGCGGTGCTCGCGGATCTTGTCCCAGACCGCGTCGATGTCCTGGATATCGTTCGGGTCCTGGCCGGTCTGCAGCGCGGCGTACCAGATGCGGGTCTTCCACTCGCCCCAGCCGCCGATCTTGCCCTTGTACTTCGGGTCGACCAGGATGTTGGCGCCCTTCTCGCGGACCTCCTCGTCACTGATATACTTGCGATTGTAGGCGAGGCCCGTGGTGCCATAGTCGTAGGGTACCGCGGAAAGGGTGCCGCCGGTCACCTCGCGGAACACGGTTTGCAGCCGCACGATGACGTTCTGCAGGTTGGGGATGTTGTCCTCGTTCAGCGTGGTGCTGAGCCCGAGGTTGTGGTAGCGCTCGTAATCGAAGACGCCGCTCAAGTGGGCGATGTTGAACTCGCCCGGCTGCGCGGCCTTGACGCGGCTGAGGTACTGGTCCGCGCCGCCGAAGGTGCCGTCGACCACCTCGATGCCGGTCTTCTCGGTGTAGGGCTCGAAGGCGTACTGGCGGAACGCCTCGGAGACGATGCCGCCCCAGCCGTCGAAGCGCACCTGCTCCGGCTTGGCCGCCAGCGCGTGCCGGGTCAGTCCGGGCATCGGGCCGCCGGCCAGCCCGGCGGTGATCCCCGCCGCGCCCAGCAGGCCCAGGAAGGTGCGGCGGTCGATGTCGCCGTTGCGATAGCGCTCCAGCAGTCGTTGATAGCGTGTCGTGTTGTCCATCTCAGCCTCCTGTTCGTGGCTTATTCGTGGTTCCGATGAAATTACCCTTGGACGCCCGGAGCACCGACTACCTGCGCGACAAGGTCATGCTTCGACAAGCTCATGCTTCCACAGGCTCATGCTTCGACAAGCTCAGCATGAGGACGTAGGTCGGAATACCGGGCACCCCCTCACCCTGAGCTTGTCGAAGGGTGAGATTCTTCCAAATCCGCCTTGCATCCATTCGTGGCATCGCCCCCTCACGCGCCCGTCCGCCGCGACATCCAGCGCGCCAGGCTGGCGCCCAGCAGCGGCACCGCGATCGTGATGACCACCATGGTGGTGCCGATCGCGTTGACCTCCGGGCTGATCGA
Source organism: uncultured Rhodovibrionaceae bacterium (assembly GCA_964561005.1). Classification (GTDB taxonomy): domain Bacteria; phylum Pseudomonadota; class Alphaproteobacteria; order Kiloniellales; family Rhodovibrionaceae; genus CAZLNO01. The sequence continues at coordinate 11,263 of CAZLNO010000091.1, read as the reverse complement.
GTTGCGCAGCATCGCGAAGATCTGCGTCGGCACCGTCTCCACCCCGCCCGGCTTCCAGAACATCGTGCCGGTGATGTCGTCGAAGGAGATGGTGAAGGCGAACAGCATCCCGGCGAACACCGCCGGCATCAGCAGCGGCAGCGTGATCTCGAAGAAGGCCTGGATCCGGTTGGCGCCCAGGCTGCGCGCGGCGTCCTCGTACTCCTTCTTGATCCCCACCAGGCGCGCCTGCACCACCAGGATCACGAAGGGCAGCGTGAAGATCACATGGCCCAGCAGCAGCAGCGTCAAGCTCTTCGGCATCTCCAGGAAGCGCAGGAACAGCAGCAGCGCCACCGCCAGCACCACCTCCGGCACCAGGATGGGCGCGATCAGCGCGGTGTTGATCAGCGACTTGCCCGGGAAGTCGTAGCGCACCATCGCCAGGCTGGCCAGCACGCCCAGCGTGGTCGAGATGGCCGCCGTCAGCGCGCCCAGGGTCAGCGAGGTCTCGAAGGCGCGCATGATGGCGTCGTTCTCCGCCAGCTCGATGAACCAGCGCAGGCTCAGGCCCTCCATGGGGAAGCTGCCGAACTGGCTGCTGTTGAACGACAGCAGCATCACCACGCCCACCGGCAGGAACATGAAAAGGTAGACCACCACGGTGTAGGCCTTGATCAGGGTCCAGCCGGAGACGAAGCGTGCCATGATCCGCGCGCCCTCCTAGCGGAAGCTCTTGGCGATCTGGCCGACGCCGACGAAGCGGTTGTAGACCATCACGACCGAGCCCAGCAGCACCAGGAGCACCAGCGACAGCGCCGAGCCGAGCGGCCAGTTGAGCTGCGTGATGATGGCGTCGAACACCAGGTTGGCGAACATGGCGTCGCCGGGGCCGCCCAGCACCATCGGGGTGATGTAGGTGCCGGCGCCCAGCACGAAGCACAGCAGCGAGCCGGCGGCCAGGCCCGGCAGCGACAGCGGCAGGGTCACCTCGCGGAACGCCTGCCAGCCCGTGCAGCCCAGGCTGCGCGCGGCGTCGACCAGGTTGCGGTCGATGCCCTCCAGGCTGACGTAGACGTTCAGGATCATGAACGGCAGCAGGAAGTGCACCAGGCCGAGGATGACGGTCTGCTCGTTGTAGAGCATCTGCAACGGCTCGCCGACGATCCCCAGGGCGAGCAGAAACTGGTTCAGGGCGCCGCTGACGCCCAGGATGTTGATCCAGGACATCGTGCGAATGATGTAGCTGATCCAGAACGGCAGCATCAGCAGCAGGATCAGCAGCGTCTTGTGGCGCGTGCGCGAGGTCGCGATGAAGTAGGCGGGCACGTAGCCCATCAGGATGCACAGCACCGTGCTGAAGAAGGCGATGCGCAGCGTCTGCCACAGAATGTAGCGATAGAAGGGGTCGGTGAGCACCTCGACCCAGTTGTCCAGGTGGAAGCCCACGACATCGGCCCCGGTCGCCGTGCGCAGCCAGAACGAGTAGACGACGATGAAGCACACCGGGATCACCAGCAGCAGGGCGACGGCGGTCAGCGCCGGCGACAGGAGCAGCCAGGGTCGGGGGTTCGCCGGCGCGGCGGCGGCCGAACTCATCGCGCGAGGGCTCCCTGTTCCCGATCTTCGTTCTTGATCGTCGGTTCCGCTCTTGCCCGATCACCCGAGGCAGGCTGCACGCGGGCCGACGGGATCTTCCGCCGGTATTAACGGCGATCCTGCCGCCATAATGCAAATAGATAACCCGAATGTTTCACATTCTCCCACGCTATGGCAGCATCGGGGCATGTGGCGGCGGCGCGGCGATCAGCTTCTGCGGGACCTGGACTGGAACCTGCTGCACACCTTCACGGTCATCGTGGAGGAAGGCAGCATCACGCGCGCCGGCGAGCGCCTGCTGCTGCGCCAGCCCACGGTCAGCAACGCCCTGAAGCGGCTGGAAACCTATGTCGGCGCCCGCCTGCTGGAGCGGCGTCAGGGCGGGCTGGAGCTGACCGGGGACGGCCGGCTGGTCTACGAGGAGGCGCGGGAGATCCGCGACCACGTCCGCGCCCTGGCGGAACGAGTGCAGCCGGAGCGCAGCGAGGTGACGGGCCAGGTCGCCGTCGCCATGGCCTCGCACGTGGTCTTCCCGCCCTTCGACGCCCTGTTGTCGCGCTTTCACGACCGCTATCCCGGCGTCACCTTCTCGGTCGACGTGATGTACAGCCGCGAGGTGCAGCGCGCGGTCCTGGACCGGCGGGCGACGCTGGGCATCTGCCTCGTGCACAAGCAGCTCAGCCGGCTCGACTACCGCCGGCTCTACCGCGAGCACTTCGGCTTCTTCTGCGGCCCCCGGCACCGCTTCTACGGCCGGCGGGACCTGAGCCTGGCGGACCTGCGGCAAGAGACCTTCGTGTCCTTTCGCACCGACCAGCTCACCGACGCCCTGCGGCCCATCGCGCTGCTGCGCGCCGAGGCCAACCTGGAAGGCCGCATCGTCGGCGTCTCCTCGCACCTGGAGGAGGTGCGGCGCATGATCATCGCCGGGCTGGGAATCGGTCCCCTGCCCGTCCACGTGGTCGAGCGCGACGTGCGAGACGGCCGGCTATGGCAGGTCCCGCCCTACGAGGACCCGCCGGCGATCGACATCTACGTGGTCACCAACCCGCGCATGCGCTGGTCGCAGGCCGAGCGCCTGTTCGCCGACGCGCTGAGCGAGATGATCGCCGGCCTCGATGCGTCGGAGAGCGTCATGGCCGCGCAGATCGACGTGTGAGGGCGGCGGCAGGCATGGCGAACAACTCCTGCGCCGGTCGGGGGCTTGCCCCCGACCGGGGCGTTTTTTGTCACGGTCCGGCCCGGAACGTTCGGGGCGCGGGCGAGCCCGCGCCCCGCAGCCCCTTACGTCCCCCCCAAATCGCAGTCGAACAGCGTGTCCGGCGGCATGGGATAGGCGCGCACGCGCGGGCGCTGCGCCTCTTCCAGGTGGCCGATCTCCGGCAGGGTCAGCCCCGGCCGTCCGGAGCCGATGATCAGTGGCGCCACCCCGAGATGCAGCCGCTCCAGCAGTCCCGCCGCCAGAAAGCGCGAGACGGTGACGCCGCCGCCCTCCACCAGGATGCGCCGCAGTCCGCGGGCGCGCAGCGCGGCCAGCACCGCGGCCGGGTCCAGCCCCTCGCCGGCGGCCGGCAGCGGCAGCACCTCGGCCTCGCCGTGCATCCCGCCCGCCGCCCCCTCGCTCTCGGCGCAGCACAGCAGCGTCGGCGCCTGGCCGTCGGTGAACAGCGTGTAGCCGATGGACAGCCGGCGCCGGGTGTCAAGGACGACGCGCACCGGCTGCGGTCCCGACGCCAGGCGCACGGTCAGGCGCGGGTCGTCCGCCTTCACCGTGCCGGCGCCGACGACCACGGCATCCACCAGGGCGCGCAGGCGGTGCAGGTGCGTGCGGTTCGCCTCGCCGGTCACGTAGTAGGAATGGCCGTTCTGCGTGGCGATGCGGCCGTCCAGGCTCTGGCCGAGTTGGGCGACGACGAAGGCGCGCCGGCGCAACAGCGGCAGGTGCAGGTCCAGAAGCTGCGCCGCCGCCTCGGTCACGGACCCATGAGCCCTCCAGCCCGCCCCCGTGACCTCGACCGACGGATCGGTCGCGTCCAGGCGGGGCGCTCCCGCGCGGTCGAATCCAAGCCGGGCTCCCGCCGACGTGGCGCCGCCATCCACGGCCGCGCGCAGCGCCAGCAGCAGCAGCCAGGCCATCTCCCCGGTAAGCGTTCCGGGTTGAGTCATCCGCCGGGCCGGTCCCGCAGCGCGGCCAGGGGAAAGCGCGCCGTCTCCTCGACCAGCTCGGCCAGACAGCGCGCGGCGTGCGCGATGGCCCGCCGCCCCTTCTCCGCGTCCGCCTGGGTGGCATCCCCGGCGACCCCGGCGGGGTGCAGGTCTTGCGCCGTCCAGCCGAAACCGATGGCGCCCTCGGGACGCAGGTGGCGGTACTCGCTGGCCATCGACAGCGACAGCGGCTCGAAGTTCTCCGCCGCCTCCTGGCGCACGAGGTCCGGACGCAGATGCAGCATCATCGAGGTCTCGACCGCGCCGCCGTGGATGCCGTGCTCCAGTTCCTCGTCGTCGAACAGCTCCGCCGGCAGGCCGAAGCCGAAATAGGTCGCCTTGACCACCAGCATGTCCAGCTTGCGCCGCAGGTCGAGCGCGACGATATCGGCCACCTGCGGCTGGCCGCCGTGCGAGTTGAACAGCACCAGCTTGCGCAGCCCGGCGGCGGCCACGCACTCGCCGATCTCCGTCCAGTAGCGGGCAAGGGTCTCCGGTGTCGCGCTCAAGGTGCCCGCGAAGGCCAAGTGCTCCACGCTGTCGCCGATCGCGACCATGGGCAGGACCAGCAGCGTGACCGCCTCGCTCACCTGGTCGAGCGCCTCGGCGACGATGCCTTCGTTGATGCAGGCGTCGGTGTAGAGCGGCAGGTGCGGCCCGTGCTGCTCGATCGCCGCGACCGGCAGCAGCGCGACGGTGCGCTCCGGGTCGACCTCGGCGAAGTCCTCCGTCGTCAGGTCGCGCCAGTAGCCGCTCGGCAGGGTCATGGCCGGGAGTCCTTCGGCAGCTTCAGCCCCAGGCGCTGCGCAAGCATCGCGGCCAGGGACTCCGACAGTGGCGGCGGGTCGAGGTTCATGTCCTCCGCCAGCACGTCGAAGATGCGGGACATCGCGGCGACCCGTGCGTACGGTTTGCTGTCCGCGGGAATCACGAACCACGGCGTGTCTCGGGTCGAGGTGCGGCGAATCATGTCCTCGATCGCCACCTCGTAAGGACCGCGGAGCTCGCGGTTGCGGACATCGGACGGCGTCATCTTCCAGCGCTTGAGGGGATGGTCCAGGCGGCGCTGGAAGCGGCGAAGCTGCTCCTCCGCGCTGACATGCAGAAAGATCTTCACGAGCTGGACGCCATCGGCGCGCAGCGTCGCCTCGAAAGCGTTGATCTCGTCGTAGGCTCGCCGCCAGGCCGCTTCCGTCGCCAGGCCCTCGACCCGCTCCACCAGCACCCGGCCGTACCACGAGCGGTCGAAGACGCTCAGGCGGCCGGGGCCCGGCAGCTTCGGCCAGAAGCGCTCCAGGTAGTGGCGCCCCTCCCACTCCGGCTCGGGCGGGCCGACCGACCAGAAGTCGCAGGCCCGCGGCTCCAGCACCGATGCCATGCGCCGGATGATGCCGCCCTTGCCCGAGGCGTCCCAGCCCTCGAACAGCACGATGCCGCGCGCGCCATGCCGCAGGTAGGCGAGCTGGAGGCGGCGCATATCCTTCTGGCGCGCGTGCAGCGCCGCCTCGTAGTCCACATCCTTCAGCTCGCGCCGGGTGTCCGTCTCGCCGAGGGCGAAGTCCGGATCGACCAGCGCGGGGGACGTCTTCACCGCCCCGACTCCGAGGCGCAGTCGATGCACAGCGGGATCGTCGGGTCGACGTCCAGCCGCCGCTTGTCGATCTCGTCGCCACAGCTCACGCAGTAGCCGTATTCCCCCTCCGCGATGCGCTTGAAGGTGGCCTCGATTCGCTGCAATTCCTGCCGGCGGCGTCGCTCGGCCGCCTTGGACATTTCCTGGCCCTGCAATGCGTCGATGCGCGACAGGCGGCCCTGCCGCGTCTGATCGAGCTCGACCGTGCGACCCGCCTCGCGGGCGGACTCCGACACCCGCTCCAGCTCGGCCTTGCGGTCGGCGAGGTAGGCCTTGACGGCCTCGATATCGATGTCGCTGCGATCCGTCATCCGGGCATTCTAGAACAAGCCGCGCGCCAGGTTCAAAATATCGTGCCACGCCCGGGCACGGGCGCGCGGACCGGGCGGCGCGCGGCCTGTTCTAGTCCGGCGCGGATGTCTTCCCCCTACCTTCGTCCTGCTTGCGGGCCTTGCCGAACGCCTTGATGCGCGCCTCCATCTCCGCGCAATGGTCGCGGTCGTCGGCGCGCGGCGTGAACCAGGCATAGTCAAAGGAAACGGGGGCGCCCGCCGGCACGTCCGGCAGATAGTTCCGCCACTTGTGCGACTCGTCCGCCACCTCGAATATCCCGACGGTCAGGATCCCGGCCTCCGGCAGCCGCCGGCGCAGATACCAGGGCACCCCGCGATCGGCGCGAACGTGGCCGCGGCCGGCGATCAGCACGACGGGACCCTTGGAGTCCGGCGCGGCGGCGGCGAGGCTGTCGGCCATGACGGCGTCGCGCAGCCGCTGCACCTGGGCCATCGGGTCGAGCGCGGCCTCGGGCAGCAGGTCGCAATGCGCGGCCATGAGCTCGCGGCGCAGGGACTCGCTCAGGGCCGGCGGCAAGGGTTCGTCCAGGCCCAGCGCCCGCCGCCGCCGGGCGGTCAGGGCGTCGAGACCCCGGCGCCCCACATCCCGCTGCGTCTGGCGGGCAACGTCGGCGGCGCGCAGCGGCAGGCCGTGGGCCAACGCCACCTCGGCGATCGGCCGATAGATGGCCCAGTCCGGCCAGCCCCGTTCCGACCAGCCCAGCGCGGCGCCCAGCCCGGCCGCGTCATCGGGGTGCGCCGCCAAGTGTGTCGCGAGCGACTCGGCCTGATCGCGGTCGATCATCTCGAAGGCCACGACCGGGCGACGGCCCTCCGCCGCCAGCGCCGCCAGCACCCAGGCCTGGAGCCGGTGGTGGTCGGGGTTGTCGTGGGTCTCGCCCAGGAGGACGAAGTCGGCCTCCGCCACCGCCCTCGCCAGGTCGCCGGGGTCGACGCGGCGGCCGTCGGCGACCCGGCGCAGCGTGCCCGCCAGCGGGTGCTCGACGGCGAGGGGGCTTTGCCAGTCCTTCGGGACCGGCGGCGGCTCGGCGGCCGTCAGCGGCACCAGCGGCAGGAAGAGGCAGACCACCGAGGCGGCGAGACGCGCAAGC
>CAZLNO010000091.1:0-4303 GCA_964561005.1 uncultured Rhodovibrionaceae bacterium | reverse complement strand
CAGCGGCACCAGCGGCAGGAAGAGGCAGACCACCGAGGCGGCGAGACGCGCAAGCATGGGCACAAGATGGCCCGCGCCCGCGCGTCCGACAATACCGGCGCGGCGACGTCAGCCGGTCTCGCCGCCCTCGCCGCCCTCGCCACCTTCACCGCCTTCGCCGCCTTCGCCACCTTCACCGCCTTCGCCGCCTTGCTCGCCGCCGTGGCCCATCTCGCCGCCAACGGGGGTGCCGAAGCTGGTTTCGTAGAGCCCGCTCATCGCCAATTCGACGCGCGACACCGCCGCCTGGAAGTCGCTGGCCGGCACGGGCTTCTCGGGCGGCTGCACCCCGGCCAGCGCGTCCGTCAAGGTGTCGAACGCCGCCAGCACCTGGTCGAACTTGCCCTCGTCGCGGGCGGACAGCTCGCTGGCCGCGCCGCCGATCAGGTCGCGGGCGTTCCAGACCATGCCGCGCGCGTCCTGGTACTCCGCCGCGTCGGCGACGGCGCCGTCCGCGACCGCTTCGTCGTACTCGGCCGCGGCCTTGCGCAGCAGCGCGGTGGCGACGGACATCACGAAGTCGCCGTTGCGCAGCGTGGCCGGGCCGACCTGCGCCTTGTGCTCGTCCATCTCGTGCAGCATGTGGGCGTAGACGTCGTTGACCGCGTCGTCGCCGGCCTGCTGCTCCACCACCATGGGCAACGCCTCGGCCTCGGCCAGGACGTGCTCCAGCTCGAACCCCTGCTCCTTCAGCTCCTCGCCGAGATGCCCCTTGAGATGCTCGACCACGTGGCGGAAATGCTCGGCCGCACCCGCGTGGTCGCCGGCATCGTAAAGCTCCTTGCCGACCCGCAGGTGGCTTTCCAGGAAGAGCACGCGGTACATGTACTTCTGCGCGCCGGACAGCGCGGCGCCGCCTTCGCCGCCTTCGCCGCCTTCGCCGCCGGCCGAGGCCTCACCACCTTCGCCGCCAGCCTCGCCGCCGGTCGCGGCCTCGCCGCCCTCGCCCCCGGCGGCGGCGAGCTGAATCGCCGTCAGCGGCTGCGGCGGCGCATACGTCGGCTCGGCGTCCGCGGCCCCGGCGGTCTGCGCGCCGCTACCCGCGGCGAAGACGAAAGCCCCGAGGCCGACCCACATCTTGATCCGGTTGTTCGCCATGATTCCCTATCTCCCCTCCGAATCGCCGCGGCGCCGGCGACGGGCCGCGAACTGCGAATTACTCTGCGACGCGTTTGCAACGTCGGTAAGATTTGTATTGAGAATGACTTGCACTTGCAATAGGGAATCCCGCGGAAAGTTCGCATCGCCCGAAAGGAGGCGCCCGTGATCGTGTGCATCGCCAGCGTCCTGAGCCCAGAGCAGCTTGCCGAGGTGCGCGGCCTGCTGGCCCAGGGCCATTACGTCGACGGCCGGCAGACCGCCGGCTGGCACGCCCGCCTGGTGAAGAACAACCGCCAGCTCGCCGCCAACGACCCGGCGCGGGCGGCCGGCGACATCGTGCGCAAGGCACTGCTGGGCCACGAGGTTTTCCGCGCCGCCGTGCAGCCGCAGCGCCTGCGCCCGATGCTGTTCAGCCGCTATGAGCCCGGCATGGACTATGGCAGCCACGTGGACGACGCCCTGATGGGCCGCGACGGCGAGAAGCTGCGCAGCGACGTCTCGATGACGGTCTTCCTGAGCGACCCCGAGAGCTATGAGGGCGGCGAGCTGGTCGTCGAGGGCACGGGCGGCGAGCAAAGCTACAAGCTGGAGGCCGGGGCGGCCATCGTTTACCCCTCCAACACGCTGCACCGCGTGGCGCCGGTCACCCACGGCGTGCGCGAGGTCGCGGTGTCCTGGGCCCAGAGCCTGGTGCGCGACCCGGCGCGCCGGGAGGTGCTGTTCGACCTCGACACCGCCCGGCGCGGCCTGTTCCAGCGCGAGGGCAAGAGCCGCGAGTTCGACCTGCTGTCGAAGAGCCACGCCAACCTGCTGCGCATGTGGGCGGAGACGTGAGCCCAGGACGCCGGACGGGGACGCGGGTCGAATCGGCGCATTGACGGCCCGATCCACTTGACGTACTCTATCTTTGCAAATCGTTCGCATTCGCACCGCGAGGACCCGAGCCGCCGTGTATATCTGCCTGTGCAACGCGCTGAGCGATCGCGACGTCCACGCCGCCGCGGAGAACGGCGCGCAATCCGTTTCCGAGGTGTACAAGGCGCATGGATGCCGACCACAGTGCGGCAAATGCGTGCCCATCGTGCGCGTGATGCTGGAGACCCTGCGCCCCAACAAGCCGTCGGTGGGCGTCTCGCTCGGCGGCTGCCACGCGGCGGCGCTTGCCGCCGACGCCTCCACCGTCTAGCCTTCCGTATAGCGGCTGTCACGTCCGGATTCGAGGGGCGCGACAGGCCATAATTCTGTGCGGAGGGCAGGACGATGAAGGGCGACAAGAAGGCCATCTCGTATCTCAATGCTGTGCTGAAGAACGAGTTGACGGCCATCAATCAGTATTTCCTGCACGCGCGAATGCTGAACGACTGGGGCGTGATCAGGCTGGGCGCCAAGGAATACGAGGAGTCGATCGAGGAGATGCGCCACGCGGACAAGCTGATCCAGCGCATCCTCTTCCTTGAAGGCCTGCCGAACCTCCAGGACCTGGGCAAGCTGCTGATCGGCCAGGACGTGAAGGAAGTGCTGGAGTGCGACCTGAAGCTGGAGGAGCAGGCCTGCCCGGAGCTGCGCGAGGCCATCGCCCACTGCGAGGACGTGCGCGACTACCCCAGCCGCGACCTCTTCCGCGAAATCCTGGCGGACGAGGAAGGCCACATCGACTACCTGGAAACCCAGCTCGACCTCATGAAGCGCATCGGCACCGAGCGCTACATCCTGCTGAATTCCGGCTCCGCCGAGAGCGACGGCTGATCGGGACCGCGGGAGCCAAACCCCTCGGCTTCACCCTCGCCGGCACGGCCAGGCGCCATCCACAAGGGCAGGCGTCAGTCTGCCAACGCGCGCTCGCGGCACGTTGAAGCGTGCCCCGCGAATGTTCCATCCAGCGCCCCTTGCGGATTCCTTGTCAGGGACCCTCGCTGGCGGACCCGGAACGCGGTGGCGTCCGAACGCGACCCGGACGCCACCGGCGGCCAAGCCTGTCACCGCGCCAGGATAAATCTCTGCTTGCGAATGATTCGCATTTGCATGTATCCTGCGCGGCGACGATGGTTTTCGGGGAGGCCCGCCGTGACAGACAGCTTCGACAATCGCGCCGTCCGGGAGTTCGCGTCCGGCGGCCAGTTCGCCCTCTGGTGCACGCGAAGCTGGGCCGCCTGCGTCAAGCAGGGCCAGCCGGTGACGCCACGCATGCTCAACGGCCTGGAAATGGCGGGCATCCCGGAGGCGCTGGCCGATCTGGAGGCCTTCTTCACCCTCCTGGCCGGCCATGCCGAGCGGGATATCGTGGTCGGCTGCTGCAAGTGTTCGCGCACGACACCGGACGAGGCCCGGCTGCTGCGCGTCCTCCACGCCGGCCAGACCGGCTCGCACGCGCGCGCGGCGGCGCTCTTGCGCGCCTGGGTCCCGGCGCGGACGGCGGCGGCCGCGGCCTGGCACGCGATCCGGCTCGCCCGGCGGATGCTGGCGGTGGAGCTGCCGATCGAGCTTTGGCACGGGCGGGTGCCGGAGGGGAGCACGTCGGCGGACGCGGGGCGGCACCTGCTGCACTGATGGCGGCGGCGGCGCGACCCGAGGATGCCAAGAACGCGTTTCAGGGAGACGGTGTGATGGAGCGACTGCAGCCGCATGAACTGATCGACCTCTGTCTCTTGATCCTGGCCGCCGACGGACACGTTCCGGCCGGCCGCGCACTTGAGATCGTGCAGAAGATGGGTGCACCGGAATTCCAGCCGACGCGCGACGTGGTCGCCGGCCGCGTGCAGCAGTTGCAGGCCGCGGGCAACGTGGTGCTCGACACCGACGCGCCGCACGCGATGGTGGCGGAGCTGAGGCTGACCGCCCTCGGGCGGGAGTACGCCGCCTCGCTGGTCACCACCCGGCGAAGCCCTGACTGCGGCTATTTACGCCTATGCTTCGCCTTGAAGCTGGCGCTGGCGGACCTGCTCTCCGAAGCCGATCGGCGAGCCATCCTCGCCCAGCTCCTGCAGGAGCATGACAGCGCCGAGCGCGACGCGGATGCCGCCGCGCGCAACTGCCCGGCACACACGCCGGCGCTCCGGGCGTGGTGGGCCCAGCAGGCCGCCCAGCGGCACGCGGAACGGGCGCTGCTCCAGGACCTCGCGGACTGATACCGCCCGACGTTTGAACGGACTCGTCCTTGACGCCC
>CAZLNO010000090.1:0-17165 GCA_964561005.1 uncultured Rhodovibrionaceae bacterium | reverse complement strand
CGGTTGCCCGGCAGCATGTCGGGGCGGTGTTCCCCACGCGCGTGGGGATGAACCGGAGTGCGCGGCGAGCAGTAGTCGAACGTCCGGGTGTTCCCCACGCGCGTGGGGATGAACCGGCAGCCTAAGTCGGATCTGACGGCCTTGCGCCGTGTTCCCCACGCGCGTGGGGATGAACCGCCACCGACGATGCCGATGCCGCCGGTGATCAAGTGTTCCCCACGCGCGTGGGGATGAACCGGACAACTACGTGCGCCGCGAGGATCTGCAGCAGTGTTCCCCACGCGCGTGGGGATGAACCCTGAAACGACGGACGCGCAAGACACGGGCGCCCGTGTTCCCCACGCGCGTGGGGATGAACCGGTCTCCGAGACGAGGCGCGCGCCCGCGACCGGGTGTTCCCCACGCGCGTGGGGATGAACCGACGCTGTGCTTGACGTGGTGGACGGTGTAGATGTGTTCCCCACGCGCGTGGGGATGAACCGTACGACCACCCCGACGCGCAACGGCTGTCGTGGTGTTCCCCACGCGCGTGGGGATGAACCTGCACCACCTCGCGCAGCTCGGGCAGCGCGAAGGTGTTCCCCACGCGCGTGGGGATGAACCGGCAGAGATAATCCGCCACGCCCCGTGGCGCGAGTGTTCCCCACGCGCGTGGGGATGAACCGTTTTGGCGCTTGATCCAGAACTTGCGACGGTAGTGTTCCCCACGCGCGTGGGGATGAACCGTCCTTCCAGGCGTTGACATTGGGCATCTCCAGGTGTTCCCCACGCGCGTGGGGATGAACCGTCGGCCGACGAGCTCGGCGCGTTCATCGAGGCGTGTTCCCCACGCGCGTGGGGATGAACCGATCCGGTCGAACAGGCGCGGCGGACCATTTTCGTGTTCCCCACGCGCGTGGGGATGAACCGCGACGCCCTCGCGGAGCGTGACGCAACAATCTGTGTTCCCCACGCGCGTGGGGATGAACCGCGGCCAGCTGCATCGCCGGCCGCATCCATTGAGTGTTCCCCACGCGCGTGGGGATGAACCGGTCGATCAATTCCGGACGCATTGCTCGATGACGTGTTCCCCACGCGCGTGGGGATGAACCGGAGCGGGGACGCGTGATCACGCAGGTGCGCCCGTGTTCCCCACGCGCGTGGGGATGAACCGAAGAGCTTCACCAAGGCGCAAGCAGAGGCCGTGTGTTCCCCACGCGCGTGGGGATGAACCCCACTCTGGCGAAACACTAGGCCGCGCCCTCCAGTGTTCCCCACGCGCGTGGGGATGAACCGATGATCTCGCCCGGCTGATGCCGTCGGCGTCTGTGTTCCCCACGCGCGTGGGGATGAACCGATTGCCGACTACATCGACGTGCGCTCGGGCAGGTGTTCCCCACGCGCGTGGGGATGAACCGCAACGCAGTTGGCTTTCATCGATCGCCTCCTCGTGTTCCCCACGCGCGTGGGGATGAACCAACGGCCCGTCCGGCCTCATGCGCGACGTCGAGGTGTTCCCCACGCGCGTGGGGATGAACCGGCCCGGCCAGCGCAAGTACGGGAGGGGGCCCAGTGTTCCCCACGCGCGTGGGGATGAACCGCTGCCGTCAAAACGCCGCGGCCCGGGAAGACGGTGTTCCCCACGCGCGTGGGGATGAACCGCTCGCGGAGGCGCGGGCGGCCGGCATTCCGGGGTGTTCCCCACGCGCGTGGGGATGAACCGACGTGAGGATCGTGCCGCTATTACCCACAGCAGTGTTCCCCACGCGCGTGGGGATGAACCGGTACCGGGCCGCGTGCCATCGAATACAATGCCGTGTTCCCCACGCGCGTGGGGATGAACCGCGCCCGGACCCCGAGACCGATGATGGCCGGGCGTGTTCCCCACGCGCGTGGGGATGAACCGCTGCATTGGTTCGACATCTGGGGCCGCGGCGAGTGTTCCCCACGCGCGTGGGGATGAACCGGTCCCCATCATCGTTTTCAGCGTCCCGATTATGTGTTCCCCACGCGCGTGGGGATGAACCGCGACGATAAAACCCCGCCGACACACACGGTGCGTGTTCCCCACGCGCGTGGGGATGAACCGCGGTGGCCGTCCTGCTTGTCCGCGCTAACCCAGTGTTCCCCACGCGCGTGGGGATGAACCGCACAGCAAGCGCGGGGCCAGCGGTTTCGACCGGTGTTCCCCACGCGCGTGGGGATGAACCGACGTATCGGCGTGAGCCGGGCGGGCTGCACGAGTGTTCCCCACGCGCGTGGGGATGAACCGATGAGGTGAAAATCCATGAATGACTTTGGACGGTGTTCCCCACGCGCGTGGGGATGAACCGATGTCCATCGCGTTCGCGCCGTAGATGACGGCGTGTTCCCCACGCGCGTGGGGATGAACCGGACCAGTACCGCCTGATCTGGGACGACGGCAGGTGTTCCCCACGCGCGTGGGGATGAACCGTGTGCCCGTGGCGCCACGACCTCACGGCCGGGGTGTTCCCCACGCGCGTGGGGATGAACCGTATGACCTGTCCAGCGACATCCGAAAGTGCGCCCCCGTTGCCTCACCGAGGAATCTTACCCAAGGGTGTTTGTCGCCCAGGTTTCTACCGCCTATAATTGTAGCCGAACGCTCAAAAACTTGGTTTCGCCGACGCCGCCCAGCGCCGAGGCGCGGCGGCTCCCCGAGCGCGACGACGCCGACCAGGGCGACCGCGACAACCGCCGCTCCCTGGCGCTTCAACGGGTCGGGCACGCGGCTTTCACGGACACGCTGATCCTCGACGGCGGCCGCCTTGCCGAGCGGTTTGAGGCGCGTCTTCAACGGGCGCGCGGCGAGTCGATAAGGGGCGCAATGGGTTCGTTCGCCGACATGAGCGACCTGCTCGCCGAGCATGACCACGATCTCCTCGGCATCGACCCGGACGACCCGCGCGAACAGGCGCGACGGGCCGTCCGGCCGCCGTTGCGGCGACGCTCGATCGTGATCGATCCGGTCTGGCTGGCGCATCGCCTGGGCCACCGCCGCCCATCCGGCAGGAGCTGAGCAGGCCACCTCTGGACTACATCACCGCGAACCCGGTCACGCGCTCCATGCGGCAGGCGCTCCCGATCGTCGAGCTGGTCGGACAGCGCGTGGAAACGCGCCACCAAGTCCGCCGCGTGCCGATCGTCATTGGGGATTGGCATGGCGCCGTGCATGATCCCCCTGGGTTGCTGGCCTGGTCCATGTCGAGAGCGTGGAGTTGCCGGGACGATTGCGTCGAGGAACAACTCGACGGTTATGCAAGAACCACAAAAACGGCGCGTGGATGGGTCAAACACCGATCTGGATTTGTGCAAGCGGCACAAACACAGGTTGGCGCCGACAGCGCTGGCGGGAAGGCGTGCCAAGGCGGCGCGGCGATGAGCGCGGTCGGGAGGATGGCGAGGCGGCGCGGCGGCATCTGCGAGGGCTTCGCTTTGCCGCAGGATGGTATCCATGTGGTATCCGGCTTTTCGCCTGATCCACTGATCGCCTGATAAGCCGCTGAAATCATTGGCGCGCCGGGGAGGACTCGAACCCCCAACCTTCTGATCCGTAGTCAGACGCTCTATCCATTGAGCTACCGGCGCAGACCGCGCTCCGCGGGGCTGCGAATGCCGCCGCGGCCGAAGTGCGGCGGACACTACTCAAAGCGCCGCCGGTTGGCAAGAGGCCTTTGCGAGCCGTCCCGCCGACGGCTTGCATATGGGCGCGACACGCGCCAGGGTAAAGGTGCCGCGTGCAAGGCTCGGAAATCGCTTGGGGAATCCGACTTGTTCGCGGGACTCCCATCCAGTAGTATCGTCGCCGCACTTTCGGGGGGCAGGCGATCCGGGCGATCGCGCGGAAGCATCCGCGGGCGGCATGCCCGGCAAGGTCGCCTGGAATGACAATAAAGCGGAGATCGGCGGGACACGCATGATAATCATTCGTCGCACGGCGGCCCTCTTTGCCGCCGTTGCCGTCTTGGGGGGATGCGGGCTGAGCGACAGCGCGCTCACGCCGTCGCTGGACGGCGAGGCGCCGGGCGGCGCGCAGCCGGCGGCCGAACAGGCCGGCGCCGAGGGACAGGCGGAGGCCGCCCCCGCGCCGGAGGCCCGGGAAACCGCTCAGACCGGTCAGCTCGGCGGCGCCACGCGGGGCGTTCCGGCGCTGGGCACCACCGTCTTCGAGCCCGAGGAACTGCCGCGGTTCCAGCCGACCGATACCTTCGTGGGCCAGAAGGTCCAGGACCTGCGCAAGGACCTGCGCCAGCTCAAGAGCGACATCGCCCAGCAGAACCAGCGGCTGCAGGCGCTGCGCCAACGCGCCATCGAGGCCGCGCGCAACTATCATCGCCGCCTGGCCGAGATGAACACCCGCCTGCAGATCGGCACCACGCCAGGCAACCCCGAGCTGGTGGCGCAGTGGAACCAGGCGCAGGCCGACCTCCAGCGCGTCGACAACGTGGCCAAGGAGATGAACGCCCTGGCCAACGAGGCCGGCTCCACGGCCGGGCTGGCCGCCTTCCTGCTCGATTCGGTGCAGGCCTCCTACTCGCTGTCCGGCGCGGTCGAGCGCGACCACGAGCACCTGGCCATCCTGGAGGACTCGACCAACCGCACCGTGGTGCTGATCGACCGCCTGATGAACGAGCTGTCGGAGGACGTCTCCCGGCAGCGCAGCTATCTGGAGCGCGAGCGCCAGAACCTCTCGGCGCTGTCGCTGGCGATCAAGAACGGCGAGTTCTACGGCGAGAGCCTCGCCAACCGGGCCTACGGCAGCCCGCGACCGCCCGCGTCCGACGGCAGCCCCGCCGCGCAGGTCGGCCGGACTCAGCCGCTGGTGGTGATTCGCTTCGACGGCGACGTCCAGTACCAGCAGCCGCTCTACGACGCGGTCAGCCGCACGCTGGACCGCCGGCCGAACGCCGGCTTCGACGTCGTGGCGGTCGCGCCGCAGACCGGCAATCAGGCGCAGACCGCGCTGAACCGGGCGAAGGCCCGCCGCAGCGCCGAGCAGGTGCTGCGCTCCCTGAACGAGATGGGCCTGCCGCCGAACCGGGTCTCGCTCTCCGCCACCACCAGCGCGGACGTGACGACGAACGAGGTCCACGTCTACATTCGCTGATCGTAACTGCTTGAGCCGCGTGATCCGGGGGCACGAAACGACTCGCCCGGCGATCCGCGAGCTGCCGAGTCGCGTATCAGCGTTGAGAACGGCGGGACCGGTCTGGCAGGAGGGAAATCATGTTGCGGGCCTTCCTCATTGTTCTCGCGTTCTGGCTGCCCGCCGCGGCGACGGCCGAAACCCCGTCGCCTTCGCCACGCGATGAAGCCGCGATCCGCGACGTCATCGTCCAGCAGCTCGAAGCCTTCCAGCGCGACGATGCACCGGCGGCCTTCGCCTTCGCCTCGCCGATGATCCAGCGGCAGTTCGGCGACCCCGACACCTTCATGGAGATGGTGCGACGCGGCTACCGGCCGGTCTACCGGCCCCGCGCCGTGCGGCTGGGCGCGCTGACGCGCGAGGGCGGGCGGCTGACGCAGGAGGTGTTCCTCGTCGGGCCGGACGGGCGGCAGGTGCTGGCCCTGTACTTCATGGCCCGCCAGTCCGACGGCGCCTGGCGAATCGACGGCGTGCGGTTGACCCGCTCGCCCGAGCCGGGCGTGTAGAAGGGGCTCTTGCCGGCGCGCGTCGGCTTCGCTACACCGCTCCGCGACAGGGTGGGGAGCGCGAGGCCATGCCGGAACCGACCGCCGGATCACAACGCGGGTTCATGCACTTCCCGGTCTCCTGGGAAGAGCTGCACCGCCATTCCAAGGCCCTGGCCTGGCGCCTGATGGATGGTGGGGACTGGGAGGGCATCGTTGCGATCACGCGCGGCGGGCTGGTACCCGCGGCGATCGTCGCGCGCGAGCTGGAACTCCGGGTGATCGACACGCTCTGCGTCGCCAGCTACGAGGAGATGGAGCAGGGCGAGCTGCGCATCCTCAAGACCGCCAAGCGCGACGTCGGCGAGGGCGCGGGCTGGCTGATCGTCGATGACCTCGTGGACACCGGCAAGACCGCGCGGGCCGTGCGCGACATGCTGCCCAGGGCCCACTTCGCCACCGTTTATGCAAAGCCCGCCGGCCGGCCGCTGGTCGACACCTTCGTCACCGAGGTCAGCCAGGACACCTGGATCCTCTTCCCCTGGGACACCGAGCCCCAGGCCGTGGCGCCGATCGCCAAGGCGGCCCGGCCGCGCTGATCGGGGCCGCGCCGCGGACCCCGGGCTGCCCGTTGTGGTGCGCGACAGACCGACTATGTTAAGAGCGGGTCGCGATGGCCGGCGGGCCGGCGCGCCGGCGTGCATCAGGAGGGACAAGACAGGACAATGAGCAAGCCGCGAACGCTGTTCGACAAGATCTGGGACAGTCATGTCGTCGACCGCCAGGAGGACGGCACCTGCCTGATCTACATCGACCGCCACCTGGTGCACGAGGTGACCAGCCCGCAGGCCTTCGAGGGCCTTCGCCTGGCCGGGCGCGAGGTGCGCCGGCCGGAGGCGACGCTGGCCGTGCCCGACCACAACGTGCCGACCAAGGACCGCGACAAGGGCATCGTCGACCCGGAAAGCCGCCTGCAGGTCGAGACGCTGGAGAAGAACTGCCGCGACTTCGGCATCGAGCTCTACGGCATGGACGACCCGCGCCAGGGCATCGTCCACATCATCGGGCCGGAGCAGGGCATGACCCAGCCGGGCATGACCATTGTATGCGGCGACAGCCACACCGCCACCCACGGCGCCTTCGGCGCGCTGGCCTTCGGCATCGGCACCAGCGAGGTGGAGCACGTCCTGGCGACGCAGACGCTGCTGCAACAGCCGGCGAAGAACATGCGCATCACCGTCGACGGCAAGCGGCCGCTCGGCACCACCGCGAAGGACCTGATCCTCGCCATCATCGGCAAGATCGGCACCGCCGGCGGCACCGGCCACGTCATCGAGTACGCCGGCGAGGCGATCCAGGAGCTGTCGATGGAAGGCCGCATGACGGTCTGCAACATGTCCATCGAGGCCGGGGCGCGCGCCGGCATGATCGCGCCGGACGAGACCACCTTCGACTACATCAAGGGCCGGCCGATGGCGCCCAAGGGCGGCAACTGGGAAGCCGCGGTCGCCTATTGGCGCACCCTGCCGTCCGACGAGGGCGCGCGCTACGACAAGGAGGTCACGCTGCACGCCGAGGAGATCGTGCCGCAGGTGACCTGGGGCACCTCGCCGCAGGACGTGGCGCCGGTTACCGGCCGCGTGCCGACATTGGAGGAGATGGACAGCGAGAGCCGCCGCCGGGCGCTGCTGCGCGCCTGCGAGTACATGGGCGTTGAGCCGGGCGAGAAGCTGACCGAGCTGAAGCTGGACAAGGTCTTCATCGGCTCCTGCACCAACGCCCGCATCGAGGATCTGCGCGAGGCGGCGAAGGTCGCCAAGGGCCGCAAGGTGGCCGAGGGCGTGCAGGCGATGATCGTCCCCGGCTCCGGCCTGATCAAGGAGCAGGCGGAGCAGGAGGGCCTGGACCGTGTCTTCATCGAGGCCGGGTTCGAGTGGCGCGACGCCGGCTGCTCGATGTGCCTGGCGATGAACGCGGATCGCCTGCAGCCCGGCGAGCGCTGCGCGTCCACATCGAACCGCAACTTCGAGGGCCGCCAGGGCCGCGGCGGCCGCACCCACCTGATGAGCCCGGCCATGGCCGCGGCGGCGGCCGTCACCGGCCACATCGCCGACGTGCGCGAGCTGGTGTAGGCTGGGGGCTCGGTTCCCGTAGATGCAATGAGGATCTCGACAATCGCCGGTGCATGCGGCCTGACGCTCGCCCTCGTCGCCGGTGCAGGTGCCGGCGAGGGTCCCGGGCCGCGCGCGTTCATCGGTTTGTGGGAAGGGGTCGATCCGCTGGACGGCGGACTGACGCAGCGGTCGATCACCTGTGACGGCACCGAATGCACCATCCTGGGCGCCGACCAGATTTGGACCTCCTGTGGCGGCGGGCGCGGCCGGCTGACCGGCACCGGCACCGTCGACGGCAAAATCCTGAAGGTGCCCGACTTCACCCTGCACTGCGAGGCGGGCGGCGAGCTGCCGGCGGACACCACCTTCACCCACGATCCCGCCAACGGGACGCTGGTCGAGCGCACGGCGAATCCGAACATTCCGACGATCACCTTCCACCGGATCAGCGTGCCGCCGTCGCGAGATCGCTGACAGACGGCGCGCCGCATCGGCTGTGAGCGACCAGGCTTCGATGGGCTCCCTCTCCATCATTATCCCGACGCTCGATGCGGAGGATCGTCTGCCCGGCTGCCTGGACGCGCTGGCGCCGGCGCGCCGGCGAGGGTTGCTTGGCGAGGTCGTCGTGGCCGACGGCGGCTCGCGCGATCGCACGGCGGAGGTGGCGCGCGCCCAGGGGGCGCGGGTGGTCGCCTTGGCGCCGGGACGCGGCCGGCAGCTCGCGGCCGGCGCCGCGGCGGCCCGCGGCGACTGGCTGCTGTTCCTGCACGCCGACACGCGGCTGGCGCCCGGCTGGGACACGGCCGTCGAGGCTCATCTGGCCCGGCCGGATTCGGCGGCGCGGGCGGCGGCGTTCCGCCTGGCCTACGACGAGGACACGGCCCCGGCGCGGCGCGTGGCGGCGCTGGCGAACTGGCGGACGCGGCGGCTGGGCCTGCCCTACGGCGACCAGGGCCTGCTGATCGCCCGCCAGCTTTACGACAGCGTCGGCGGCTATCCCGAGCTGCCGCTGATGGAGGACGTCGCCCTGGTGCGCCGGCTGGGGCGCCGCCGCCTGACGCTGCTGGAGGCCACCGCCGTCACCTCGGCCGAGCGCTACCGGCGGCAGGGCTGGTGGACGCGGCCGCTGCGCAACCTCGGCGTGCTGTCGCTGTACTTCCTGGGCGTGCCGCCGGCGACCCTGAAGCGGCTGTACGGATGAATATGGCGAGAGTGCCAATTGACTTGTGAGCCAACGCGGATCGCGGGGCGTGGGCTTGCCCGCGCCCCGAACGTTTTCCGTTCGTTCGGATCAAAACCGTTCCGGTCGGGGGCAAGCCCCCGACCGGCCAGTGATGCCTCACGCTCAACGACCGCGGGCACGCCCCTCCAGCACCACGTCGTCCTCTTCGCCCGCGCGCCGCGTCTGGGCCGGGGCAAGCGCCGACTGGCGGGCGAGGTCGGCGATGTGACGGCCTGGCGGTTCCACCGGCTGAACACGGGGGGCGTGCTGCGCCGCCTGGCGCGCGACCGGCGCTGGACGACCTGGCTGGCCGTGACGCCCGACCGTGCGGCCGTCGATCGCCGGGGACTCTGGGACCTGCCGGTGCGCGTCATCCCGCAGGGGGCGGGCGACCTGGGCCAGCGCATGGCGCGGCCGATGCACCGCCTGCCGCCGGGGCCGGTGGTCATCGTCGGCGCGGACATCCCCGACATCCGGCCGCGCCACCTCGCCCAGGCGTTCCGCCTGCTGGGCCGGCACGACGCCGTGATCGGGCCGGCGGACGACGGCGGTTACTGGCTGATCGGCCTGCGCCGCCGGCCCCGGGTGCGCCCGCCCTTCGACGGCGTGCGCTGGGGCAGCGCGCACGCGCTGGACGACACCCTGTCCAACCTGGCGCGCCAGGGCGATTCGGTGGGCTTTCTGGAGGTCCTGGGCGACGTCGACACCGCCGCCGACCTGCGCCCCCACCACTTCCGGTGAGAGACCGCTGCGGCTCAGTGAAGCTGGCGCGAGCTTGGCGGCTGGTGCGCCGCGCGCTCGGCGGGCTCCTCCTGCTGCGCGTCCCAGGCCATCTGGCAGCGCAGCGAGAGGTCGGACAGCTTTTCCGCATAGGCCATGAGGTTCTTGTAATGCGCCTGGATGACCAGGATGTAGATCATCCAGTGCACGGTGTAGGCGATCGACAGCGCGATCACGAAGTAGAGCACGAACCACAGGGCGTCCGAGCCGGCCAGGCCGGAGCCCCCCAGTCGCCACCCCAGCAGCCCGCAGAGCAGGCCGCTGACCCCGATGGGGATGAGCTGGAACATGGCCCGGTTCCCCGGACGGGGCATGAAGCTGTCGAACTTCTCGACAATGCTGTTCTTGTGCTTGTGCTGGGGCTGGTCGGCCATAACGCCTTCTACCTGATGGTCACGTGATCCGGGTGTTCCGCTATTCCGCCGCCCGTTCCCTGTCCAGCCAGCGGGCGGCCGCCTCGTCGTCCTCCCGGCGGGCCGCGACCCAGCGTCCGCCCTGCCGGGTTTCCTCGTGCTTCCAGAAGGGCGCGCGGGTCTTCAGCCAGTCGATCAGGAAGTGGCAGGCCTCGAACGCCGCCTGGCGATGGGCGCTGGCGGTGGCGACCAGCACGATCTGCTCGCCGGGCTCCATGCGTCCGTAGCGGTGGACGACCAGGCTGGCTTCCAGCGGCCAGCGCCGGTGCGCCTCCTCGTCCACCCGCCGCAGCATCTTCTCGGTCATGCCGGGGTAGTGCTCCAGCGTCATGGCCGCCAGGCCGTCACCCTGCTGCATGTCCCGCACCAGGCCGACGAAGCTGCACAGCCCGCCGATTCGCGGATTGCCGGCGGTCAGCGCCGCCAGCTCGGCCCCCAGATCGAAGTCTTCGCGCTGCAGGCGGATCATGGGTTCAACCTCCCGTCACCGGGGGGAAGATAGCCACTTCGTCGCCCGCCGTCACGGGGTCATCCGGGGCGGCGAACTCCTGGTTCACGGCGACGCGAATGCGCGCGCGATCGGCCAGCGCCGCGCCGTGCCCGTGGGAACGTTCGGCCAGCCAGTCCAGCAGCGCGCCGACGGTCGCCACCTCGGCCGGCGGCGCGACGTCCTCCTCGCCGATACCGGTCTCGTTGCGCACCCAGGCGAAATACAGCACCTTCATCCCACGACCTCGCTGAACGGCAGGAAGTCCACCAGGCTGCCCGCCTCAAGATAGGTCATGTCCTCCGGCAACTCCACCAGGCCGTCGCTTTCCACCACCGACGACAGGATGCCCGCGCCCTGCCGCGCGAATTTCCGCGCCACCGGCATCTCGCCAGGCGCGCCGGCCAGGGTGCAGCGCACCCACTCCCGCCGCGACGCCTTCTTGCGGTGGTCGAAGTCGGCGCGCACACGGTAGGTCCGGGGCCGCTCGGCGTCGCCGCCCATCAGGCGCAGCACCAGGGGGCGCACCACGTTCAGAAACGTGACCATGACCGCCACCGGGTTGCCGGGCAGCCCGACGAAGGGCACGCGCCCCGCCTGCCCCAGCGCGATGGGCCGGCCGGGCTTGATCGCCAGCCGCCAGGTGTGGATGGCGCCGAGAGCCTCGACCGCCTGCTTGACGTGGTCCTCCTCGCCCACCGAGACACCGCCGGAGGTGACGATCAGGTCGTGCCGCGCGCTGGCCTCGTCGAGCGCCGCCCGCACCGCCTCGCGCCGGTCGGGCAGGATGCCGAGGTCGGCCACCGCACAGCCCAGGCCGCGCAGCAGGGCGCAGACGGTGAAGCGGTTGGAATCGTAGATGCAGCCGGCGGGCAGCGGCCTTCCGGGCTCGCGCAGTTCGTCGCCGGTGGAGAAGACGGCCGCGCGCAGCGGCGCCGAGACCCGCAGGTGCGTGCGCCCCACCGCCGCCGCCTGGCCGAGGTCCGGCGGGCGCAGCCGCCGGCCGGGGTGAAGCACGGTGCTTCCGGCCTGGATATCCTCCCCCGCCGCGCGCCGGTTGGCGCCCCGCTTGATGCCGGGGCGAATCGTGACGACGCCGTCGGCCTCGACACAGTCCTCCTGCATCATCACGGTATCCGGGCCGTCCGGCAGGCGCGCGCCGGTGAAAATGCGGACGGCCTCGCCGCGCCGGGCCGGCCGGTCCAGGGGGTGCCCCGCCGTCGCCCGGTCGCCCACCGGCAGGCGGGTTTCGGTCTCCGGGTCCAGGTCGTCGAAGAACACGGCATAGCCGTCCACGGCCGAGTTGTCGTGCGCCGGCACGTCGATGGCCGAGACCACGTCCTCCAGCAGCACACGCCCCAGCGCCTCGTGCAGCGCCACCGATTCGGCCACGGTCACGCGCTCGATCCGCCGCGCGATCTCCGCCAGCGCCGCGTCCACCCGCAGCAACTCGCCGCCGTGCGCAAAACAGTCGTCGCTGAGCTGGGCCATCCGTCGCTCACCTTCCTGGCCGGGCCATCATAGCCGGCCGACCAGGGGAAAGGCCATGCAAGGATCGCGACCCACCCGCCAAGCGCACAAATCGGTTATGCACCTTGTTTTGGACTGTCGGGCAGCGTATCGTCCGCCGCGCGCAGAACAAGGCGTCCGGCCGCGATCTCGCCCTCCGGAACCGCAACCTTGACGGCGATCACCAGCGCTTCCGAAATTGTGAGGTCCGAAAGCCGAGCGGCAGCTTCAAAGGTGACCAGCGTGTCCGGTGTCCTATTCTCCGCTGCCCGTTGACGACTTTGCGCCAAAGTTTCAGCCGGAACCTCGAGGGTTTCGTCTTCCTGCCCTGTTTGGCTGATCGTAATGGCCACCCAGTCCGGAATGTTTTTCGCCAAACACCGGATGTATGTGATTATAAATAGTTGTGGCAGATTCAGCGGGTAGCTTTCGCCGACACGTGCATCCTGATGCACGCCAACCAAGGTACGCTTCCCGTCGTGTTCATAGCGGATGTCGTCGCAAAATAGCGTTATCGCGGAAATAGACATCACTGGGGTCGGCACAAATTCATTTCGACGACAGGCGGATGGGCCTCTGGCCCGCTTGCTACTGCCAGACCCCAGTCCGGCGACCGCGTTGTCGCCATCTGCGAACGGGCAAAAGTCTGTGACCAGACACTCATTCGCACATCCGATCTGCGTACTGCCGAGAGAGGCACGATCGACACCTCAACGCGCGCATCAAGAGCGCGGGCAAAGTCGCAGATCCAATCGAGCGTCACGTTCTCCCGACCCTTCAGGCGTCTGGACACAACCGCTGGATCTGTATCCACCCGCTGGGCCAAATCCCTTTGAGTCCAGCCCCACTCGCGCTTGCGACGGCGATAGAGGGCACGCAGCTTGTGAAACAGTGCAGACCGCAACCGGGCGCGATAGATCGCCTTTTCTTCCGCGCCGAGCGGCACGATGCCAGTCTCAGATGTCGTCGTCGGGCTCATCGCTCACTCCGTTGCTAACGCAAGCGTGTATGTAGGTGAAATTGAGCCAGGGCAGCGACGCGAAGGTTCCGTCGCGTTTCTTCATCGCTTTGCTGAGGGCGGCCGCAAAAGTACGTCTACCTTCTTTACCGCGCTCCAGTTGATCGCGCTTTTCGATGTGCGAGACGATGAATACGTCACGCGACCCGAACCAGCCGAACAAGCGAACCTGGGGTTGCTCCACAACCCGAAGCGCCCAGATACCGATTTCCTGCGGCTGAAGACACTTGGTGTGCAGGTTTTCCTCGACTTCCTGCCCACTGATGAAGCGCTCCAAGGCAACCCGCGTATTGGCGAGGACGTCATCAGTCAGGTGTCGGTTCGCCGATCGGCCTTCGGGCGGACATTGTTGCCAGGCTTCCTGTGTCATGAGAATCGTCCGGCGCGCCACGAAATCCGGATCGGCGAACGGTGGCGCCCAGCGATACAGCCGGCCAGCCTCCACTTCTGCCTTGAAGGTAGGAGGGATTGCCGGAAAAGTCAATTTCTCGATCCCTCGGTTGCCGATGGATCGGAAAATACCCTTTCACCGCGCAAATCAAAAGGCGTGCCTAGCGACTGCTGCTCAACCGCGCGCCGGCCGCTCGGCCGGCGCCCCGAGGCCATGATGCCGGATGATGAAGTCGGCCACGCCCGCCACCTCGTTCAGGTCGAGCACCTGGACCCGCACGTCGGGAATTTCGGCGTCGCTGGCGATCGCGACCACTTTCGGGTCCTCGGCGGCCAGCAGCGGCTTGCCGAGGGCCGGGCGGTGAACCTCCAGCTTGTCCTGGCCCTCGTGCTTGAAGCCTTCGACCAGCACGAGGTCGACGGGCGCCAGTTTCGACAGCAGCTCCCAGAGGGTGGGCTCGGGCTCGCCGCGGTGCTCGTGCATCAACGCCCAGCGCCGCGCCGAGGACACCAGCACCTCGGCGGCGCCGGCGTGGCGATGCTCGTAGGAGTCCTTGCCCGGCTGGTCGACATCGAAATTATGATGCGCGTGCTTGATGGTGGAAACGCGCAGGCCGCGCCCGGTCAGCTCGGGGATCAGGGCGCGCACCAGCGTGGTCTTGCCGCTGCCGCTCCAGCCGGCGATGCCGAGGACCGCTGGTTGCCCGGGCATGGCGGTCACCCCTTCGAACCGGCGACGCCCTCGCGCATGTGGCGCAGGCCGCGCGAGAGATAGTCCCAGCCGGTGACCACGGTCAGGCCACCGGCGATCCACAGCCCGATCTCCCCCAGCAGCCGCAGGGCCGCGCCCGCCGGCCCGGCCTCGCCCAGGATCAGCAGCGCCAGCGCGCCCATCTGGAAGGCCGTCTTCCACTTCGCCAGGCGCGACACCGGCATCTCGACCTGGATCTCGGCGAGGTACTCGCGCAGGCCGGAAACCAGGATCTCGCGGCAGAGGATCACCAGCGCCGGCAGCACGACCAGCCCGGTGACCCGCCCGCTCGCGACCAGCATGACCACGACCGCCGCCACCAGCAGCTTGTCCGCGATGGGGTCGAGGAAGCGGCCCAGCGGCGAGACCTGCCGCCGCCGCCGGGCGAAAAAGCCGTCCAGCCAGTCGGTCAGCGCCGCGGCGACGAAGACGGCCAGCGCCAGCCAGCTCGCCCAGGGCGCGGTGGTGTAGAGCAGCGCGACCAGCACCGGAATGATCAGGATGCGCGAGAAGGTCAGCAGGTTGGGCAGGGTCATCAGCATCGGGCGCGCTCGCGGTTTCTTCCCGCGCCCTTTGTGCCCGATCAGGCCGCCGTGTGGAAGTGGTCGTAGATGCGCCGCGCCACCGACTTGCTGATGCCCTCGACGCTCTCCAGGTCGGCCAGCCCCGCGCGCGCCACCGCCTTGGCCGAGCCGAAGTGCAGCAGCAGGGCCTTCTTGCGCTTGGCGCCGATGCCGGGGATGTCGTCCAGGGCCGAGCGCATGCGCGCCTTGCCGCGCCCGCTGCGGTGGCTGGCGATGACGAAGCGGTGCGCCTCGTCGCGCAGGCGCTGGATGAAGTAGAGGACGGGGTCGTTCTTCTCCAGCAGGAAGGGCGCGCGCTCGGGCAGGAAGATGCGCTCGCGCCCGGCGTCGCGGTCCGGACCCTTGGCGACCCCGGCCAGCGCGACCTCGCCGATGCCCAGCTCGGCGAAGACCTCCAGCGCGACGTTGAGCTGCCCGCGCCCGCCGTCGATCAGCACCAGGTCGGGCCAGTTGCCGGTCTCGTTGTCCGGGTCCTCCTTCATCGCCCGCTGGAAGCGCCGGGTCAGCACCTCGCGCATCATGGCGTAGTCGTCGCCGGCCTCCGCCCTCGCCTCGCCCGCGTTCTCGCCGGAGTCGCTTCCGGAGTCGCTTCCGGAGTCGCCGGGCTTGCGGGTCGAGCGGATCTTGAACTTGCGGTACTGGTTCTTGCGGAAACCTTCCGGCCCCGCAACGATCATGGCGCCGTAGGGCTCGCTGCCCTGGATGTGGCTGTTGTCGTAGACCTCGATGCGCTCCGGCGCCTGCTCCAGGCCCAGGCGTTCGGCCAGGCCCTCCAGCAGCCGGCGCTGGGTGCTGCTCTCGGAGAGCTGGCGGGCCAGGGCCTCGCGGGCGTTGGTCAGGGCGTGCTCCACCAGCTTGCGCTTGTCGCCGCGCTGCGGCACCTCCAGGTGCACCCTGGTCTCGGCCCGCGCCGACAGCGCCTCGGCCAAGAGCGCCCGGTCGTCGGGCGCGTGGCTGAGCAGGATGCGCCGGGGCGCCGGCTTGTTGTCGTAGAACTGCGCCAGGAAGGCGGCCAGCACCTCGCCGGGCGCCAGCGTCTTGTCGTGCGCCGGGAAGTAGGCGCGGTTGCCGTAGTTGCGTCCGGCGCGGAAGAAGAACACCTGGATGCAGCTCTGCCCCGCCTCCTGGTGCAGCGCCACCACGTCGGCGTCGCGCACGCCGGCGACGTTGATGTCCTGGTGGCTCTGGATGTGCGCCAGGGCGCGCAGGCGGTCGCGGTAGAGGGCGGCGGTCTCGAAGTCCAGGCGCTCGGAGGCCTCCTGCATGCGCGCGCCCAGCTCCTGCTGGATGTCCTGGCTCTGGCCGGAGAGGAAGGCCTTCGCCTGGTCCACCAGGCGCGCGTAGTCCTCCCTGGAGATGTAATCCACGCAGGGCGCGGCGCAGCGCTTGATGTGGTACATCAGGCAGGGACGAGAACGCGTCTGGAAGACGTGGTCGGTGCAGCTCCGCAACAAGAACGCCTTCTCCAGCGCGGTGATGGTCCGGTTCACCGCCCCGGCCGAGGCGAAGGGGCCGTAGTAGTCGCCCGGCTGCGCCTGCGCGCCGCGGTGCTTGCGGATGCGCGGGAAGTCGTGGTCCCCCGTCAGCAGGATGTAGGGGAACGACTTGTCGTCGCGAAGCTGCACATTGTAGCGCGGCATCAGCCGCTTCACGAGGTTGCTTTCCAGCAGCAGCGCCTCGACCTCGGTGTGCGTGGTGACGACCTCCAGGCTGGCGGTTTCCGCCACCATGCGCTGCAGGCGGTAGGGCAGCCGGGAAAGCTGGGTGTAGGTGGTGACCCGCTTCTTCAGGCTGCGCGCCTTGCCGACGTAGAGCGGCTCGCCCTTGCGGTTCAGCATGCGGTAGACGCCGGGGCCGTTGGGCAGCGTCCGCACCGCGCGCTTCAGCACATCCAGCCCGCGCTCCATCGACACCGCCGGGCCGTCGCCCGCGGCGGTCGCGCCGTCGTCGGCGCCGTCCAGCGCCGCCACCTGGGTAAAGGAATCGCCGGGGTCCTCCTCCGGCCGCATGCCCGACCGCTTGCCGCCGGCGGAGGGGTCGTCGCGGAGGCGAATGCCGTTGATGCGGGGCGCGCGGGTCTTCGTCATGGCCGCTATTTTTGCAAGCGGCACGGCGGCGTCAATGTGGGGTGGTGCCGCAAACATTCGGGGCGCAGGCAAGCCTGCGCCCCGCTCGCGTTCATAGAAAGTGCGACCCTACGCCGCCTCTTTGGTATCCCGGTCCACGATCTCCACGATGTCGGCCATGATGGCGGTGAGGTCGTAGT
>CAZLNO010000089.1:0-17384 GCA_964561005.1 uncultured Rhodovibrionaceae bacterium | reverse complement strand
GGCTCCCATCTTCAAGGTTTCTAAAACGCCGGGCCATCGCCGGCGTCGTCGCTTGCCCCGAAGATGGGAAGGTTCAGGCCATATCCGCAAACGAGATTATCTCGAAAGCCTGTTAGCTTGGCTAATGCGCCCACGCCACGGCGCGCAGGGCATGCTTCAGCCTGCCGCTTCTTCCAAGGGGGGCGTCAGGCCGGAGCCTGACCTACGGATTCATTCGACGACGGCGCCGCTCGCCCGCCGGCCACGCGGCGGTAGACCTCGCCATAGGCGCGCAGCATGCCGTCCAGGCTGAACCGCGCCAAGGTCCGCTCGCGGCCCGCCGCGCCGTGGCGCCGGCGCAGGTCGGTGGAGTCCAGATAGGGAATCAGGCCCGCGGCGAGGCCTTCCGGGTCGCGCGGCGGGACGATGGCGCCGGTCTCGCCATCGGCCACCAGGCGCGCGCTCTCGCCCACGTCGGTCGCCACCACCGGCAGGCCGCAGGCCATGGCCTCCAGGATGGTGTTGCTGGTGCCCTCGGTGCGCGAGGGCAGGACGAAAAGGTCGAGCGCCTGATAGAAGGCCGGCGAATCGGCGATGTAGCCGGGCAGCCGCAGGCGGTCGCGCAGGCCGGCTTGATGCATGACCGCCTCGATCGCCGCCCGCCGCGAGCCGTCGCCGCCCAGCACCAGCACCGTGCGCGCCCGCAGATCCGGCCGGCGTGCGACCAACGCGACATAGGCGGCGGCCAGGTTTTCGTGATCCTTCACCGCCTCCAGCCGACCCAGGCTGCCGATCGCCACGACCTCGGGGTCGTCGAGGCCGAGCGCGTCCCGCCGCGCCCGTCTTGCCGCCGGGTCGGCGGGCGGCCGGAAGCGTTCGGTATCGACCCCGTTCACAATGACCGAGACCTTGCGCGCGGGAATGCCGTTCCGCCGCACCAGCCAATCCTTCAGGTCCCGCGAGAGCGCGATGTAGGCGGGCGTCACCAGACTGCCCAGCCGGCGGATCAGGCGATACTTCAGCGGCGAGCCGTCGATCTCCAGCAGGTCGACGCCGTGCTCGCTGTGCACCAGACGGCGCACGCCCGCCGCCAACACCACCGGGTAGAGGTCGATCGTCGCCAGGTTGCGCGTGTGCACGATGTCCGGCCGCAGCTCGCGGATGAGCCGCCAGAGCGCGCGGTGGCGGCCCAGCGGTCCGCTGGTGCTCTCGCCCAGGCAATGCACCGGCACGTCCGCCGCCACCCGCGCGCGGAAGTTCGTGGCCGTGTCGAGACAGACGATGGAGTGCCGGAAGCCGCCCGCGCGCAGGCCGTTGACGATCGTCACCAGCCCGTTCTCCATGCCGCCGTAGCCCAGGCGCAAAAGGACGTGGCAGACGTGCAGCGAGGCCGTGTCGGTGCCAGGCGGCGGGGGCTCGACGGCGGGCCGTGACGCCTCAAACGCCATGATACTCGCGATACCACGCGACGAAGCGCTCGATGCCGACGTCAATGGGTGTCGTGGGCTGGAAGCCCAGCTCACGCCGCGCCGCCTCGATGTCGGCATAGGTGGCCTTGACGTCGCCGGGCTGCATCTCGCGCGGCTCCTTCACCGCGTCGCGGCCGCAGGCTTTCTCGATCAGGGCAATGAAGCGCGAGAGGTCCTCGCTGCGGTGGTTGCCCAGATTGTAGATGCGGTGCGGGCGCTCGTCCGGGCCGGTGTCCGCCGGCGGCCGGTCGAGGGCCGCGAGGACGCCCGCCACGATGTCGTCGATGTAGGTGAAGTCGCGGCGCATGTCGCCGGCGTTGAACACCTGGATCGGCTCGCCCGCGAAGATGGCGCGGGTGAAGATGTAGGCCGCCATGTCCGGCCGCCCCCAGGGACCGTAGACGGTGAAGAAGCGCAGCCCGGTCATCGGCAGGCGGTAGAGGTGGGCGTAGGACTCGGCGCATAGCTCGGCCGCCCGCTTGGTCGCGGCGTAGATCGAAATGGGCTGGTCCACGCGGTCGTCGACCGAGAACGGCAGCTTGGTGTTGCCCCCGTAGACCGAGGACGAGCTGGCATAGACGAGGTGGCGGCAGTTCGGCAGGCGCCGGCAGGTCTCCATCACCGTGATCTGGCCGTGCACGTTGGCGTCGACGTAGGCCCAGGGATCGACAAGGGAATGCCGCACCCCGGCCTGCGCGGCCAGATGCACCACACGCTCCACCTCCGGATGCGCCGCCGCCAGCGCGAACATCGCCTCCTTGTCGGCCACGTCCACCTTGTGGAAGGAAAACGCCGCGCGCGCCTGCAACCGGGCCAGCCGCGCCCTTTTCAGCTCGGGGTCATAGTAGGCGTTGAGGTTGTCGACGCCGATCACGGTCTCGCCGCGATCCAGCAGCTTCCCGGCCACGTAAGAGCCGATGAACCCGGCCGCGCCGGTGACGATGAGGCTCATGACGGTCCCTCGGGCGATCCCTTGTCTCTGTGGCGGTCGCAAGCCGACCGGAACGCGAAGCGGGCTTGTCAGTCGGATGAATGATTAAAGCATTCCGAAACAAGTGGCCAGCGGCCGTGGGCGGCGAGACATCGCAAGCTGTCCGCGCACGCCCCGTGTACGGCCAGCACCGGCATGCACTCCACGCCCCTGGTGGGACCGGCGCATTCCAGCCCCACCGCCTCGCTGTCAGCGCCCGCGACCGCTGCGGGCGTGCTCGGGGCCCAGGCTCAGCTCGCCCTCAGGAGTTCGCAGGGGAACTCCGGCTTGCGCAGTTGCCGCCGCAGGTTGTTCGCCCATTCGATGAACTCGTCCGTGGTGAAGCGGCGCCGGCCGTCGACCACGACCTCGCCGTCCTCCGAGCGCACGACACTGTAGTCCCGACTGCGAACAAAGTTAATAACAGTGGTTAACGTCACCTCCGGCCGCTGGACCCGATGTTCCTGCAGCTCGGTGATCGCGACCGGCGACGGCTTGCTTTCAAAAGGGCGCGCGCGCCGAAACTTCGCCTTGCGCGAGGCCGCCTGCGTACCGTTGCCCGAGGTCGTGCGCCAACTCGACATCGTGGCGACCTGCCCGTTTTCGCCGCCGGTCTTGCGGCTCGCCTGCGCCGGCGGTCGCGGCATGGTGCCCCGGTGATCGGATTCCGGCTCGTCCTTGCGATAGCGCTTACGCCGACGCAGGTTCAGCCGCCGCGCCCGCTCGCGCACGCTGGCCGGCGTCCGGCCCAACTCGGCGGCGATGCGTTCCGTCGGCTGACCGCTCTCCCACTGCTCGCAGAGGATCCGCTCGGCCTCCGGGGTCCAGCGGTTTTTCTTGCCCGCGCCGCGCCCCGGCTTCTTGGCCGGAACAGACGCCATCTCCGCGGCGCCGGCCCGCTGTTCGGGCGTGACCGGACCGACGCGCCGCGATCCGTTGCTGGCGACATCGCTCCTCCGGTCCCCCTCGGCCGCCGCCGCTTCGGCTGCCGGTTTTGCCTCGTCGTCGCCTTGCCTCTCCGAGACGTCCCAGGCCGCGTCCGCCTGGCCGAGTTCGGCCAGCCGGCTCTTCACGGAAGAGATATCCGCGCGCGCAACCTGTTGTTCGTCTTCGGAATGACCGCCCAGGATATACCCTTCGAGACGCAAAGCCGCCTCGATCGCGCGATCGACGTCCCTGTGCTGGTCAAGGCACCGAAGGACCAGTTGAAGACGCAACTCTTCGATATTCATCGGTGACACCCTTTTTTTGTACGGCCCCTTGGCGGGAAGGATATTATATACAATCCAAGAAAAAACCATAGCCTTTTAAGAGTCAAATGCAGTAACAAAAATTAGTATTTGCGCGCCCTTGGCGGCCGCGGCCCGGTGCATGGCGACGGGGAGGGGTGTCGGCCTCGTCCGTTACCACACCGCGGTGTCGCGGAAGTTCGCGGGGTCAAGTCCTTTTTCGCAACGTCTGGCGAAACGCCCGCCGAAACGTGGCCCCTCGCCGGACGGCGTGGCCGGCTGGCAGTTGCCATGACGCAGGCGTAGACTCGCACAAGAATTCATTTGTATCGGCAAACAACAAATCCGGAAACTTGTTATGGCGTCGAACGGCATCGTTCGACATTCGCGCCGACGCAAGACGCTGCCTGGGGCCGGCGGCAAGCGGCCCGCGGGACCAGGGCCGTCGGCATCGCGCAAGACGGTGAGGACAGGTCGCCCCTTCTACCTCGTCACGGGGGGATGCGGCTTCATCGGCTCGCATCTGGTCGAGCGACTGCTTGCCCAAGGCGCCCGTGTCCGGGTGCTGGACGATCTGTCCACGGGCCGTCGCGCGAACCTGCCCGGGGACGCCGAGCTGGTCGAAGGGAACGTGGCCGATCCGGCCACGCTGCGCGAGGCCCTCGACGGCGTGGACGGCTGCTTCCATCTGGCCGCGGTCGCCTCCGTCGTGCGCTGCAACGAGCACTGGCATCAGAGTCACACGGCCAACCAGTCGGCGACCGTGGCGCTGTTCGAACTGGCCAGGCCGGCGGCGATGAACCTGCCGGTGGTCTATGCCTCCTCGGCCGCGGTGTACGGCCGCGCCAGGGATCTGCCGGTTGGGGAGGCGGCGCGGACGCGGCCGCTGTCCGCCTACGGTGCCGACAAGCTGGCCTGCGAGCTCCACGCCGCCGTGGGGGCCGAGGTCCACGGCCTGCGCGCGATCGGACTGCGGTTCTTCAATGTGTACGGACCGCGACAGGACCCGAACTCGCCCTATTCCGGGGTGATTTCCGTCTTCGCCGATCGCATGGCGCGCGGCCGGGCCGTGCGGATCGACGGCGACGGCCAGCAGTCGCGGGACTTCATCTTCGTCGCGGATGTCGTCGAAATGCTTGTGGGCGCCATGAGCCGACTGGACGCCTCTCCGGCCACGCAAGGGCGCGCGGAGGTCTTCAATGCCTGCACCGGCAAGGCCACCACGATCGCGCAGCTCGCGACCACCCTCGGCGACATCCTGGGGCGCGCGCCCGTCATCGACCGGGCGCCAGCTCGCGAGGGGGATATCCGCCATTCACTGGGGTCGCCGGAGCGGGCGCGGCGGGCGCTCGGGATCTCGGCGGCGGTTCCTCTCGACGAAGGTCTGCGAAGACTTCTGGACGCCCTGGCTCCCGCAAGCTGACCGCGATCGGCTATACTGACGTCAAACAATTCATCAAGGTTTCGCGCCGGCGCGACGACTCAAACTTCTGCAGGGATTGCGGCATCCCGGCGCCCCGGTCGCGAAACCCGCCGCCGGGAACCATCAGCGACGGATGGCCGCCGGGACTCCGGAGATCGGGAAGCGCCGATGCCTTACGTGATCAGCCATGGACTGGCTGCCCTTGTCTGGTTCGCCCTGGCCGCGAGCGCCATGCTGTTCGGCGGCCGGCGGAGACGTGCGCTGGCGTTCGCGTTGGCCTGCGCGCTCCAGGCCGGCTGGGCGGTCCAGGGTCTCGTCGGCCTGCCGGATCCGATCCTGGGCGTCCTGCTCGAGAGCGGCCGGATGGTGGCCTGGGGGGCATTCCTCGCGCTGCTCCTGCCCCGCCATCAGGGCCGCGTCCTGCATCTCGTCCTGCTGGCCGGCGGTATCCTCGTGGCGGTGCGCGCCGGCCTGCCGTATCTTGACGCGTTTGCCGAGGTGACGCGGATCCAGGCCGCGCTGATCTGCGAGCTGCTGGCGGTGACCCTGGCGCTGTGCGTCACCGTGGCCGTGTTCAGCGCCTCCGCCGAGAGCAGCCGCTGGTCGCTGAAGTTCCTGTGCTTCCCGCTGGCCGGCCTGTTCGTCTACGATCTCTTTCTCTATTCCCAGATGCTGTCGATCGGCCTGTCGTCGCTTGAATACCTTCAGGCGCGGGTCGTGCTGGCCGTTCTGAGCGCGCCCTTCGTGGTGATCGCCGCCTGGCGCAGCGGCTTCTGGGCGCAGGAGTTGCAGCTTTCCCGCCAGGCGGCGCTGTATTCCGTCGCGCTGGTCGCCGTCGGTTTGTATCTGCTGGCGGTCGCCGGAGCCACCCTGCTGGTTCGATCCTGGTCGATCGGCGTGGCCCCGATGCTGCAGGTCGGGCTGCTGTTCGCCTCTGCCCTGCTGCTGCTGTTCCTGCTGTTCTCGGGTCGCTTCCGCGCGCGGCTCAAGCTGTGGGTCAGCCGCCATTTCTACGCCGGCAAGTACGACTATGCCCACGAATGGCGCAAGTTCATGCAGACGCTGGCGCTGGAGGACGAGTCCAACGCCCTTGAGAACCGCATCATCCGCGCTTGCGCGAACCTGCTGGAGGTGCCCGGCGGCGCGCTGTGGGTGATGGAGGGCGGCCGGCCGCGGCTGCACGCGACCTGGAACTACCGCCCTGTGCGCTCCGCCGTCGACGAGGTGCCCGACGCCCTCTTCCGCGACCGCGACGGCCGCTACCAGCCGCTGCACGGCGCCGGCCTGGCAGGCGCGGCGTTCGCGCGCGACGATTCCGAGGCCTGGCTTGCGGTGCCCCTGCCCCACGCGGGCCGCCTCCTGGGCTTCATCGTGCTGTCGCCTCCGCGCGTGAGCCGGCCCATCGACGCCGAGGACAGCGAGCTGGTCATGCTGATCGCCTATCAGTGCGCCAGCTATCTGGCCGAGAAGCGGGCGGTGACGGCGCTGGAGAACGAAAAGCAGTTCGCCCGCTTCAACCGGCAGTACGCCTTCGTCGCGCACGACATCAAGAACCTGGTCAGCCAGCTCGCCGTGATGCTGAAGAACTTCGACCGGCACGCGGAGAACCCGGCCTTCCAGCAGGACATGCGGGAAACCGTGTCGCACGCGGTGAGCCGCATGCGCGCGCTGCTGGACCGCCTGTCCCGCCTGCGCGAGCGCAGCGACACCCGGGAGGAAGACGCCGACCCGGTCGATGTGCCCGCGCTGGTCGAATCGGTGCTGTCCCGCCACCGGGACGCAAGCCGGCCCAGGATCGAGCTGGTTGTGTCCGCCGCCGCACGCGGTCGCAAGGTGCGGGCCGCGTCGGAGCGCCTGGCCGACGTGCTGGACCACCTGCTCACCAACGCCCGCGAGGCCGGCGGCGAGGCCGGCCGTGTCCAGGTCGACCTGGACGTGGTCGACGACTGCGTGGTCGTCGACGTGACCGACAACGGGCCCGGCATGGAACCGGAGTTCGTGCGCGACGTGCTTTTCACCCCGTTCCGCTCGACGAAGGAGCATGGCTTCGGCGTCGGCGTCTACCAGTGCCGGGAGTTCGCCCGCGAGCACGGCGGCGAGCTGGAAGCCATCAGCAGCCCCGGCTCCGGCACCACCATGCGGCTGCGCCTGCCGCTTGCATCCCGGAACAGCAGATCGAATGGCGATGGTACAGAATCCGACGAAAAAGCCCGTGCGGTTGCTGGTCGTTGACGACGACCCCGGCCTGCGCCGTCAGCTCCGCTGGGCCTTCGACGACTACAAGACCACCGAATGCGGCGACCGCAAGGCCGCGCTGGAGGCCATCCGCAAGACGCCGCCGGCGGTGGTGCTGCTCGACCTGGGGCTGCCGCCGGACCCGGATGGACCCAGCGAGGGGCTGGCGGCGCTGCGCGACATCCTCACCGCCGCGCCGGAGTCCAAGGTGATCGTGTTGACCGGCCAGAAGGAGCGCGCCTACGCCTTGAAGGCCGTGTCCTTGGGTGCCTACGACTTCTATCAGAAGCCCGTGGACGTGGACGAGCTGACGCTGATCGTGGCGCGCGCGGCCAACCTCCACGAGCTGGAGCGCGAGAACCGCGAGCTGCAGGCCGCCCGGAGCGAGTGCCCGGTACCCGGGCTGATCACCCAGAACGCGCGCATGCAGCAGGTCGGCGAGCAGATCGCCCGCTTCGCCGAAGCCAACGTCGCGGTGCTGATCTTCGGCGAGAGCGGCACCGGCAAGGAACTGCTGGCGCTGGGGCTCCACACTCTCGGACACCGCGCCGAGAAGGGACAGTACGTCGCCATCAACTGCGCCGCCATCCCGGAGAACCTTCTGGAAAGCGAGCTGTTCGGCTACGAGCGCGGCGCCTTCACCGGCGCGCACAAGACCACCATCGGCAAGTTCGAGCAGGCCCACGGCGGCACGCTGCTGCTGGACGAAATCGGCGACCTGCCCGCCTCCCTGCAAGCCAAGCTGCTGCGCGTGCTGCAGGAGCGCAAGATCGAGCGCGTCGGCGGGCGGCGCAGCATCGCCGTGGATTTCCGCATCGTCTCGGCGACCAATCGCGACCTGGAGAAGATGGTGGCCGACGGCGGCTTCCGCGAGGACCTCTACTACCGGCTGAGCGAGGCCGTCGTGCGCATCCCGCCGCTGCGCGAGCGGCCGGAGGACGCGGTGCTGATCGCCCAGACCTTCCTGAAGACCTGGACGGCGGAGCAGGGCCTGCACAATCCCGGGCTCAGCCCCGACGCCCTGGCGGTCATCGGCGAGCACAACTGGCCCGGCAACGTGCGCGAGCTGCAGAGCCGGCTGAAGCGCGCGGCGGTCAACGCCACCGGCCGCATCACGGCGCGCGACCTGGAGCTGGCCGCGCCGTCCGGCGACGAGCGCGCCAAGACCCTGAAGGAGGCGCGGCAGTCCGCCGAGTACGAGGCCATCCGAAAGGCCATGAGCCTGTCCGAGGGCAACATCTCAGAGGCCGCGCGGCTGCTGGGCGTGAGCCGCCAGGGCCTGTACCAGCTCCTCTCGGACCACAAGCTGCGGTGAGGCGGCCAGGCGCCGCCGCTACGCCTTCACGACGTGGTCGCCCGCCAGGCCGTTACGCTGCATGACGTTGCGGGTATCCACGACAAGATCGGCGCCGCGGTGGACCAGCGCATAGTCGACCTCGTCGTGGTCGGTGGCGATCAGCACCGCCTCGTAGCCGCCGACAGCCGCCTCCGTCAGCGCCACCCCGGTCCGCCCGGCCAGGCGGGGATGCTCGCGCGTCTCCGGGATGACCGGGACATAGGGATCGTGGAAGTCGACGCGCGCGCCCGCGGCCTCCAGAAGCTCCATCAGCTTGAACGACGGCGACTCCCGGATGTCGTCCACGTTCTTCTTGTAGGCCATGCCAAGCAGCAGGATTCGCGCGCCGTTCATCGCCCGCGCCCGGCGCGCGTTCAGCGCCTCCCCCAGGCGGCGGACCACCTGGCGCGGCATCGCCGTGTTGATCTCGCCGGCCAGCTCGATGAAGCGCGTGGGCAGCTCCACCTCGCGCGCCTTCCAGGTGAGGTAGAAAGGGTCGATGGGGATGCAGTGGCCGCCCAGGCCCGGACCCGGATAGAACGGCATGTAGCCGAAGGGCTTGGTCTTGGCCGCCTCGATCACCTCCCAGACGTCGATCCCCATCGCCTCGTAGATCTGCTTCAGCTCATTCACAAGGGCGATGTTCACCGAGCGGAAGATGTTCTCGGTCAGCTTGACCGCCTCGGCCGTGCGGGTGTTGGCGACCGGCACCACGCCGGCCACCACGGGTTCATACAGCGCGGCGGCCAGGCGCGCCGCCGCCTCGCCGTCGCCGCCCACGACCTTCGGGATGCGCGCGGTCGAGAAGGTCGGGTTGCCGGGGTCCTCGCGCTCCGGCGAATAGGCCAGGTAGAAGTCCCGGCCGCTGGCAAGGCCCGTGGCCTCCAGGACCGGCCTCACCACGTCCTCGGTGGTCCCTGGATAGGTCGTCGATTCCAGGACGACGAGCTGGCCGGGCCGCAACCGACGCGCAATCTGCGCCGCCGTCGCCTCGACGTAGGTCATGTCCGGCTCGCGGTGGGCGTTGAGGGGCGTGGGCACGCAGATCAGGATCGCGTCGGCCTCGGCCAATCGGTCGAAGTTGTCCGTGGCCTCGAACCCGCCGCCAACCCGCATGGTGGCGATGGTCTCGTGCGCGACGTGCCGGATGTAGGAGCGCCCCGCATTCAGTTCGGCCACCCGGTCCGGGTCCACGTCGAACCCCAGGACCGAAAAGCGCTGATCCCGGAATACCTGGGCCAGCGGCAGACCCACATAGCCGAGGCCGATGATGCCGACCCGATAGCGCCGAGCCTCCACCGCCTCCAGAATCTCGTCCAATTGCGCGGCGCGAGGCGCCAGTGACACTTGCGACATGGAATCATCCGGCTGAACGACATCAAAGTTGTATACTTCCCAGTCCAAGTTCCGACACGGAGGCAACGCGCCTCTCGGGTTTCTTTTCCCCACAAGTCAGCGCGATTCCACAAACCATGGAACCTTCGAGGTCGGGCGGAATTTGAACCGGACTTAATGGTGCGCCAGCACTGTCCTGCTTTCAAAGGACAAGGAACACGCACACCTGCGCATCCCGCGGGCGCGAAGGGCCGGATCAGGCGTGCAGCCCCGCCCGGCGCAGGAAGCGGTTGGCGAAGGTGCGGCGGTCGATCTCCCGCGCCAGAAGCTGGCGGCGGCTGTCGCGCCACG
The DNA here is from genome assembly GCA_964561005.1 of uncultured Rhodovibrionaceae bacterium. GTDB lineage: Bacteria > Pseudomonadota > Alphaproteobacteria > Kiloniellales > Rhodovibrionaceae > CAZLNO01. Next base: position 7,057 of record CAZLNO010000089.1, on the reverse strand, counting down.
CCGACACCGCCTCGCCGTACACGGCCTCCAGGCGGCGCGGCGTCAGGGCGTTGATCTTCCCCCAGTGCTGCGTGTAGGGAATACCGGCCGCGTCCAGATCGTCCCAGGCGGCCCGGAAGAAATCGGTGGAGCGCCGCGAGTACACCCCGTCCATGTCGATCACGCAGGTGGGCTCGAAGCGCGTGAAGGCGAGCAGGCCCCGCGACCGCTGCACGTAACGACAGGCGAAAACGATCGGCGCCGGACCGATCCGCTCGTTGAGGGCCAGCAGGCGGTCGAGCACTTGCGCCGTGTCCCCCAGCCGCACGCCGATCGCCGCGCCGGCGGCGCTGCTGCGCGGCGTCGTGAAGTCGAAGGTCTCCCCCAGCGTCCCGGTCTTGCCCTCGAAGGGCTGGAGCTGCGCCTTGGCGATCTGGCTGACCAGCGTGGGGGTCAGTTCGGGAACCTTGTCGTTCAGCACCCCGATGGCGGCCAGCAGGTCATAGCCCGGCCGCAAGCCGCCCTTCTCGGCATAGTCGGGCTCGTAGCCGGCGGGCACCGGGCGCTTGTACATCGTCGTCACGTAGGCTGGCGAGACCTCGTAGGGATCGACGATAACCTGGAAGAAGTAGGGGCGGCTGCCAGGATCGGGCATGTCGAGCGGCCCGAAGTCGAGCGTTGTCATCGCCCGCCGGAGGGCATCGTCGAAGGGCACCTTGCGCCGATAGGCCTCAAGCAGAAAGCGCGGGGAGGTCTCGATCATCGCGGCATGGATGATGCCGAAGCCGCCGAAGCTCACCACCGCGGCCTCGAAAAGCGTGTCGTCGCGGATCGCGGTCGCGCCCAGGCGCTCCACGAAGGCCGGCGAGGCCACGGGATAGGCGGCGCGCTCGATCCAGAAATGCCGGTCCGGGCCGGCGACCACGTGCAGGCCGACCACGTGGTCCTGGATGCCGGCCTCGTCGATGGCGGAGCCGTGCGTGCCCGTGGACATCGCGCCGACGAAGGTCTGCCCGTTGCTGGCGCCGGCGGTGCGCAGGGAGCGGCCGCGCTCCACCTCCAGATAGCGGTTCAGCTCGGAAATCTGAACGCCGCACTGGACCAGCAGCAGGCCCTCGGGATCGCCGGCATAGCCGTCGTGGACGCTGGCCTGGGTGATGCGGAATACCCAGTTGAGCGGCCGGGTGTTGACGACCCAGCCCTCGGTCGCCGGCACGCGGGAAAACGACCAGCCGCCCCCGATGGCCCGGACGGGATCGCCCCTGCCTTGCGCGTCGGCGATGAGACCCTGGAGCTGGCGGACCGTCGCCCGCAGCCCGGCCGCCGAGGCCTCGCCCGGCGGATTGTAGACGTCGTAGAGGCCGCGGATCTTCTGGGTGACATTCTGGTGCCAGTTGGTCCACTGGGCGCGGTCGTTCTTCACCACCGTGGCCGTCGCCGGGGCATCCTCGGGCATGGCGGTCAGATCTCCCCGTCGTCGAGGGGCCGCTTGGCGCAGCGCCACTCGATGTCCAGGGGCATCCAGATGCCCAGGGTCAGCACGGTGATCAGCGCGTAGCCGTAGTTGTTGCGCACGCGCACCTCGTCGATCGCGTTGCTGACGCAGTTGTCGGCGATCCGCTCCTCCTCGATGGCCCCCCAGAAAAAGGCGTGCAGCGTCTCGCCGCGGTATTCCGTGGCGGGGGTCGGCTCCGGGCTGCGCAGGTGGTAATAGGCGCAGCCGGACGCGCCGAGCAGCAGCGCGAGCAGCAGGGACAGCGACGCGGCGGAGCGCATGGCGGCCGACTCCATCAATGGTTGCCGCTCGCCGGCGGAGCGCGCCTTCCATGATGGATCACCCGGCGCCGCCGGTCCGTGGCCTTTCCCACATTATCCAAATCCGTCCCGCTCGCGCCAGCGTGAGGGTGGGGCGTGGAGAGCCCCCTTCGTCCGCCTGCGGAAGCACGCTGCGCCGGGGCGGCCGCGCGGAGCCGTGAATCAGCCCGTGCGGACCTCCTTGAGGAAGGCGTCGACGCGGCCGCGCAGCGTGGTGGCCTGCTGTCCCAGCTCGCCCACGGCGCCGACCACCTGCTCCGAGGCGCTGCCGGCCTCGTTCGCGGCCTTGCTGACGCTGGCGATGTTGCTCGTGACCTCCTGCGTTCCGGTCGAGGCCTCCTGCACGTTGCGGGAGATGTCGCGCATGGCCGCGCTCTGCTGCTCGATGGCGGTGGCGACGGAAGCGGCGGCCTCGTCGATCTCCTTGACGCGCTCGGAGATGCGGCCGATGGCGGCGACGGCCTCCTTGGTCTCGCCCTGGACCTTGTCGATCCGCTGGGAAATCTCGTCGGTGGCCTTGGTGGTCTGTTGCGCCAGGTTCTTCACCTCCTGGGCAACGACGGCGAAGCCCTTGCCGGCATCGCCCGCACGCGCCGCCTCGATGGTGGCATTGAGAGCCAGCAGGTTGGTCTGCTCGGCGATGTCCTGGATCAGCCGCACGACATCGCCGATCTTGTCGGCGGCGTCGTTCAGCGAACCCACCTGGGCGCTCGCGCTTTCCGCTTCCTGGCGCACGGCCTGCGCGCGTTCGCTGGAGCGGCCGATCTGCCCGCTGATCTCGCTGATCGAGGTGGACATCTCCTCCGCCGCCGAGGCGGCGGTCTCCACGCTGGCCGCAGCCTGCTCGGCGGCCGAGGCCACGAGCTGCGCCTGGCGGCTGGTCTCCTCCGCCACCGAGCCCATCGACTGGGCGGCGCCGTTGAGCTGCTCGCTCTGGGTGCTGAGGGTCTGCACCACCGCGCCGACGTCGTTCTCGAACCTGTCGGCCAGGGCGTCCATCTCCTGGCGCCGCTTCTCCTCGGCGCGCTTCTCTGCTTCTTCCTGCTCCTGCTTCAGCCGCTCGATCTCGGCGGTGCGCTCGCGGAAGGTCTCGTAGGCCTGGGCCAGCTCCGCCACCTCGTCCCGGCCCACCACGGGCACCTCGACGGAGGTGTCACCCTCCTTGAGGGCCGCGAGCGCCCGAATGACACGGCGCAGCGGCCGGACGACCGATCGCACCGTGGCGAAGGCCGCCACGATGGCGATCCCCATGGCGGCGGCGACGAGCGTCACAATCTGCCAGAAGGCCTGCTCATCGTGCTCGATGGCGTCGGCGGTCAGGCGCTTGCCGTAATCCGCGAGTTCCCCGCTCAGCTCCCGAACGCGCCGATCGATGGCGTTCTTGTCCTCGACGACCGCGTCGATCTCCGCGTCCAGGCCGTCAACCCGACCCTCACGCAGGGCCGTGAAGACCGCCTTGGTCCGATCTTCATAGTCGGTGTGGCTCTCGCCCACCGCCTCGAAGCCGTCGGCAAGCTCCCGCCAGGCTTCCCGCGCCTGGGCGTTGGGCTCGCTCTCGGCGAAGCCGTGCAGTGTTTCGACGAGCTCGCTTAGTTCGTCATCAAAGGCGCCGGCGATCTCGTCGAACTGCTCGGTCCTGGCCTCGAACCGCGTACGCAGCTCGTCGCCGCCTTCGCCCTGCATGGCCAGGCCGTGTCGAACCGCCCGTTCGAAGGCGATGGCCTGGTCGAGTTGCTGACTGGTCAGCCGTTGGGCGCGCTCGCCGACGGGCAGCGCGCGCTCCCCGATTGCGCTGATGTCCTGTCCGATGCGGTGCGTGGCCAAGGCCCCGACGCCGCCGACGACGGCCAGCATCAGCATCAGCACCGCGACGAGACCGGCTACCTTCTGCCCGATCGTGAACCGGGCAAAAACCGCGGCAATCGCTTGCATGAATTTGTTACTCCAAAGGTCCGGTATGGGGTCACAACGTCTTCACGAGCCTTATACGACCGAAGTTGCGACGCGGATCGCCTGTCCAATGAAATTTCCATCGAGCCGGATTCAACCCCGCGGACCGGCGGTCATCCCTTGCCATCCGGTCCCACCGGCGCCAGGGCCGGAACGGCCATGATCCTAAACGGCCGCGGCCATCCCGTCGCGCCCCGGATCGGCGCCGCCGTCCCAGACACCAGCCTCCCGACGCAGCGCATGCACGCCGGCAAAGGCGTGGCTGAGCGCGACGCGGCGCGTGGGGTAACCGCGGCGACGGAGTTCGCTTTCGGTCCCGCGGCGGATGCGGTTGGACAACTCGACGGTGTCCGAGGTGGCGGAGATGCGCGGGGCGGACACCGCCTCCTGGGCCGTCATGCCGAAGTCCACCACGTTCAGGATCGCCTGCAGAATTCCCATGGTGATGTAGGTCCCGCCCGGCGCCCCGACGACGAGGCAGGGCTCGCCGTCATCGAACAGCATGGTCGGGGCCATCGCGGTGAAGCGCGACTTGCCCGGCGCCAGCGAGCCGGGCCGCCCCGGCCGCGGATCGAAGACGTGCATGCAGCCGTTGTACATGAAGCCCAGGCCCTCGGTGACCACGCCCGACGGCATGCCCAGCGAATGCGTCATCGCCACGCAGTTCCCCGCCGCGTCCACCGCGGAGATGTGCGTCGTGTCGCGGGATTCCGGGCGGCCGCCCGGCGCCAGCCGGGGCACTCGCGTCATCTCCCCGCGCTTGATCCGCTCCGCCATCTGGGCGGCATGGGCCTTGCCGGTCAGCTCGTCGAGCGGCACCTCGACGAAGCGCGGGTCGCCCACCTTGGAGTCCTTGTCGACCGTGGCGATCTTCATGGCCTCGGCGACGGTGGCGATATAGTCGGCGGAATTGTGCCCCATCGCCGCCAGGTCGAAGTTCTCCAGGATGTTCAGCATCTCCAGCAGCATGACGCCGCCGCCGGGCGGCGGGTTGGTGGCGACGGTCCGGCCCCGGTACGTGCCGACGAGCGGCGCGCTGTCCGTCGTCGCCACCTGCGCCAGGTCGTCGTGGCGCAGCAGGCCGCCGTTGGCTTCCATGTCCGCCACGATCTCGTCGGCCAGGCTGCCGTGATAGAAATCGTCCACGCCGTCGTCGGCGATCCGGCGGTAGGTCCGCGCCATGTCCGGATTGCGCAGGCGCTCGCCAATCCCGTGGAGCGTGCCGTCGGGCTTGACATAGATCCGCCGCGCGGCCGGGTTGCGGGTCAGCCGCTCGACGTGCGGCGCCCGTCCGGCGCCTTCCACGAGGTTCCAGAAATAGCTGACGTGCGGGCGCACCAGAAAGCCGTTCTCGCAATAGGCGATCGCGGGTTCCAGCAGTTCGTCCAATGCCTTCGTGCCGAAGCGCCGCAGCGCGTCGTCGTAGGTCCTGAGGCTCATTGGCGTCGTGATCGCGCCATAGCCGATCTCGTTGACCCGGCCCTCCAGGATGAAGCCGAAGCCGTCCTCGGCCTCGCCCACGATCCGGTCGGCCCACATCTCCGGCCTCGCGCCCAGCGGCGCGCGTCCGTGGAAGTCCAGGCAGGCATGGACATCCTGCCCCGGCAGGTAGAGCTGAATCGAGCCGAAGCCGGCGATTCCGCACATCTGCGGGTCCACCGCCGTCTGCACCAACGCCGTGGCGACCGCCGCGTCCACCGCGTTGCCACCGGACTCCAGCACCTCCAGCCCGGCGTCCACCGCTTCGGGCTGGGGCGCGGTGATCATGCCGTGGTGCATACCGTGGTGCATATGCAGTTTCCCCCTGCCTGTTCATAGTCTTGACCGGCGGGGCGCGGGCTAGACGCCTTCGGCGTCGACGTCGTGTCGACCGCGCCCCGAACGTTTCACCGCCGTCCGCAGGAGAACGTTCCGGTCGGGGGCAAGCCCCCGACCGGCTGGGCGCGTCGCTGGCCTACCCCGTCAGCCGCGCCGCATCGAAGGCCGGCCGCGCCGTTTCCCGGTCGGCCGCCAGGACCTTCTCCAGACTGAGGGCGATCTGGAGCACCATTGCGTCCGAGCCGTTCGGCCCCACCACCTGGATGCCGAAGGGCATGCCCAGGTGGTCCACGCCACAGGGCAGGCAGCACACCGCCGGCAGCGCCATCGTCAGGCCATAGCTCAGGGCGAGCCAGCGCATGTAGGTCGGCATCGCCTCGCCGTTGATCGTCTCGGGGTAGAGCTGAGCGTGCGGGAAGGGCGAGACCGCCGCCGCCGGGCAGATCAGCACGTCCACCTCGTCGAAGAAGTCGACGAAGCGCTGGTAGATGCGGGTCTGCTCCGCCGCCGCCCAGGCCACGTCGGGCAGGCCGTAGGCCATGCCGCGCTCGGTGTTGTCGACGACGTTGGGACCCAGCAGGTCGCGGTGCTTTTCCAGGCGCTCGCGGTGGGCGGCGACGAAGTTCACCCCGCGCAGGATCTCGAAGGCCTCGTGCACCGCGCCCAGCTCGGGGTCGCGGTCCGCCGCCTCGGCGAAGACCGAACGGAAGCGGGACGTGCGCGCGGCGAACACCTTGCGGATGTCGTTGTCCACCGGGGCGCAGCCCAGGTCGGTCGAGATCGCCGCCCGCAGCGCGCCGAGGTCCACCTCCGACAGCCGGGCGGGCAGCTCCAGGTTGCTCGCGCTGGCGAAGGGGTCGCGGATGTCGTCGTCCACCTGCGCCTGGAGCTGCAGGTAGGTGTCCTCCACCGTCCGTCCCATCGGCCCCTGCACCGAGAACGGCAGCAGCGCCGCCGGCCGGCCCAGCGCCGGCACCACCCCCGGCGACGGCCGGTAGCCGGTGATGCCGCAGAACGCCGCCGGCGTGCGCAGGCTGCCGCCGTAGTCGGAGCCGTTGGCCAGGGGCGCCATGCCGGCGGCCAGGGCCACCGCCGAGCCGCCGGAGGAGCCCGCGCAGGTCTTCTCCGGGTCGAAGGGGTTGCCGGTGGCGCCGTAGACCCGGTTCCAGGTGTTGGCGCCCGCCCCGAACTCCGGCGTGTTGGTCTTGCCCAGGACGATGGCGCCCTCGGCCCGCAGGTTGGCCACGACGCTGTCGTCTTCGTCGGGCACGTGGTCCTTGTACAGCAGCGAGCCCCAGGTGGTGCGCAGTCCCGCGGTGGGGTTGAGGTCCTTGATGCCGATGGGCAGGCCGTGCAGCAGGCCCAGCGGCTCGCCGGCCAGCACGTCGGCCTCCGCCTGGCGCGCCTCGGCCCGCGCCGCCTCCACGTCCATCGCGACGAAGGCATTGAGCGCGTCGTTCGTCGCCTCGATCCGGCGCAGGCAGCTTTCCAGCAG
>CAZLNO010000088.1:0-17404 GCA_964561005.1 uncultured Rhodovibrionaceae bacterium | reverse complement strand
GTCGATACAAGCTACATCGCTTGCGGGGAAAGGCCCTGGGCCACGGCGGCGTAGAGGATTGTCGTGACGACCGCGTTGTAGGCGCCGTGCACGATGGCCGGCGCCCAGATCGACCCCGTGCGGGCATAAGTCCAGGCCAGGATCGCGCCGAGCACCACGATGGCCGGGATCAGGCCGGGAATGCCGTGCAGCACCGCAAAGGCCAGCGCGCTGCCGACGAGCCCCAGGGCGAAGCCGTAGCGCTCGCCGAGCCACCGGAACAGCAGGCCGCGAAACACGATCTCCTCGACGAAGGGCGCCCAGAGGCCGGCCACGGCCAGCGTGCCCAGATAGGCCGCCCAGGAGAAATCGGCCGGCGCCAGGACCTGAAGCTGCGGGTTCTCGAAGGGCTGCCCGGTGATCTGCTGCTGCAGCCAGTTCACGCCACCGACGATGGGAAAGCTGACCAGGGCGATGGCCGCCGCCCGCGTGCCCCAGCCCGGCGGCAGCGGCACGAAGCCGAGCTCCGCCCAGGTGCAGCCGCGCCACCGCACGGCGACGAGGTAGACCACGACCAGCAGAAGCCCGGTCTGCGCGGCCAGCAGAACCAGGATGGCGCCCATGCGCGCCTGGGCGTCCAGGGTGGAGATGCCGAGGCCGGCGGCGAGGAGCGGTAGCACCAGGCGCGAGCTGCCCAGTCCCAGGATCAGGATCAGGAGAAGATCGCTGCCGGTTACCGGCAGGTGGCGGATGGCGTTCGGGGCCGGACTGGGCATCTGCCGGGCCTAGCTGGCGGCCTCGCGCAGCAGGTCCAGCGCGGCGGCCACGCTCTGCCGCCGCACCGCCCCGCGCTCGCCGTCGAAGACGTGGCGGACGTGCGCAAGGCCGCCGCCGGACGTGGCGAGGCCGAAGTACACCAGCCCGACCGGCTTTTCCCTGCTGCCACCGCCGGGCCCGGCGATGCCCGTCACGGCGATGCTGACCTGCACCGGCGCGTGCGCCAGCGCGCCGGTGGCCATGGCCTCCGCCACCTCCGCGCTGACGGCGCCGACGCGGTCCAGAGTCGCCTGCGGCACGCCCAGCACCTGCACCTTGGCCGCGTTGGAATAGGTGACGAAGCCGCGCTCCACCACGTCGGACGACCCGGTGATCTCGGTCAGACAGCCGGCAATCAGGCCGCCGGTGCAGCTCTCGGCCATGGCCAGCATCCAGCCTCGACGCCGGTAGGCTTCAAGTACCGCTTCAGCTTTGTCCTGTAACGTCTTGTCAAACATCACGAATATCCCAGAGCGATCAGCCCGGCGTAGCCCAGGATGCCGGCGAAGCCGGCGGCGACCAGATCGTCGGCCATGATCCCCCAGCCGCCCGGCAGCTTCTCGAACAGGGGAATCGGCCAGGGCTTGAGGGTATCGAACAAGCGGAACCCCGCAAAGCCAACCAGGTAGCTCACCGGGTCCAGGCCCAGCGGAACCAGCGTCGCCCATTGGCCGACCACCTCGTCGATCACGACCTCGGACGGGTCCGCCCGGCCGCTGCGCGCGGCATAAACCTGTGCGACGACCGTGCCGCCAACCAGCACCAGCAGCGTGGCCAGCATGAGCATCGTGGCGCCGCCCGCCCAGTGCAGCAGCGCCGCGAAGGGCAGGGCCGCGAGGGAGCCCCAGGTACCCGGCATCCAGGGAAGCCGGCCGCTGCCGAACCAGGTCGCGGCCAGGGCCAGGGGCGAGAGGGGGCAGGGCGTGCTGTCGCCGGTCACGACGTCGTCCACGGCAGCCGCAGCGTGGCGATGGCCTGCGCGGCGATGCCCTCGCGCCGACCGGTGAAGCCGAGACGCTCGGTCGTCGTGGCCTTGACCCCGACTCGGCCGGGGTCGATGTCCAGCAGCTCGGCGATGCGCTTCGTCATGGCCGCGCGGTGCGGGCCGACCTTGGGCCGCTCGCAGATGAGGGTGACGTCGAGGTTCAGGACCGTCGCGCCGCGCGCCGCCAGCAGGTCGCGGGCGTGGCGCACGAAGACCGCGGAATCCGCACCGCGCCACTGTGGGTCGCTGGGTGGGAAATGGCTGCCGATGTCGCCTTCGGCCAGGGCGCCGAGCAGCGCGTCCACCACGACGTGCAGCCCCACGTCGGCGTCGGAGTGTCCGGCCAGGCCCCGGTCGTGCGCCACGTCCACGCCGCACAGGCGCAGCGGTCCCGGCGTCTCGGCGAAGCGGTGGACATCGAAGCCCTGGCCGCTGCGCACTTCCGCCGCCGCATCCAGCCAGCCCGCGGCCCGCGCCATGTCGTCCTGCGTCGTCACCTTGATGTTCTCCGCTGTGCCCTGCACGACGGCAACGTCCAGGCCGGCCCGCTCGGCCAGCGCCGCGTCGTCGCTGAGATCCCGTCCTGCCAGCGCCCGGTGGGCCTCCACGATGGTCGCGTAGGCGAAGCCCTGCGGCGTCTGCGCGCGCCACAGGCCGTCGCGCGGCACCGTCTCGACGATCCGGCCATCGCTCACGCGCTTCAGCGTGTCGCTGACCGGCACCGCCGGGATCGCGCCATCGTGGCTGTGCAGCGCGTCCAGCACGCGGTCGATCAACGCGGCATCGGCGAAGGGGCGGGCGCCGTCGTGAATCAGCACTGCCGCCGGCGCGCGCGTCGCCAGGCTCTCCAGCCCGAAGCGCACCGACTCCTGCCGCGCCGCACCGCCATGCACCGGCTCCAGCAGGTCGAGCCCTTGGGCCGCCGCCGCGTAGGCCGTTTCGTCGTCGGAGTGGATGACGGCGCGCACCGCCGTCACGCGCGGATGCGCGGCGAAGCGTTCCAGGCTGTAGCGCAACACCGGCCGGCCGCGCAGGGGCACGTACTGCTTGGGCCGGTCGGCCCCGAAGCGGCTGCCGCGCCCGGCCGCGACGACCAGCGCGACGACGTCCGGTTCTGGGGCGGCGCTCACCGGCTTGACTCCTTCATGGCGACGGTTTCTCCCTGGCTGGCGGCGCGGCGAGCCTAGTGCGCTCTACCGTGGCGGCCAAGAGGTGATATATACGCCGTGGCATGAGCAAGCTCGTCATTGGCCTGTCCGCCATCCTCGCCCTGGTCCCCGTCGCGGCGCTGCCCTTCCGGGTCGCGCCGGCGGAGCGCGCCGCCATGTTCTGGGGTCTGCTGGCCATCGCCGTGCTGGGCCCCCTGGTCTATGTCGCCACGCAGCTTGCCGGGCAGTGGCACGGCGGGCTCTCGGCCACCCTCTGGGTCTCCGTCGCCGCCAGCAGCGCGCTCTTCGCGGTGCTCTGCCTGATCGACGCGGATGTCCGCCGGCTGACGCCCCTTTTGATGGGCTATCTCGTGGTGCTGAGCGCCATCGCGATGGTCTGGGCACACGCGCCGGAGCATCCGCGGGTGGCGCGGACGATCGATGGCTGGCTGCTGGCGCACATCGTGCTGTCGGTTCTCGCCTACGCGCTGGCAACGATCGCGGCGGTGGCCGGCGCCGCGGTTTTCCTCAAGGAGCGGGCGCTGAAGCGCAAGCGCCCCGGTCGCCTGTCGGGCCTGCTGCCGGCGGTGGCGGACGCCGATCGCCTGCAGGTGCGCCTGCTGGCGGCGGCGGAGGCCGTGCTGGGCGTGGACATCGTCTCCGGCATGGCGGTGGAATACCTCGGCAGCGGCGCCCTGCTGCGCTTCGAGCACAAGCAGCTTCTGTCGCTGCTGGCCTTCGCGGTCATCCTCGGGCTTCTGGTTCTTCACGGGCGCACAGGCGCGCGCGGGCGCACGGTGGCGCGGCTGCTGCTGGTTGCCTATTTGTTGCTCACGCTCGGCTATCCGGGGGTCAAGTTCGTCACCGATGTGCTGATGGCCTGACGCCGGGCAAGCTCCTGTTCGCGTTGCATGCGTGGCAACACGCGCCTAGAAATGAGGCCGTCGTCGCACGGCCTTGAAAGGATTGCCTAGCAGATGGGCATCACGATCGGCGATCTGCGACTGGACGAGCCGGTCATCCTGGCGCCGATGTCCGGGGTGACGGACAAGCCGTTTCGCCGCCTGGTGCGCGAATTCGGGGCGGGCCTCGTCGTCTCCGAGATGATCGCCAGCGAGGCCAGCGTGCGCCAGGCGCGCGCGGCGATGCGGTCGCGCAAGCTCACCGAGGATTTCTCCGGCGAACACGAGGTAGCCGTGCAGCTTGCCGGCTGCGAGCCCGAAGTGGTGGCCGAGGCCGCACGCATCCACAAGGACCGTGGGGCGGCTCTGATCGACCTGAACTTCGGCTGCCCGGTCAAGAAGGTCGTCAGCAAGCAGGCCGGCTCGGCCCTGATGCGCGACGAGGCCCTGTCCGCGCGAATCATGGACGCCGCGGTGAAGGCGGCGGACCCCCTGCCGGTGACCGTGAAGATGCGCCTCGGCTGGGACGAGACGCGGCGCAACGCCCCCCGCCTGGCCCGCATCGCGGAGGATGCCGGCGTGCGCATGCTGACCGTGCACGGCCGCACGCGCTGCCAGTTCTACAACGGAACGGCGGACTGGCGCGCGGTCGCCGAGGTGAAGGCGGTCACGCGGCTGCCGGTCATCGTCAACGGCGACATCGCGACGGAAGCGGACGTGCGCGCCGCCCTGGCGCAGTCGCGGGCCGACGGCGTGATGATCGGCCGCGGCGCCTGCGGCCGGCCCTGGCGGCTGCGTCAGGTCATGCAGCTTCTGCGCGATGGCCGCATGGGTGAGGAACCGACGCTGCCCGAGCAGCGTGAGACCGTGCTGCGCCACTACGAGGCGCTGCTGAGCACCTACGGCCGCGAGCGCGGCCTGCGCATCGCGCGCAAGCACCTGTGCTGGTACGCGAGCGGCCTGGAGGGTTCGGCCGGGTTCCGGCGGGCGGTCAACGCGGCGGACTGTCCGGCGCGGGTGCGGCGGATGGTCGCCGATCTCTACGATCGTGCCGGCCAGAGGGAGGCCGCCTAGATGGCCCGGGGCGCCTCCCAGCCGAAACCGCTGCGCCCGCGCCAGCCGCGCGCCCGGGCGGTCGATGCCGGGGCGGTGCTGAACGCCCTGGCCGACCCGGTGTTCGTCGTGGATGGGGCGGGTTGCTTCGGCGCGGTGAACACGGCAGCGGAACAGTTCTTCGCGGCGAGCGCGGCAGCGTTGGTCGGGCGTCCGGTGGAGTCGCTCGTGCCCGGCGACAGCCCCCTGCACGGCCTGATCGCGCAGGCGCGGGACCAGGCGGGCCCCGTTTCGCAGTATGGCGTGACCATCGAATCGCCGCGCTTCGGCTCGCGCCACGTTTCCATCGATGTCTCGCCGATCCCGGAGATGCCCGGCTGCGTCGCGGTGTCGCTCCAGGAGCGCTCGATCGCGCGCAAGATCGACAACCAGCTGACGCATCGCAATGCCGCGCGCTCGGTGACGGGGATGGCGGCGATGCTGGCGCATGAGGTCAAGAATCCGCTTTCCGGCATCCGCGGCGCGGCGCAGCTCCTGGAGCAGACGGCCGCCGACGACGACCGGGCGCTCACCCGGCTGATCCGCGACGAGGCCGACCGCATCGCCGCGCTGGTGAACCGCATGGACATGTTCGCCGACGAGCGCCCGATCCAGCGCGGCCCGGTCAACATCCACGAGATCCTGGAGCACGTGCGCCGCGTGGCGGAAACCGGCGTCGCCAGTGGCGTGCGCATCCGCGAGAGCTACGATCCCTCGCTGCCGCCTGTGCTGGGCAACCGGGATCTGCTGATCCAGGTGCTGCTGAACCTGGTGAAGAACGCCGCCGAGGCGGCCGGGACGGAGAACGGCGAAATCCTGCTGTCGACCCGCTATCAGCAGGGGGTGCGTCTGGCGATGCCGGGCGGCGGCGCGCGCGTGGACCTGCCGCTCGTGGTCGCCGTGCAGGACAACGGTCCCGGCATTCCCGAGGAATTGCGGCCCCACCTCTTCGATCCCTTCGTGACCACCAAGTCCAGCGGCAGCGGCCTCGGTCTCGCGCTGGTGGCCAAGATCGTCGGCGACCACGGCGGCGTGATCGAGTTCGACAGCGAGCCGCGGCGCACGGTCTTCCGCCTCATGCTGCCGATGGCCAGCGGGGAGCGCGCGTGATGACGACCCCTGCGACCATCCTGGTGGCGGACGACGACCGGGCCATCCGCACGGTGCTCAGTCAGGCGCTGGGGCGCGAGGGCCACGAGGTACGCGTCACCGGCAACGCGGCCACGCTCTGGCAATGGGTGCGGGACGGCGAGGGCGATCTGGTCATCACCGACGTGGTGATGCCGGACGAGAACGGGCTGGAGCTCATCCCGCGCATCCGCAAGCAGCGGCCCAACCTGCGCATCGTCGTGATGAGCGCGCAGAACACCCTGCTGACCGCGGTCAAGGCGACGGAGCGCGGGGCCTTCGAGTACCTGCCCAAGCCCTTCGACCTGCGCGAGGTGGTGAGCGTCGTGGACCGTGCCCTGGCGGCGCCTCCGGCCGAGGCCAGCGCGGCGGCCGAAGGGCCGTCGGCGGAGGAGCAGCTTCCCCTGATCGGCCGCTCGCCGGCGATGCAGGAGATCTACCGCGTGCTGGCGCGGCTCATGGGCACGGACCTGAGCGTGATGATCTACGGCGAATCCGGGACCGGCAAGGAGCTGGTGGCTCGCGCGCTGCACGACTACGGCAAGCGCCGCAAGGGGCCTTTCGTCGCGCTGAACATGGCGGCGATCCCGCGCGAACTGATCGAAAGCGAGCTGTTCGGTCACGAGAAGGGCGCCTTCACCGGCGCCAGCCAGCGCTATGCCGGGCGCTTCGAGCAGGCGGCCGGCGGCACGCTGTTCCTCGACGAGATCGGCGACATGCCGCTGGAGGCGCAAACCCGCCTGCTGCGCGTGCTGCAGGAAGGCGAGTACACGACGGTCGGCGGCCGCACGGCCCTGCGCGCCGACGTGCGGATCGTCGCCGCCACGCACCGCGACTTGCGCCAGCTCGTGCGCCAGGGGCTGTTCCGCGAGGACCTGTTCTATCGCCTGAACGTCGTGCCGCTGCGCCTGCCGCCGCTGCGCGAGCGGGCCGAGGACATACCCGAGCTGGTGCGTCACTTCCTCTCGCGCTGCGCGGCGGAGGGCCTGCCGCAAAAGGCGATCGACGCGGAGGCGATGGCCTTCCTGCGCGGCTATCCCTGGCCGGGCAACGTGCGCGAGCTGGAGAACCTGGTGCGGCGGCTGACCGCGCTCTACAGCCAGGAGGTGGTCGGCGTCGACATCGTGCGCGGCGAGCTGACCGAGACCGCGGACGCGGCGGCGCCGCCAGCGCGCTCGGCGCCATTCTCGGAGTCGCTCGGCGAGGCGGTGGAGCGCCATCTGCGCGAGTATTTCGACGCGCACACCGACGGTCTGCCGGCCTCGGGCCTTTACGAGCGGGTTCTGCGCGAAGTGGAACGCCCGCTCATCGCACTTTCCCTGGAGGCCACGCGCGGCAACCAGCTCAAGGCGGCGCGCTTGCTGGGCTTGAACCGCAACACGCTGCGCAAGAAAATCCGCGACCTCGATGTTGAGGTTGTCCGCGGCATAAAGTAACTGTGGTCAAAAGGCCACAAGGGCGTGCCGACACGCAACAGCCGCCAATGATATCGGACATTCGCCACCTGGACCCGGCCAAGGACGCCGCCGCGCATGAACCCACGCGCGGCCTGTGGCGGCGCTTCGCCAACTCGGCGCTTCGCGGCAACCTGGAGCGCAAGCTGGCGATGGCCATGCTGGTCGGCGGCGTGACCAGCGGAATCGCCACCTTCGCCGGCATGACCGACAACCTGCCGGGCGTGGCCGATCCGACGACGATCCTGTTGTTGCTCAACGCCGACCTGATCTTCCTGCTGGGCATCGGGGTGCTGATCGCCCGGCGCCTGGTGCTGATCTGGCTGGCGCGGCGGCGCGGGCTGGCGGGCGCGCGGCTGCATGGCCGCCTGGTGGCGCTGTTCAGCCTCGTCGCGGTGGCGCCGGCAATCGTCCTGGCCGTGTTCTCGGTGATGTTCTTCAACTATGGCCTGCAGGGCTGGTTCAGCGAGCGCGTCAGCACGGCCATCAAGGAATCGCTGGCCGTCGCGGAAGCCTACCTTGAGGAGCATCGCCAGACGATCAACGCCGACGTGCTGGCCATGGCCAAGGACCTGAACCGGCAGAGCCAGACGCTGCTGTACAACCGCGAACGCTTTCAGCGGCTGCTGGCCCGCCAGGCGGCGCTGCGCTCGCTGACCGAGGCGGTGGTGTTCGACAACTCCGGCAACGTCATCGCGCGGGCGGGCTTCAGCCTCTTGCTGGATTTCGACCCGGAGATTCCGACCTGGGCCATGCGCCGGGCGCGGCAGGGCGAGGTGGTGACGCTGACGGCGCAGACCGACGACCGGGTGCGCGCCCTGGTCAAGCTGGACACCTTCGTCGACACCTACCTCTATGTCGGCCGCCTGGTGGACCCGAAGGTGCTCCAGCACATGGACGACACCCGCGGGGCCGTGCGCCTCTACGAGGACCTGGAGGGCAAGCGTTTTGACCTGCAGATCACCTTTGCCCTGATCTTCATGGTGGTGGCGCTGCTGCTGCTCCTGGCCGCCGTATGGGTCGGGCTCGCCTTCGCCAACCAGCTCACGCGGCCGATCGGCCGCCTGATCATGGCGACCGAGCAAGTGCGCGCCGGGGACCTGACGACGCGGACGCCCGAGCCGAACACGCGCGACGAGCTCGACTCCCTGGCCCACGCCTTCAACCGCATGACCGGGCAGCTCGAAAGCCAGCAGCGCGATCTCATCACCGCCAACCGGCAGCTCGATGAGCGCCGTCGCTTCACCGAGGCCGTGCTGTCCGGCGTGAGCGCCGGCGTCATCGGGCTGGACTGCGAAGGCCGAATCGACCTGCCGAACCGCACCGCCTGCGACATGCTGGCCGCCGACTCCGGCGAGTTGAGGGGCCGGCCGCTTGCCGAGGTGGCCCCCGATATGGCCGAGCTGATCGAGAAGGCCCGGCAGCGACCAAGGCGCGGCGCCCAGGGGCAGGTGCAGTTCGTCGGCGGCGACGACCTGGCGCGCACCTTGCTGGTCCGGGTGACCGTCGAGCGGGAAGGGGGCACGATCACCGGGTTCGTCGTGACCTTCGACGATATCACGGAGCTGCTGTCCGCCCAGCGCAAGGCGGCCTGGGCGGACGTGGCTCGCCGCATCGCCCACGAGATCAAGAACCCGCTGACCCCCATCCAGCTTTCCGCCGAGCGGCTGAAGCGCAAGTACCTGCGCCAGATCGAGACCGAGGCCGAGACCTTCCAGGTCTGCACCGACACCATCGTCCGCCACGTCGCCGACATCCGGCGCATGGTCGACGAGTTCTCCGAGTTCGCCCGATTGCCGGAGCCGGTCATGGCGCGCGAGGATCTGGCGAAGCTGGTGGAGCATTCGGTGTTCCTCCAGGCCACGGCCACGCCGGAGATCGCCTTCGTCCGCGACTACCCCGAGACGCCCGCGATCCTGGCCTGCGACGGCCGGGAGGTGGGCCGCGCGGTCACCAATCTGCTGCGCAACGCCATCGAGTCCGTCCAGTCGCGGCCGGGGGCGCCGGACACGCTCCCGGGCGGGGAAATCGTCGTGCGCGTGCGCAACGAGGCCGGGGCCTGGGTCGTCGAGATCGCCGACAACGGCCGCGGCCTGCCGCACGTGGAACGCCACCGGCTGACGGAGCCCTACGTCACCACCCGCGAGCGCGGCACCGGCCTGGGCCTGGCCATCGTCAAGAAGATCATGGAGGACCACGGCGGCGATCTGGAACTGCGCGACCGCGACGACGGCGGGGCAATCGCGCGCCTCATCTTCCCTGCGCCCGACGACGTCGGACCCGCGGGGCCGGAAGACGGGACGACGAAGACGAAGCAGCAATCCGAGGTGACTCCCCATGGCACATGACGTGCTGATCGTCGACGACGAAGCCGACATTCGGATGATGATATCGGGCATTCTCGAAGACGAAGGCTATGCGTGTCGCGGCGTGGGCGACTCCGATGCCGCCCTGGCCGCCATCCGCGAGGCCACGCCGGACGTCGTGCTGCTGGACATCTGGCTGCAGAACTCCGCCATGGACGGCCTGGAGCTGCTCCAGGCCCTGCATCAGGAGGACCCGGACCTCCCGGTCATCATGATCTCCGGCCACGGCACGATCGAGAGTGCCGTCTGGGCGATCAAGCAGGGTGCCTATGACTTCATCGAGAAGCCGTTCAAGACGGACCGCATCCTGCTGTGCGTGGAGCGGGCGATCGAGACGGGGCAGCTCCGGCGCGAGAACGCCGAGCTGCGCCTGCGCGCGGGAGCGGAATCGGATCTTGTCGGCCGCTCGCAGGTGATCCAACAGCTTCGTCAGAACATCCAGAAGGTGGCGCCCACCGGCAGCCGGGTGCTGATCACCGGCCCGCCGGGCGCCGGCAAGGAGGTGGCGGCGCGCATGCTGCACCGCGACTCGCGCCGGGCCGAGAAGGCCTTTGTCGTGCTCAACTGCGCGATCATGCATCCCGATCGCCTGGAGGCCGAGCTGTTCGGGATCGAGGGCGAGGGCGGTTCGGGCGGCGGGACGATCAAGCTGGGGACCTTCGAACGGGCGCACGGCGGCACCCTTCTGCTCGACGAGGTGGCCGACATGCCGCTGGAGACCCAGGGCAAGATCGTGCGCGTGCTGCAGGACCAGAGCTTTACCCGCGTCGGCGGCGGCAAGCGGGTCTCCGTGGACGTGCGCGTCATCGCCGCCACCAACCGGTCGCTGCCGGAGCTGATGGGCGAGGGACGGTTTCGCGAGGATCTCTACTATCGCCTGAACGTGGTGCCGCTGCGCGTGCCGCCTCTGAGCGAGCGGCGCGAGGACATCCCACAGCTCGTGGAGCACTTCATGGCGCGGGCGGCGCACGCCGCCGGAATGCCGCCGCGGCGCCTGACCGACGATGCCACGGCCGCGCTGCAAGCCTACGAATGGCCGGGGAACGTCAGGCAACTGCGCAACGTCGTGGACTGGGTGCTGATCATGGCCCCCGGCACCCCCGAGGAGCCGGTGCGCGCCGACATGCTGCCGCCGGACATCGGTGCCGCGGCCCCGGCGGCGCTGCGCGGCAACGGCGAGGGTGAGATCATGGCGCTGCCCCTGCGCGAGGCGCGCGAGCTCTTCGAGCGGCAGTACCTTGAGGCGCAGGTGATGCGATTCGGCGGCAACATCTCCCGCACCGCCGCCTTCGTCGGCATGGAGCGCTCGGCCCTCCACCGCAAGCTGCGTTCGCTGGGGATTTCCTCGTCGGCCGACCGGCAATAAGCTGGGCCGCATCAGCTTCGAGGACCCAAAATGAAAGTCATCGTCTGCGGCGCCGGTCAGGTCGGTTCGAACATCGCGCGCTATCTCGCCGGCGAGAACTCGGACGTGACGGTGATCGACCGCTCGCCCGAGCTGGTTCGCAAGATCAGCGACGCACTGGACGTGAAGGGGCTGGTCGGCTTCGCCTCGCACCCCGACGTGCTGGAGCAGGCCGGCGCGGGCGACGCCGACATGGTGGTGGCGGTCACCTACTCCGACGAGGTGAACATGGTGGCCTGCCAGATCTGCCACTCGATCTTCGAGGTGCCGACGAAGATCGCCCGGGTGCGCCATCAAAGCTATCTGGACCCGGCGTGGTCCGACCTGTTCAGCCGCGACCACCTGCCCATCGACCACATTATCTCGCCGGAGATCGAGGTGGCGCGCGCGATCTCGCGGCGGCTGCAGATCCCCGGCGCCTTCGACGTGATTCCCCTGGCCGACGGCAAGGTCAGCCTGATCGGCGTGCACTGCACCGAGGAAACGCCGATCCTGAACGCGCCGCTGCGCCAGTTGACCGGGATGTTCCCGGACCTGCACATCGTCATCGTCGGCATCCAGCGCGAGGGCCAGGGCATCGTCCCCACCGGCGACGACCGCCTCTACGCCGGCGACGACGTCTACTTCGTGGCGGAAACCGCGCATCTGACCCGCGCCATGGCGGCCTTCGGCCACGAGGAGCGCGAGGCGCGCCGTGTCATCATTGTCGGCGGCGGCAACATCGGCCTGAACCTGGCGCAGCGGGTGGAGCGCAGCAATCCCCACGTGGCGCTGAAGCTCATCGAGATGGACAAGGCGCGCGCCGAGCTGGTGGCGCAGCGGCTGAGCCGCACGGTGGTGATCCACGGCAGCGCGCTGGACACCGACATTCTGGAGGAGGCCAACGTCGCCGCCACCGAGGCCATCGTGGCCGTCTCCAACGACGACGAGGTGAACATCCTGGGCTCGCTGCTGGCCAAGCGCTACGGCTGCCGACGGGCGGTCACGCTCGTCAACAAGACGTCCTACGGCGCCCTGGTGGGCAGCCTGGGCATCGACACCGTGGTCAGCCCGCGGGCGATCACCATCTCCTCCATCCTGCAGTACGTGCGTCGCGGCCGCATCCGCTCGGTGCACTCGCTCTCCGAGGGCTTCGGCGAGTTGATCGAGGCCGAGGCGCTGGAGACCTCCAGCCTCGTGGGTGTGCCGATCCGCGAGGCGCGCCTGCCCGAGGGCGTGCTGATCGGCGCCATCGTGCGCGGCGACCGCGTGGTGCTGCCGCGCGGCGACACCACGGTGCGCGCCGGCGACCGCGTCATCATCTTCGCCGCGACCTCCTCGGTGAAGAAGGTGGAGCGGCTGTTCTCGGTCAAGCTGGAATTCTTCTAGGCGCCAACCGACATCCCTGGTAGGCAAACCGCGAACGTCATCGCAGAGGAAAAGCATGCCGCGCTTCGCTTACGTCAACGGCCGCTTCGTCCATCACGCCGACGCGGCGGTGCATATCGAGGACCGGGGCTATCAGTTCGCCGACGGGGTGTACGAGGTCATCCCCGTGCAGGACGGCAAGCTGGTGGACGAGGGCCCGCACCTGGACCGCCTGGAATACTCGCTGAACGAGCTGCGCATCGCGATGCCGATGTCGCGGCGCGCGCTGCAGATCGTCGCGGGCGAACTGATGCGCCGCAACGACCTGACCGACGGCTTCCTCTACATGCAGGTGACGCGGGGCGTGGCGCCGCGCGACCACAAGTTCCCCAAGACGCCGCCGCGCCCCTCGCTCACCATGACGACGCGCCAGCTCCCGCGACCGCAGAAGACGCAGGAGAGGGGGCTTTCGGTCATCTCGGTGCCGGACCAGCGCTGGCGGCGCTGCGACATCAAGTCGGTCTCGCTGCTGCCGAACGTGCTGGCGATCCAGACCGCCGCCGAGGCGGGCTGCGACGAGGCCTGGCAGGTCGACGACGACGGCTATGTCACCGAAGGCTCGCGCACCAACGCCTGGATCGTGACCAAGGACAACAAGGTCGTCACGCGCCACGCCGATGCCGGCATCCTGAGCGGCATCACCCGGCTGTCGCTGCGCCGCGTCATGGCGCGGGAAGGCTGCGAGCTGGAGATCCGGCCCTTCACGCTCGAAGAAGCCTACGACGCCCGCGAGGCCTTCCTGACCTCCAGCTCGAACTACGTGCAGCCGATCACGAGGATCGACGGCCGGGTCATCGGCAACGGCCATCCCGGGATCCTGACCAACAAGCTGCGGACCGCCTATATCGAGGCCGTGGTGGAGCGTGGGCAGGGGGCCGAGCGTTTCGAGGGCCGGCACGAACACGCGGCCACCTGAATGACGCGCCTGCCCGCCTGGAGGGGGCCGCGGCCGCGCACGCTGCTGTTCGACTGGGACAACACCCTGGTCGATAGCTGGGCGGCCATCCATCACGCCCTGAACGCGACACTGGCGGAGCTGGGGCTGCCGACCTGGACCCTGGCCGAGACCATGGCGCGCGTGCGCCGCTCGGCGCGTGAGGCCTTCCCGGCCTGGTTCGGGCCGCGGGCGGATGAGGCGGCGCGCATCTTCTATGCCGCCTTCGAGGCCAGGCACCTTGAAAACCTCCGGCCATGTCCCGGCGCGGAGGCGATGCTGGCGCGCCTGCACGCC
The DNA here is from genome assembly GCA_964561005.1 of uncultured Rhodovibrionaceae bacterium. Taxonomy (GTDB): domain Bacteria; phylum Pseudomonadota; class Alphaproteobacteria; order Kiloniellales; family Rhodovibrionaceae; genus CAZLNO01. The sequence goes on along the minus strand of CAZLNO010000088.1, from coordinate 3,491 downwards.
GCGGGCTACGACCTCGCGGTCGTCAGCAACAAGCAGGGCCGCTACCTGCGCGCCGAGGCCGAGCGCCTGGGCTGGGACCGGTATTTTCGGCGTCTTGTCGGGGCGAACGACGCCGTGCGCGACAAGCCGGCGCCGGAGGCGGTTGCCCTGGCGCTGTCGGGTGGCCCCAGCGAGACGGCGGATCGCGGCAAGGTGTGGCTGATCGGCGACACCGACATCGACCTGCAGTGCGCGGTGGAGTCGGGCTGCGTCCCCGTGCTGTTGCGCGACGAGCCGCCCGCCGACGGCGAATTCGCGGCGGCGCCGCCCAGTCTGCACCTTTCTGATTGCAGAACCCTTGCGGATATTCTTGCTGCAATGCGATAAGCGAAATTCGCGCGCGAGGCTTGATCGTGCCTGCGTGCAGGCCGACATAAGCGAGCAGGGCGCAACCTGGTCGCGCGGGTCTGCGTCGTTTCCGCGATTTCGCGGGTCATGGAGCGGAGCGAAGAGGGGCCTCGGGCGTCGATCCTGCTGCCCGCTTACGATATCGAGGATAAACAAAACACAAGAGGACTCCAATGGCTGCGGAGAAGTCCCAAAACGTCCAGGATGTCTTTCTCAACCACATCCGCAAGAACAAGGTGCCGGTCACGGTGTTCCTTGTGAACGGCGTCAAGCTGCAAGGCATCGTGACATGGTTCGACAACTTCTGCGTGTTGCTGCGCCGCGATGCGCATTCACAGCTCGTGTACAAGCACGCGATCTCCACCATCATGCCCTCGCAGCCGATTCACTTGCAGGAGCCTCAACCCCAAAAGGAGGAGGCCGAGGCTTGAATTGAGCAGGGATACGCCCGAACGCGGGGTTCTGGACACGGCCGTTCCCGGGCGACCGGCAGAACGGGGGCCGACGAACGGCCGTGCCATCGTCCTGCATCCGGACATGCCACAGAGCGCCTCGGCCGCCCGCGCGCCGCAAGCGCGCCTGGCCGAGGCGGTTGGGCTTGCCCAGGCTATCGACCTTGAAGTCGTTCACGACGAGGTGGTGCGCGTGGCGCGGCCGAACCCCGGCACGCTGTTCGGGGCCGGCGCGGTGCAGCGGGTCGCGGCTCTCGTGCATACCGAGGAGGTCGGGGTCGCGATCGTCGACAGCGCGCTGACCCCGGTGCAGCAACGCAACCTGGAGCGCGCCTGGCAGTGCAAGGTCGTCGACCGCACCGGTCTGATCCTGGAGATCTTCGGAGCGCGGGCGCGAACGAAGGAAGGCAAGCTGCAGGTCGAGCTGGCGGCGCTCAGCTACCAGCGCTCGCGGCTGGTGCGCTCCTGGACCCACCTGGAGCGTCAGCGCGGCGGTTACGGTTTCATGGGCGGTCCCGGCGAGCGCCAGATCGAGATGGACCGCCGTCTGATCGACGACCGCATCGCCCGGCTGAAGCAGGACCTCGCGCAGGTCAAGAAGACGCGCGAGACGCATCGCAAGAACCGCCGACGCGTGCCCTATCCGGTGGTGGCGCTGGTCGGCTACACGAATGCCGGCAAGTCGACGCTGTTCAACCGTCTGACGCAGGCCCAGGCGTTCGAGCACGACATGCTGTTCGCCACCCTCGACCCGACGATGCGGCGAATCCGGCTGCCCGAGGGACAGGATGCCATCCTCTCCGACACCGTGGGTTTCATCTCCGACCTGCCGACCCAGCTCATCGCGGCCTTCCGCGCAACGTTGGAGGAGGTGCTGGAGGCCGATGTCATCGTCCACGTACGCGATATCGCCCATCCCGACAGCCAGGCGCAGCGGAGCGACGTGGAAAACGTACTGCGCGAGCTGGGCGTGGGCGAGGCGGTGGATGCCGGGGTGGTCGAGGCGCTGAACAAGATCGACCTGCTGTCACCCGAGGCGCGCGAGATGCTGGCGCACCAGACCGCGCGCAATCCCGACGCCGTGCCCTGCGCGGCGGCGACGGGGGAGGGCTGCGAGGCCCTGCTCCGGCGCATCGGCGAGCGTCTGGCCCGCGAGGCCGAGCGCGTCGCCCTGCGCGTGCCGCTCAGCGCCGGCGGGGCGCTTTCCTGGCTTTATGCCCGCGGCCAGATCGTGGAGCGCCGCGACGACGACAGCCACGCCAACCTGACCGTCCGGCTGGACCCGGCCGATCTGGCCCGCTTCCGCCATCGCTTCGGCGACACCGCCCGCACGGTGTAGCTCCAGGTGCCGGCCTCCGGCCGCCGGCCGCCCGGCCGCATCTCGTCCCAGGCCGTCGGGCCCCGGTTGACGCCGCAAACCGCCATCTCTATATGGCGCTTAGCACTCGGCCAGGGCGAGTGCTAACAGGGGCGCGGCGCGCGGGCATGCGCCGCCTTCCGCATAAGGACAATTCGTTCGAACCGTCACGTCATTCGGAGAAAGGTTCATGAACTTCAGGCCGTTGCACGACCGCATCTGCGTGGAGCCGGTCGAGCAGGAGTCGAAGACCGCCGGCGGCATCATCATTCCCGACACGGCGAAGGAAAAGCCGATGGAGGGCAAGGTCTTGGCCGTCGGGCAGGGTCACCGGACCGAGGACGGCGAGGTCGTCCCGCTGGACGTCAAGGAGGGGAATCACGTTCTTTATGGCCGCTGGTCCGGCAGCGAGGTGACGATCGAGGGTCAGAAGATCCTCATCATGCGTGAATCCGACGTTATGGGCATTATCGAGTAGGAGGTTGGCGAGCCATGGCTGCTAAGGACATTCGCTTCAGCCAGGATGCGCGCCAGCGCATGCTGCGCGGCGTCGACGTTTTGGCCGACGCGGTGAAGGTGACGCTCGGCCCGAAGGGCCGCAACGTCGTGATCGACAAGTCCTTTGGCGCGCCGCGCAGCACCAAGGACGGTGTGACGGTCGCCAAGGAGATCGAGCTCTCCGACAAGTTCGAGAACATGGGCGCGCAGATGGTGCGCGAGGTGGCGTCGAAGACCAGCGACGTGGCCGGCGACGGCACCACGACGGCGACGCTGCTGGCCCGCGCCATCGTCCGCGAGGGCGCGAAGTCCGTGGCCGCGGGCATGAACCCCATGGACCTCAAGCGCGGCATCGACCTCGCCGTGGAGAAGGTCGTCGAGGACGTGCGCAAGCGCAGCCGCGAGATTTCGACCAGCGAGGAAATCACGCAGATCGGCACGATCTCCGCCAATGGCGACAAGGAGATCGGCGAGATGCTGTCCCAGGCGATGGACAAGGTCGGCAAGGAAGGCGTGATCACGGTCGAGGAGGCCAAGAGCCTGGAGACCGAGCTCGACGTGGTCGAGGGCATGCAGTTCGACCGGGGCTATCTCTCGCCGTACTTCGTGACCGACAGCGAGAAGATGCTCTGCGAGCTGGAGAATCCCTACATTCTGCTGCACGAGAAGAAGCTCGGCAGCCTGCAGCCGCTGCTGCCGGTGCTGGAGAGCGTGGTGCAGTCGGGCAAGCCGCTGCTGATCGTCGCCGAGGACGTCGAGGGCGAGGCGCTGGCCACGCTGGTGGTCAACAAGCTGCG
>CAZLNO010000087.1:0-17780 GCA_964561005.1 uncultured Rhodovibrionaceae bacterium | reverse complement strand
GCGCCGAGGCGAACCGCGCCGACGCGCGCGCCGTGATGGACGGCATCGGCGCGGACGCGGCGTCGCTGCAGGCCGGGCTCGACGCCGTGGACGACCTCGTCGCCACGATTGGTGCCGCCAACCCGATCCAGGCCGGGGACGGACTGATCGCCTGAGACGGCGGGGCGCCCACCGCGCCCCGCCATCGCGTTGGAAACCCTCGTCGGAGAGGCTTCGCCTTCAATCCGTCACGAGCATGTATCCGGTCCCCCGAACCGTGCGAAGGTGGCGCGGGTATTTCGGGTCGGCCTCGATCTTGCGCCGCAGGCGGTTCATCTGCACGTCGATGGTGCGCCGGCCGGCCTCCAGGCCGCTTTCCGCGACGAGCTGCTCGCGGGTCAGCGGCGCGCCGGCATGGCGGGCCAGGACGGCCAGCAGGGACAGCTCGGTGTCGGTCAGGTGGACGACCGACTCGCCCCGGCGCAGCTCGCCGCGCGCGGCGTCGAAGCGATGGCCGCCGAAGGCCACCACCGGCGCGGGCGGGGTCGGCTCCGGGGCCACGCGGCGCAGGACGTTGTTGATGCGCAGCACCAGCTCGCGCGGCTCGAAGGGCTTGCCCAGGTAGTCGTCGGCGCCGTGCGCCAACCCCTCGATGCGGTCCTCCGTCTCGGTCATCGCGGTCAGCAGCAGGATGGGCACGCCGCTCTCCGCGCGCAGCGCGCGCGTCAGCTCCAGCCCGCTCTCTCCCGGCATCATGATGTCGACCACCAGCAGGTCGAAGGTCATGGCGCGGAGCTGCCGCCACGCCTCGGCCGCGTCGGCGGCGACGGTGACGCGAAAGCCCTGCTCCATCAGGTAGCGCTGCAGCAGGGCACGCAGCCGCGTGTCGTCGTCGACGACCAGGATGTGCGGGGCGTCCCCCCCGACCATGCCCGCCGTCCCCGACGCGGCCATGACGCCTACCGCCGGCCGCCGCCGTCGCGGCGTTGGAAGCGCGGGCGGTCCTTCTCGTCGATCATGCCCAGCATCACCCGGCGGAAACCCTCGACGGCTTCCGCCCCCGCCTCGCGGTAGGCGGCGGCGATGAGCTGGCGCTGGTTCTCGCTCAGCTCGCGCTCGAGCTGTCGCCCCTTGTCGGTCAGCTCCAGCATGCGCTGGCGCCGGTCGTTGCGGCCCGGCGTCTGGGTGACGAAGCCCTCGCGCACGAGCTGGCCCAGCACGCGCGACAGGCTCTGCTTGGTGATCCGCAGGATGCCGAGCAGCTCGCTGACCGTGATGCGGGGGTGCCGGCCCACGAAGTAGATCACCCGGTGGTGCGCCCGGCCGAAGCCGTATTCCGCCAGGATCTCGTCCGGCACCTTGGTGAAGTCGCGATAGGCGAAAAACAGCAGCTCCATCGCCTGGCGCAGCTCCTCCTCGCGCAGGAAGAGCGGGTTGGGTCCGATTTTTACGTCAGCCATGTTGACGTATGTCACCTCATGATGTTACGAGGGAGTCATCGGGTTCGACAGGATGTTCCTCGTTGTGTAGGCTCGGCGAAACAAAGCGTCCGTCCCGTCGTGTCGCGCGGCGGTCGGGACGGGACGGACGCCTGGCGGCGCCCGGGATACCATCGAAGGCTGACGACGCTCGACCGCGCACCCTGCAACGCACATAACAGGAAGAGCTGAGGCGACCATGGCGATGCTGCCCTTCGACGACCGCGACGGCTGGATCTGGCTCAACGGCGAACTCGTGCCCTGGCGCGACGCGCGCGTCCACGTCCTGACGCACGGCCTGCATTACGCAAGCTGCGTGTTCGAGGGCGAGCGCGTCTACCAGGGGCGTATCTTCAAGCGCGACGAACACCACCAGCGCCTGCACGATTCGGCGGAAATCCTGGGATTCCATATTCCCTACAGCGTGGCGGAAATCAACCGTGCCGCCGAGGCGGTGATGCAGGCCAACGGCATCTCCGACGGCTACGTCCGCCCGGTCGCCTGGCGCGGCAGCGAGATGATGGGCGTCTCGGCGCAGCACAACCGGATCAACCTTGCCGTCGCGGCCTGGCAGTGGCCGGCCTACTTCACGCCGGAGGCGCGGCTGCAGGGCATCCGCATGGCGATCAGCGAGTGGAAGCGCCCGGCACCCGACACCGCGCCGGTGAAGTCCAAGGCCGCCGGGCTCTACATGATCTGCACGCTGTCCAAGCACGCCGCCGAGGCCCAGGGCTACAACGACGCGCTGATGCTGGACTACCGCGGCCGCATCGCCGAGGCGACCGGCGCCAACATCTTCCTGGTCCAGAACGGCGAACTGCACACGCCCGACCCGGACTGCTTCCTGGATGGCATCACCCGGCGCACCGTTATCGCCCTGGCGCGCGAGCGCGGCTACACCGTGCACGAGCGCGCCATCATGCCGGAGGAGCTGGCCCGCGCCGACGAGGCCTTCATCACCGGCACGGCGGTGGAGGTGACCCCGGTGCGCGAGATCGGCCCCCACGGCTTCGAGGTCGGGCCGGTGACGCGCGACCTGCTGGCGGCCTACGACGACCTGGTCCAGCGGCCGCACGAGGCCACCGCCGCCGCCTCGGCCAGCGCGGCGTAGGCAGGGGCTTCTCCCGACGGCCTGGTCCGGGGCGCGGGCTGGACGCTTTCGGCGTCGACCGCGTGTCGCCCGCGCCCGCGGCATTTCACGGGTCAGCCGTGCTGCTCGTCGCCGCCGCCGGTGATGCCGAAGCCGCTGCACATCGCGATAATGATCGGGAAGAAGAGGATCGCCAGCGCCAGGGCCGCGTAGTACAGAATGCCGACCCAGACGAAGATCGCGATCAATGCGATCACCAGCAGCGCCAGCACGGCGAGCGTCATCACCTTCGTGAACGTGTCCATGTCCCTACCTCGATCGTTGCGGATCGCGAACCCCGGCAGCTTCCAACCTGGCATGGCGGCCGGCGCGACTCAACGCGACCGGGCGGCGCCGCGGCATCGCGTCGCGGCGCGAGGCTTGACCCCCGGCGTCCGGCCTCATAGGTATCGTTGCGAAGTTCGAGCCTAACAGACGCCGCCCCGCCGGCCGACGCATTGAGCGAGATCATGGCCAAGCTGCCGATCCTGATCGCCCCGCACCCCACGCTGAAGAAGACCGCCAAGCCCGTGGACAAGGTCGACGACCGCGTTCGCGGGCTTATGGAGGACATGCTGGAGACGATGTACGACGCCCCCGGCATCGGTCTCGCCGCGAACCAGGTCGGCGTGCTGGAGCGCGTGCTGGTCGTCGACTGCGCCGGCGACGACGAGGAACGCCAGCCCTACCGCATGGCCAACCCGGAGATCCTCTGGCGCTCGGAAGATATGGAGACGCGCGAGGAAGGCTGCCTGTCTCTTCCCGAGATCTACGCCGAGGTGACCCGGTCCCACGCGGTGCGGGTGCGCTACCTGGACCATGAGAACGAGATCCGCGAGCTGGCGGCCGAGGGGCTGCTCGCCACGGTGATCCAGCACGAGATCGACCACCTGAACGGCGTGCTTTTCGTCGACCACCTAAGCCAGCTCAAGCGCAACATGCTGCTGCGCAAGCTGGCCAAGAGCCGCCAGAAGAAGGGCGGCAAGGCCGGCCAGAAGGCCGCCGCGGTCTGAGCCGGCGCGATGGCGAAACGTCTGCGCCTGGCCCTCCTGGGAACTCCGGAGTTCGCCGTCCCGACGCTGCGCGCCCTGCTGGACGCCGGGCACGATGTCGCCTGCGCCTACACCCAGCCGCCGCGCAAGGCCGGCCGTGGGCGCAAGGAACGCCCCTCGCCGGTGCACGCCGAGGCGGAGTCCCGCGGCATCGAGGTGCGCACCCCGGAAAACCTGAAGGACGCGACGGTGCAGCGGGACTTCGCCGAGCTGAAGCTGGACGCGGCGGTGGTCGTGGCCTACGGCCTGATCCTGCCGCCGGCCATCCTGGAGGCGCCCCGGCTGGGCTGCCTCAACGTGCACGCCTCGCTGCTGCCGCGCTGGCGCGGGGCGGCGCCGATCCAGCGCGCGATCCTGGCCGGCGACGCGGAGACCGGGGTCACCATCATGCAGATGGACGAGGGCCTGGACACCGGCCCCATCCTGGACCAGGCGCGCACCGCGATCGATACCGACACCGACGCCGGCCAGCTTCACGACACCCTGGCGGAACTGGGGGCGAAGCTGCTCGTGCCGACGCTGGAACGCCTGGACGCCGGCGAGATCCAGCCGCGTCCACAGCCGGAAACCGGCGCCACCTATGCCGACAAGCTGTCGCCCGAGGATCGGCGCCTCGACTGGACCCGCCCGGCGATCGAGCTGGAGCGCCTGATCCGCGCCTTCGCGCCGAAGCCGGGGGCGATCACCACACTGCCCGACGGCGAGACGCTGAAGGTGCTGCGCGCCCGGGTGGCCCCGGCCGCCGCCTCGGGGACCAAACCGGGCACGGTGGTGGACGCGAGTGCGTTCACCGTCACCTGCGGCCTGGGCACGCTGCGCCTCAGGCGCGTGCAGCGCGCCGGCAAGAGCCCGATGGACGCCGAGGCCTTCCTGCGCGGCTATCCGCTGGAGCGCGGCAGCGTGCTGTCGTGACGCCCGGAGCCGGGACGGCGCCCGCATGATCCGCTGGAAGCTGACCCTGGAGTACGACGGCGGCGCCTTCGTCGGCTGGCAGCGCCAGGACAACGGCCCCAGCGTGCAGGCGGCGCTGGAGGAGGCCGTGTTCCGGCTCTCCGGCGAGTGGATCACGGCGCAGGCGGCCGGGCGCACCGATTCCGGCGTGCACGCCACCGGCCAGGTCGTGCATTTCGACATGGCGAAGCCGCTGCCGATGGACACCGTGCGCGACGCCCTGAACCACCACCTTCGCCCGCGGCCCGTCGCCGTGCTGGCCGCCGAGGCGGTGGGGGAGGACTTCCACGCCCGCTTTGCCGCCGCCGGGCGCGGCTATCTCTATCGCATCCTCAACCGCCGGCCGCCGCCGGTGCTGGAACGCGGGCGCGTCTGGTGGGTGCCGGTGCCGCTGGACGCCGAGGCGATGGCGGCGGGCGCGCGGCACCTCGTCGGCAAGCACGACTTCACGTCGTTCCGGGCCAGTGAGTGCCAGGCCGCCTCGCCGGTGAAGACGCTGGACGACCTCGCCGTCTCCCGCGAGGGCGAGGAGATCCGTATCGTCGCCCGCGCGCGCTCTTTCCTGCACCATCAGGTGCGCAACATCGTCGGCACGCTGAAGCTGGTGGGCGAGGGCAAATGGACGCCGGAAGAGGTGCGCCGCGCCCTGGACGCCCGCGACCGCCGCGCCGCCGGTCCGACGGCGCCGCCCGAGGGGCTGTACCTCACGGAGGTCCGGTACGAGTGATACCAGTGACAATAAATACGGAACCGTCGTCCCGTGTCTGCGCCGCGGCACGCAGTGATGCGGCGCAGACACGGGACTTCGTGCCACGCCGCTGCCAGATCCCGAACCAGCGAAGCAGCACATCGTGCTGCCTCGCATCCGGGATGACGGGTCAAATTCAATTGCCGCTGGCATGACTCCAGCGCCGCGACGAGGCCACCGCCGTCTTCAATACAACGCGCCGCCGTTGGGAACGGGGCGCTGCGGGGTGACGAGCACCACCTCGTCCTTGGCGTCGGGAAAGCCGAGGATCAGGATCTCGGAGAGGAACTTGCCGATCTGCTTGGGCGGGAAGTTCACGATAGCCGCGACCTGGCGCCCCAGGAGGTCGGCCTTGGTGTAGTGACGGGTGATCTGCGCCGAGGTTTTCTTGATGCCAAGCTCGGGGCCGAAGTCGACCCGGACCTTGTAGGCGGGCTGCCGCGCCTCCGGGAAATCCTGGACGTCGACGATGGTGCCCACGCGGATGTCGACCTTCTGAAAGTCCGCGAAGGTGATTTCCGGCTTGGCGTCGGCCATGGCCCGCGACTCCCCCTGCTGGTGATCGGCCTTGGCCTAGCAGCGTCGGACGGGACTGGCAAGCGGGCGGTCGTCGGGCATGCGCGAACGCAAACGCCACAGGCCGCCGGCGCGTGGCCGGCGGCCCGTGGAAGGTCGTCCCGCGCTTGCGGAAGTCGCCTTAGGCGGCGGCCTTCTTGGTCGGCTGGCCGGCGGGGGTCGCCGCCTGCTGCGCCTTGACGAAGCCCTTGAGGGTCTCGCGCATCTCGTCGAAGCTCTCGCTGACGCGCTTGTTGAGCAGCTCGATGGCCTCGTTGTTCGACTTGGCGCCCATCTCCGTCAGTTCCTTGACGTTCTTGAGCGCGGTCTCGAAGGACTGCTTGGCGAGGTCCGCCTGCTTCGCCACGCGCTCCTCGGGCGTGCCGGCGGTGTTGAGCTGCTGCATCGCGTCGGCGGTCTCCTGCATCGCCTGGCGAACGATCTCGCTCTGGCGCTGCGCAACGGCCTGCATGCCCTCGAACGCGACGCGGTTCGCCTGGGTCATGGCCTCGATGTTCTTGCGCTGGGTCTCGATCAGGGCCTTGCTGTCGACGTTCGGCACGCGGAACTGCTCCGCATACTTGGTGAAGTCGAAGAGCTGGCCGAAATCCTGATCCAGGAACGGGTTGCCGGTCTTGGTCGCCATGGTATTCACCTCCTCGGGGACTCTCGGTGCGATCCGGGTCTGTTGCACTGCACAAACACAGGACATATGTGCGGCCCCGGCCCCAGGGAGTCAAGGGGTTTTTTGCGCTGCAGCAACAGCCGGCCAGAGGTGCGGCAACTAGAAATCGGCCGACCCGCGGTCCGCCCCGGCGTCGTGTCTACCGCGATCGCGAAGGCGAAGTCCCTCCAGCATCGCGACCGGGCGCTCGATGCGCCGCAGGTAGCCGTCCAGGCTGGCCATGGTCTTCGCCATGTCCTCGGTATCGTCGCGCAGCCAGCTCCGCAGGGTCGCCAGATAGATCGCGCACAGCCCGTCCAGGCGCATCTCGCCGCGCAGCCCCGAGGTACTGAGCCCCGCCGCCTCCAGCATCCAGCTCATGGACCGGCGAAGTTGCAACAGCCCGCCGACGGCCAGCGCCGGATCGCGGCGATAGGCGTCCAGGATGCTCTCGACCGCCTTGCGGTGCGGCTGCAAGCGGTCGAAGCGGCGCATCAGCACGTCGAACAGGCGGTCGCGCGCCGGCTCGCCCTCGGCCTGCGCCTCCTCCATTTCCTGGTCGGCCAGCACCGCCTCGTCGAGACGGCGGCTGAAGGCGGCGAGGATTTCATGCTTGCCGGGGTAGCAGGTATACAACTCGGCCAGCGGCACCTCGGCGCGCCGCGCGATGTCCAGCAGCGAGACCTGCGCCCAGCCGCGCTCGGCGGCCAGGTCCAGGGCGGCGTCGATGATCCGGTCGCGGTCCGCGCCGCGCCGCCCGCGCTGCCTGCCCGTTCCGCTCGTGCCGGCCGTCTCCGCCATGACCGCCGCTCCCTGTCTGCTGTTGCGGCCCTATACCGTCTAAAATGTAGGCCGTCCCGGCGGCGTTGCCAGCCGCCTTTCGGTCAGTCGGCCTTCACGCGCCCGACGATGCCGCCGGTCATCGCCGGGAGGTGGCGCGGCGCCAGGCGGAAGACCGCGTTCGGCGCCCCGGCGGCGGCCCAGATCGCCTCGTACTGGAGAAGGTCCTCGTCGATGACGGCGACCGGCGGCTCCTTGTGGCCCAGCGGCGCCACGCCGCCGATGGCGAAGCCGGTGCGTGTGCGCACGAAACCGGCATCGGGGCGCTCGACCGCCTCGCCGACCAGCGCGGCCACGCGCTCCGGGTCGACCTGGTTCGCGCCGCTGGCGACGACCAGCACCACGCGCTCGCTCTCGCCCCCGCGGAAGACCAGCGACTTGGCAATCTGGCCCACGGCGCAGCCGACGGCCGCCGCCGCCTCCTCCGAGCTGCGCGTGCTGTCCGCGAAGCGCACGATCTCCGCCGGATAGCCGGCGGCGACCAGGGCATCGTGGACGCGCTTGACGCTGCCCTTCAGCTTCTCCGCCATCGCCGGGCCTAGCCCGCCAGCTCGCGGCTGCGCCGGGCGGCGGCGGCGACCGCGCGCGACAGCAGCGGACGCAGGCCGTCCCCGGCCATCAGGACGTCCAGCGCCGCCGCGGTGGTGCCGCCGGGACTGGTGACGTTCTCGCGCAGCCGCGCCGCCGGCTCGTCCGACTGCCGCGCCAGCTCGCCCGCGCCGGAGACCGTCGCGCTGGCGATTTTCATCGCCAGGTCCTCCGGCAGCCCGGCGTCCACGCCGGCGGCGGCCAGGCACTCGATCATGTAGAAGACGTAGGCCGGGCCGCTGCCCGAGACGGCCGTCACCGCGTCGATCAGGCCCTCGTCCTCGACCCAGCCGGTGATGCCCACGCCCTGCAGCAGCCCCTCGCAGGCCTGGCGCTGCGCCGGTGTCACGCGGGCGTTGGCGCAGAGCACGGTGACCCCGCGCCCCACGGCCGACGGGGTGTTCGGGATGGAGCGGACGATGGCGGCCTCTTCGCCCAGGATGCGTTCGAAGGACGCGATGGTGCGCCCGGCGGCGATCGAAAGGAACACCGTGTCGGGACCGACAAAGCGGGCGTAGGGCGGCAGCACCTGGTCCATGACCTGCGGCTTCACCGCCAGGACCACGACGTCGGGCGCCAGGTCCGCCGGGAGGTCCTCCGGCGCGGCCACGGCATTGACGCCCTTCGCCGCCAGCGCGCTCCGCGGGTCCTCGCCGGGCTCGACGACATGCACCTTGGCCGCTGGAATGCCGCGCGCCAGCCAGCCCTCCAGCAGCGCGCCGCCCATCTTGCCGCCGCCGACCAGCAGCAGCCGTGTCTCCGCCGTCATCTTGCGCCTCCCGTCCACGTGCCGGATCGCGACACACCGGCGCAGTCCAGTAAAAAGCGCGCGGGCGAGTCGATCAACCGGCAACCGCCCCGCCGCTCAGGCCTCGCCGACGGTGTCCATCAGCGCCGCGGCGATGGCGTCCGAACTGGTCTGGCCGCCCCAGACGACCATTTGCAGCGCGGGGAACAGGCGCTCGCACTCGGTGACGGCGGTGTCGATCAGGTCCTCCAACTGCTCGACGCTGGCGCCGGTGGTGCCGCGCAGCGGCACGGTATGGCGGAACAGGACCGCGCCGTCCTTCTGGCTGTAGTCGAAGTGGCCGAGCCACAGCGTCTCGTTGCAGAGGTTGACCAGCTCGCGCACCGCGCTCCGCTTGGCCTCGGGCACCCGGGTGTCGACGTGGCAGGCGAAGTACATCGCCTGCAGATCCTCGTGCCACACCGACCAGATGTGATAGTCCGCCCAGCGCCCGGTCACATGAATGGCCAGCTCGACGTCGCTGGCGCGGTCGAAGGCCCAGTCATTGGCGCTGACCAGTTCCTCCAGCAGATCCAGGGGGTTACCGGGGTGCATCCGCTCTGTGTCGAAGACAGCCGGCATGGCGAACTCCCATGTCGCGTGCGTGCATCGGCCGTACTCGGCCGGCAGTGGGGGCAGGCCGAAATATCGGCGCAATCAGCGAAACCACTACCATATCTAGACCCTGCCAGGGCGGATTCCGGGACGCAAGTCACTTCAAGCTCTTTGGGACCAGGTTCTTGTGGATAACCTGAAATTGAATCCCGCCTCTCGGTATGGTTGTGGACTCTCTTGTGATGGCTTTCGACGCGCCCGTCAACGGCCGGGACTCTCGCGGGGGATGGCCTCCGGCCGCTCGGCCGGCGCCGCGCCGCCCTCCAGCAGTCCGCCGAACAGGCGGCGCAGGAAGCCGGGGGCGAGGGCCGAGAGCGGGTTCACGTCCACCTCGGGGTCGTCGAGCGGGCCCGTCACGGTGTAGGTGACCGCGATCAGCCCCTCGCCCTCGCCGCCGGTCAGGATGTTGCCCAGCAGCGGGATGGCGCCCAGGACGCGATTGACCAGCGCCGCCGGCACGATGGTGCCGCGCAGATCGATGCGGTCGTCCGGCAGGTCGACCTTCCCCTTCGCGGTGATGCCGAGCGAGGTGCCATAGGCGTGCAGCAGCTCGGTCTCCAGCACGCCCGCGTGATAGGTCACCTCGCCGGTCAGGCTCTGAAAGCCCAGGCCCTGGCCGCGCATCACGTCGGCGATTCCGGTCAGCACCGCCACGGTCAGGATGCGCGCCAGGATGGGCGCGTCGTGCACCCGGAAGTCGCGCAGGTCCACCTCGGCGTCGAGGGGGCTGTCGGGCGCCGGGGCGCGGGCGACGCCGTCGATGACCAGCCGGCCGCCGACGAGGTCGTCGTAGAGGTCCAGGGCGCGCAGCGCGGCGCCGGCGTCGGGCGCCTCCACGCGGATCGCCTGACGGCCGTCGGCTTGCGGCGCGTAGTTCACCGACAGCGGCGAGTCCGTGTCGTTGCGCCGGGAAAAGCGGCCCGGCACCGTGGCGTCCAGGCGCAGCACACGCCAGGTTCCCTCGGCCGCGCGCTCCGCCTGGAGCGACACGTCGCGCACGTAGCGGTCCTCGCCCAGGCGCAGGCGGTCCAGCCGGGGCGCCGAGAGCGCCAGCGGCGGGCCGGCGTCGGTCGCGCCGGGCGCCTCTTCCGGAGTCGGCGCCTGCCGGTCCTCCGACCGCGCCAGAAACGGCTCCAGGTCGAGCACACCGCCGCCGACCCGCACCCGCCAACCGCCATTTCCGTCGGGCGTGGCCACCACCTCGCGCAGGTCCTGCTTGCGCACGCGTGCACGCGACAGGAGGAGCTGGCGCAGGGTTCCGCCGTCGGCCGCGAAATCCAGTTGGCCGCGCGCCAACATGGCGTTCTCGGCGCCGTCGTCCTCGGTGGCGATCTCGAAGCTCTCCACGGCCTGCAGCCGCTCGTCGCGCAGGGTCAGGGTGAGGTTGGCGGTTCCCTCGATCCCCGGGGGCTTGCGCCAGTCCAGGAAGGGCAGGGCCAGCTCGGTGTCCTTGAGGTTCACCGCCGCCTTGACCCGGCCCGAGCCGTCCCCGTCCGTGCGCAGGTTCAACCTGAGCGACAGCGGACCGCCCAGGAAAGGGCCCGCGTCCAGGCCGAGACGCGCGCGGCCGGCGTCGTCCAGCGAGGGCACCAGCGCCTCGACCTGGCGGCGGAAGGGCGCGGTATCCTCGAAGTTCTCGCGCCAGGTCATCTCCAATGGCACCCCCGCGAGTTCCACCGGCCCGCTCACGTCCATGCCGCGCTTGTCGATCGTCAGCTCGAGCTGGCCGTCGCGTAGATCGCGGTCCAGCAGCAGGCCCCGGACCGCCGCGTCGGCGAGGCGCGCCCGGGCCGCCACCTCCACTTCGTCCATCGTCAACTCGGCGATCAGCGGAAAGTCGAAGGTGGTGGTCACCGTCGCCCGGCCGGCCGTCGCCTCGGGCGTGAGTCCGAGGGGCTCCAGCAGGTCGAGGCGCGGGTGCGCCAGCGGCGCCAGGGTATCGGGCAGCGGCCCCGTGGTGTTCAGGTCGATGGCGAGGAACTGGTCCGACCGGCTCATTCCGGTGATCGTGGCCGTGGTGTCGCCTACCCGCACGCCGTTCAGGCGTCCCCGTTCCACGTCGAAGCGGAAGGCGTCGGCGTCGAAGGTGGCGGTGCCGTCGACCCCGGTCACCGGCGGCAGCGGCCGCAGGTAGTGCACGTCGAGGCCGCTGAACGTCAGGCGGCCGTCCAGCTTGTCCACCTCGGCGGCGTCCAGGTCGCCCCCAGGCGCGATCAGGGCCACCTCGATCCCGGCGCGTTCGACCGTGCCGGCGCGAATGTTGGTCGTCACCCACTCGCGGGCGTTGCCTTCCTCCTGCAGACCCGGCGGCCAGTA
This sequence comes from uncultured Rhodovibrionaceae bacterium, assembly GCA_964561005.1. GTDB lineage: Bacteria > Pseudomonadota > Alphaproteobacteria > Kiloniellales > Rhodovibrionaceae > CAZLNO01. The sequence continues at coordinate 6,078 of CAZLNO010000087.1, read as the reverse complement.
GTCCGCGAGGTCGTCGGCGGCGAGGCCGCTGGCCGTCGCGCGGCCTTCCACGCTCAGCCCGTCCGCCTCGCGGGCCAGCGTGGCGGCCCCAGTGACGATCGGGCCGGCCTCGCGCTCGCTGCCGAAGGCGATCCGCAGATCCTCGACCGTCAGCCGCGCCGCCGCCCGGTCCAGCCCCACCCTGGCGGACAGCTCGCGCACCGGGCGGGGGCTGGGGATGAACTTCGGCCAGGCGAGCTCGCCGGCGCCGCCGCGCAGCTCGGCGGCCACGTCGCCGATCTCGCCCGAGAGGCCGACGCTGGTGCGCGCCGAGACCGAGAGCGGCACGGTGATGCCCTTGGCCGCCTCCAGCATCGGCAGCTTGGCCGTCAGCGCCGGCAGCGACAGCCGGTCCAGCTCCGCCGCGACGTCCACTTCGCCGTTGCCCTGGACGTAGGCCAGCTCGGCGGCCAGCCGGGCGCGCTCGCCACCGAGCGCCAGCGCGACCTCCGCCTCGCCCGCGAGGCCACCCTGCGTGCGCCGCAGCGCCAGGTTCGCCGCCGGCGCGTGCCAGGCCACGCCGAGGATGTCGTCGCGCAGCCGCAGCGCCGCATCGGCGATGCGCAGCTCGGTCAGATAGGACAGCCGCCGGTCGGGCCGGGGCGCGGCCATCAGCTCGGCCAGGAGATCCGGCAGCAGGGTGGAGACGTCGCTCGCTTCCGGCCCGGGCGCGGCCTCCGGCGTCCCGAAGCGAAAGCCGTCCGGCGCCCGCACGATCGTCAGGCGGGCGCCGCGCGCGGTGATGCTGGTGGGCGCCACCGTGCCGTTCAGCAGCGCCGTCAGGTTCAGGCGCAAGTCCACGGCGGGGACCCTCACCGTCTGGCCTTCGCCGGCGGTGACGCGCAGATCGGTCAGGCGCAGGGCGAAGGTCGCCGGCCAGCCGTTCCAGGCCAGCACGGTGCCGCCGACCTCGACGGCGACCCCCTCGCGCATCCCGCTCAGCTCCGCTTCCAGCCGGGGCGTGAGGAAGTCGAGCGTGACCGGCCCCTGGCTGGCGCGCCAGGCCAGGACGCCGGTGGCGATCACCGCGATCGCGACAAGCGCGGCGATGACCTCCAGCCCGATGCGGGCACTGCGTTTAAGCATGCGGTTCGCTGTCTCCCGCCGCACGTGCTTGACCTTCGACCGCGCCTCGGCGCAGGCTCCCCCGGAACCGGGCGCAAGGCATGTCGCAGACGCTGTATCTTCTGTCCACCCTGGAAACGCTTCCCAAGCCCGGCAGTGGCGAGAGGGCCGCGAACGCCTTTGCGGAATGGGAGGCCGAAACCGCGCGCCTGGACGACGCGGCGCTGGCGGCCTTCGCGCGGGATCTGGCGGCGGACCCGAAAGGCCATGCGCTGCTCGCGGCGGTGTTCGCCAACAGCCCCTTTCTGACGCGGTGCATCCTGGCGGATATGGCCGCCTTCCGCGACCTGCTGATGCGCGGACCGGAGGCGGTGCTGACCGAACTGCGTCACGGGCTGGCCGAGGCGGCGGGCACGGCCGACGGCCTGGACGCCTGCAAGGCCGCCCTGCGCCGGGCGCGACGGGTGACGGCGCTGGGCGTGGCGCTGGCCGACATGACCGGCGTGTGGGATCTGGACCGGGTGACGGCGGCGCTCTCCGATTTCGCCGACGCGGCGGTGGACGCGGCGCTGGCCTTCCTGCTGCGCCGGGCGGCGGCGCGCGGCGACCTGGAGCTGGCGGAACCCCGGCATCCCACGACCGACTGCGGCATCACCGTGCTGGCGCTGGGCAAGCTGGGCGCGCGGGAGCTGAACTACTCCTCCGACATCGACCTGATCGTGCTCTACGAGACCGAGCAGCTGCGCTACCACGGCCGCAAGGACGTGCACGAGTTCAGCGTCCGCCTGACCCGGCAGCTCGTCGAGCTGCTGGAGGAGAAGACGCGCGACGGCTACGTGGCGCGGGTGGACCTGCGGCTGCGCCCGGACCCGGCGGCGATGCCGCTGGCGATCCCCGTGGCGGCGGCGGAGACGTACTACGAGAGCCAGGGCCAGAACTGGGAGCGCGCGGCGATGATCAAGGCGCGCGCCTGCGCCGGCGACCTCAAGGTCGGCCATGCCTTCCTGCGCGCGCTGCGCCCCTTCGTCTGGCGCAAGCACCTGGACTTCTGGGCGATCCAGGACGTCCATTCCATCAAGCGGCAGATCCACGCCCATCGCGGCGGCAGCACGGTCGCCGTGGCGGGGCACAACATCAAGCTGGGCCGCGGCGGCATCCGCGAGATCGAGTTCTACGTCCAGACGCAGCAGCTCATCTGGGGCGGCCGCGCCCCCGGCCTGCGCTCGCCGCGCACCGTCGAGGCGCTGCGCGCGCTGGCCGCCGCCGGGCACGTGTCGGGGGCGGACGCCGAGGCGCTGGCCGAGGCTTACGCCTACCTGCGGCGGCTGGAGCACCGCCTGCAGATGATCGGCGACCAGCAGACGCAGACGCTGCCGGCCGACGCGCGGGGCCTCGCCGAGGTGGCGGCCTTCCTGGGCTACGACGACCCGGAGCTGTTCCAGAGCGACCTGCTGCACCGTCTGCACCTGGTGGAGGACCGCTACGCCGCGCTGTTCGAGGAGGAGCCGACGCTGTCCGGGCCCGGCAACCTGGTGTTCACCGGCGGCGAGCCCGACCCGGAGACATTGGAGACACTGGGCCGCCTGGGCTTCGCCGACGGCGAGCGGGTGTTCCACATCGTCGCCAACTGGCACCGCGGCCGCTACCGCGCCACGCGCAGTCGCCGCGCCCGCGAGTTCCTGACCGAGCTGATCCCCACGCTGCTGGAGGCGCTGGGCCGCACCGGCCATCCCGACGCGGCGCTGGCCAAGTTCGACGAGTTCCTGGCCGGGCTGCCGGCGGGCGTGCAGCTCTTCTCGATGCTCCACGCCAACCCCAGGCTGCTCGACCTCCTGGCCGCCATCGTCGGCGGGGCGCCGGCGCTGGCCGAGCATCTGAGCCGCTTTCCGGGGCTGCTGGAGGCGGTGCTGGACCCGGACTTCTACGCCCCGCTGCCCGATCGCGACGCGCTGGAGGCCGAGCTGCGGGGCCGGCTGGTCGACGCCCGCGACCTGCAGGACGTGCTCGACCTGGTGCGGCGCTGGGTGCACGACCGCAAGTTCCAGGTCGGCGTCCACATGCTGGAGGCCACGGCCGACGTCGACGAGGCGGGGCGCGCGCTGAGCGACGTGGCCGAGGCCGCCTTGGCCGCGCTCCATCCCCGCGTCGCCGCCGAGTTCGCGGGCAAGCACGGCCACCTGCCCGGCCCCGGCCTGGCGGTGCTGGCGCTGGGCAAGCTGGGCGGGCGCGAGCTGACCATCGCCAGCGACCTCGACCTGGTGTTCCTGGGCGAGAGCGCCGAGGGCGTCGCCGAGTCCGACGGACCCAAGCCGCTGGAGCCCGGCCGCTACCTGACGCGCCTGGCGCAGCGCTTCATCAACGCCGTCACCGCGCTGACCGGGGAGGGCCAGCTCTACGAGGTGGACATGCGGCTGCGGCCCTCGGGCAACGCGGGGCCGCTGGTGGGCTCGCTGGCCGGCTTCCGCCGCTACTACGGCGACGGCGGCGAGGCCTGGACCTGGGAGCACATGGCCCTCACCCGCGCCCGGCCGATCCTGGGCGACTCCGACTTTTGCGCGCGCATCGCCGCCGAGGTGCGGGCGGTGCTGACCGCCCCGCGCGATCCGGACAAGCTGCTCGCCGCCGTCGTCGACATGCGCGAACGCATCGCCCGCGAGCACCCGGCCAGGAGCGACTGGCAGGTGAAGTACCTGCGCGGCGGGCTGATCGACCTGGAGTTCCTGGCGCAGACCTTGCAGCTCCGCCACGCCCACGACCATCCGGAAGTGCTGGCGGAGAACACCCAGGACGCCTTCGCCCGCCTGGCCGACGCCGGCCTGCTCGACCGCGCGGAGGCCGACAGCCTCATCGACGCCACGCGGCTGATGCGCCGGGTGCAGGGGCTGCTGCGGCTGCTGGCCGGCGACGGCTTCGACGAGAACCGGGCGCCGGAGGGGCTGAAGGCGCAGCTCGCCGCGGCCTGCGGCGCCGACGATTTCGAGGCCCTGCGCCGGCGGGTGCTGGCCACGGCGGAGAGGGTGCGCCATATCTTCGCGCGTCACGTTCCGACGCCGGCCGGGCCGGCGGCGCCGGAGGGGGAAACGCGGAACGAGGAGAGGCAAGCATGAGCGTCGACGTCGGCGATCGCGCGCCCGACTTCACCCTGCCGCGCGACGGCGGCGGCGAGATCTCCCTGGCCGAGCTGAAGGGGCGGCCGACGGTGATCTACTTCTACCCGAAGGACGATACCCCCGGCTGCACCAAGGAGGCCTGCGGCTTTCGCGACGCCTGGCAGGACGTCACCGACGCGGGCATCAACGTGGTCGGCGTCTCCAGGGATTCCGTGAAAAAGCACGACAAGTTCAAGGCCAAGCACGAGCTGCCCTTCCCGCTGATCGCCGACGAGGACGGCACGCTGTGCCAGGCTTTCGGCGTGTGGAAGGAAAAGAACATGTACGGCAAGAAGACCATGGGCATCGAGCGCTCCACCTTCCTGCTCGACGCCGAGGGCGTGGTCCGCCAGGCCTGGCGCAAGGTCAAGGTCGACGGTCACGTGGACAAGGTGCTGGCGGCGGCGAAGGCCCTGGCGGCGGGCTGACGCGCCGCTACGCCTCCACCTCGAACACCTGCCCGCTGGCGAGGTCGCGGACGCGGCCCACGCGCGTGCCGTCCCAGTGGTAGGCAAGGTGCCGGCCCGGTGTCGGGACGCCGACGACATCGGGCCAGAAGGCCGCGAGGCAGTCGCCGCCGGGACAGCGCACGCTGGGATAGACGAGGCCGTCCGAGCCGCCCGCGCGCAGCCGTCGGCCGAGCGCCTGCGACGGGCCGTAGTCGTCCGGGTCGAGGCAGGCGGCGAAGGCGGGCGCGTCGCGCAGGTCGTGCAGCTCGGCGTCGACCGGCCCGACCAGCTCGCGGAACTCCGAGGTCCAGCCCGGCGCCTGCGCGGTCGCGGCCATGAAGCGGCCGTGGTGGTGGATGGTCTCGAACACCGCCACCTCGAAGCGGTCGCCGGCGTAGTAGACGCCGTGGCCGCCATCGGAAAAACGGCTTCGCCGATCCGGCGAGACGTGGACGAAGGGTGCCATGACCCAGGACGCGCCGGGGCCGGCGACCCGCCGCTCCGGCGGCACGAGGTCGAGCGCGCCGACGCTCTCGGCCACCCGCGGGTTGGTCTTGGCCTCGGCCGCGGCAATGGCCTCCCAGTCGGCCGGGTCGGCGATGTCCTCGAAGAGGTCGACGGGCGGAAAGCGGGCGCGGATGATGCGGTAGGCCGCCGGCCAGGCCACGCGCGTCAGCGGCGGGTCGTCCGGCGGCACGGCGCCGGTGGTCACCAGGCGCCCCGCTCGGCGTCGAGGTAGCGGCGCACGCGCATCAGGTCGGTCAGCTCGCCGTTCAGCATGACCTCCAGCGCGCTGCGCCCCCCGAAGGCCGCGTTCGGCCGCGCGATCCAGGCATAGGCCCGCTCGGGCTCGCGGAAGATGATGCGCAGCGCCTTGTGGATGCCCATGAGGTTGGACAGCCGCGCCTTGAGGTCGCGCGGCAGGCGGCCGATGTCGCCGGCCTTCCAGCGCGCCCAGGTGCGCGGCGAGATGCCGCCCAGCAGCACGCAGGCCTGCGCGTCGGTCAGCCCCCAGCGGGCGAAGAGGTTGACCGCCGCGCGCGCCATCGCCGCCGCCTCCTGATCGGTGATGCGGTCGGTGCCCGGGCTGGCGTGAGTCGTCTCGACGAGATGAAGCCGCAGCATGGAATCGCTTTCTGCTATTTGTCAAAGGATGGTTGCTTTCATGCCACATGGCAAGCCCTATGCGAATCCGCCGCCGGGGCGGCTTCAGGCTTGACGCCCCCGCGCCGCGTGCTGTTCCTTCGCCCAAGGGCACACCGCACGGGGGAAGGAACGGGGCCATGCCGGAACTGGCGGTTCATCTGCAGGACATCCTGGCGGCGCGCCGGCGCATCGCGCCGCACGTCGTGCGCACGCCGACGGTCATGGCGAAG
>CAZLNO010000086.1:0-18212 GCA_964561005.1 uncultured Rhodovibrionaceae bacterium | reverse complement strand
GCTGGTAGAGCGTGTGCAGCATGGCGTGCCCGGTGCGGTCGGCGGCTGCGCAGGTCCGCTGGGCCGTGCCCTTGCCGTAATCGGTGGTCATGCCGCCGAAGGGGCGCTGGTAGATCTTGCCTTCCTCGGTGCGCGAGAAGGGGACGCCATAGTGCTCCAGCTCGACGATCGCCGGGATCGCCTCCTTGGTCATGTACTCGATGGCGTCCTGGTCGCCCAGCCAGTCCGACCCCTTGACGGTGTCGTACATGTGCCAGCGCCAGTCGTCCTCGCCCATGTTGCCGAGCGCCGCCGAGATGCCGCCCTGTGCCGCCACGGTGTGGCTGCGCGTCGGGAAGACCTTGGTGATGCAGGCCGTCTTCAGCCCGGCCTCGACGCAGCCCAGCGTGGCGCGCAGCCCGGAGCCCCCGGCGCCCACCACCACCACGTCGTAGGTGTGGTCGTGGATCGGATAGGCCCGGTCGCCGATCGCCGGGGCGGGCCAGCGGCCGGCGTCGGCGCCGTTGCGGCCGTAGCCCTTGGCCGCCGCATTCCCCTTCGACCCCGCGCCCGTCCCCGCGCTCTTGCCCGACTGGGATTTCGAGGCCGCGGCCTTGGCCGTGCCGGTCTTGCCGGCCGCGCTCTTGCTGCCCGCCGAGGTCTTCTTCCCGGCGCCGGCGGCGGCCGTCTCGCTCTTTTCGGGGTCGGTCTTGCTCATGTCTGCCTCAGCCACGGAACAGGATGGTCAACACGGCCAGGATCGCCGCCAGGCCCAGCACGATGCCCAGGCCCTTCAGCGCGATGATGGCCCCGAACTTGATGCCCTCGTAATGGACATAGTCCTCGACGACGACCTGCAAACCGAGGACGGCGTGGTAAAATGTCGCGACGATCAGCAGGATCAGCAGGCCGGCCACCACCGGCGAGGCTACCCAGGCCCGCATCGCCGCGTGCTCGGCGCCGGCCATGGCGATCACCGAGGCGACGAACCAGACCGTCAGGGGGATCAGCGCCAGCGCGGACAGCCGCTGGGCCCACCAGTGCCCGGTGCCGTCCTTGGCCGAGCCCAGCCCGCGGACCCGGGCCATCGGGGTGCGCATGCTCTTCATCGTTCCTCCCCCCGTCGCCTTAGAGGGCCAGCAGGCCCAGGACCCAGGCCGCTACCGTCAGCACGCCGGTGCCCAGGATCACCGCCCAGCCGCTGCGGTAAACGTTTTCCAGCTCGAAGCCGTAGCCGGCGTCCCAGGCCAGGTGCCGGATGCCGTTGCAGAGATGATAGAACAGCGCCACCGACCAGCCGAACAGCAGCAGGTAGCCGAGCCAGCTTCCGATGAAACCCTGCGCGGTGGCGAAGGCCTCCGGGCCGCTGGCCGCCGCGACCAGCCACCACACCAGCAGCATCATGCCGAGCGCCAGGAAGACGCCGGTGAGCCGGTGCAGGATGGACAGGACCGAGGTGAGCTGTGGGCGGTAGACCTGAAGATGCGGGGACAGCGGGCGTTCCGTGCTGCTCAAGGCCTCTCTCCTCACGCGCCGTCTCGTTGTCGCCGGGCCAGCGGGTCGCAGGGCGGCGTGTCGCGCCGACGCCTTTTGCTGCACCACAGCGAAGAAGGTGTGAAAACCGACATAGACCGACGGCGCCGGCGAGTCAACGACGCCACCGGTGCGGCGGCGGGTCGGAGGGGGTGGCTCAGGACGCCAGGAGCTTCGACACGGCGGCGTAGCCCTCGCCGGCGAGCATCCGGCCGGCCAGGGCGACGGTCCGCGGGTCGCTCTCGATGCCCAGACCGGCGACCCAGCGGTTCATCAGGTTGAAGAAGCCACAGACGATCGCGGCGTGGCGCACCGCCGACTCGTCCCAGCCGGCGGCCAGGATGGCGTCGACATCGGCCTGGCTCACCGATTCGGGCGCCCGGTTCAGCCTGTCGACATAGGCCAGCACGGGCGCGAGCTTGTCCGGCACCTCCGGCGCGGCGCGGGTCACGGCCTCCAGCAGGCTGTCCGCGATCCCCAGCTCGCGCGCGGCGGCGGTGTGCGACTCCCGGCAGTACGCGCAACCGTTGGCCTGCGAGACGCGGATGGCGATCAGCTCGCGCTCGCCGGGGGTGAAGGGGGAGGGCCCGCGCATCAGCGCCTGGGCGAACTGGTGGAGCGGCTCGGCGATGTCCGGGTCCGCCTTGAAGGCGTCGATCAGCGTCGCGTTCGGCTGGCTGGGCAGGTAGGTCATGGGCTCACCGATGTGCCCGGGGTTGCGCCCTCGCGGGCGGGCATTCCGTTCGCTATGGAGACATCCGTGAAATAGGGCTCAGTTTCGTGCCAAGCGTGATCTCATCCTTCGACAAGCTCAGGATGAGGCTTCGACAGGCCGGGAGTGAGACTTCAGCGAGCCAGGATGAGGGAACGTGTCCGTCGCGCGGATCAGGCCACCCTCATGTTGAGCCTGTCGAAACATGAGGCCGCGCCTTGCTTCGATGGCGTCCTCATCCTTCGACAGGCTCAGGATGAGGCTTCGACAGGCCGGGAGTGAGACTTCAGCGAGCCAGGATGAGGGAACGTGTCCGTCGCGCGGATCAGGCCACCCTCATGTTGAGCCTGTCGAAACATGAGGCCGACACCCCCGCGGCGACAATGCCCTCGCGCCAGAGCGGCCGCCGCGGAAGTTTGGAAGGGGGAGGGTTGCGGCACCTCCCCTGCCCCGCGCCAAGTGGGCCTTGCCTCAGCTCGCCTTCTTCAGGGCCTTGGCCTGCAGCGGCTCGTCCAGCGGCGTGTCGACGATGTGGTTGGTGTAGTTGGAGATCGTCTTCATCGACAGCGCCACCAGCGCGTCCAGCACGTGCTGACGCGTGTAGCCGGCGTCGAGGAAGGCCTGGATGTCGTCGTCGGAGACCCAGCCCTTCTTCTCGATCAGCGCGCAGGCGAAGGTGGCGAGCGCGTTCAGCTTCTGATCCGGCAGCGGCTGGCCGCCGCGCAGGGCCTCGATCACGGCGTCGTCGACCTGGGCGCGCTCGGCCGACCCGGTGTGCGCCGCCACGCAGTAGCCGCAGCCGTTCTTCTCGCTGATCGCCAGCAACAGCACCTCCTGCTCCTGCGTGGTGAAGGCGGTCTTGTTGCGCAGGATGCCGTTCAGCGTCATGTAGGCCTCGGCCGCCGCCGGCGACTCGGCGAACACCTTGAAGATGTTGGGGACGAAGCCGAAGCCCTTCTCCACCTGCTCCATCAGCGGCTTGGACGCCTCCGGCGCGGTTTCCTTGGTGTGCAGGTTAAAGCCGTGTTTCGGCGCGCTCATGATGGCCTCCGGTGTTTTGTGAAATGGAGTCGAATGACGTTGCCGCTCTGTGCAGCGCGGCCTTTTCGCCTGACCGTCAGGTAAGAAGCCGGAAGCGGGCTTGCGGCCACATCGATCTTCAAAATCCCGTGAGGCCGGCTTTTCGGACGGTCCGGTGAGGCGGCCGGCGACATCACGTCGCGGCGCGGTCTGCGCTGGATCAATCGTGCTGCAACGCAACAAAACTAGACTGTGATGCGTTTACGGGGATGGATGCATCGCTTTCAGGAGACATGCAGCATGGCGCAAGACGGCGGCGAGACCCCCAGCCCGACGGAGCGTGGCGGCAATGGCGCCGGCTCGGCGGCCCACCCCACCGCGCCGCATCCGGCCAGCCACCGGCCGCGCGAGCGCAGACGCAGCACCGCGCCCGCGCCCCGCACCCCGGCGCGCGAGCCCTCGCGCGAGGAACAGGACGTCGAGGCGGGACCGCGCTCGGTGATTCCCATGCCCATGGGCACCGGCGTGCTGGACCGGCTGGTCCACGCCAACATGGGCCGCCTGACGGCCAACCTCTCGCCGGCCTCGGTGGGCCAGGCCTTCGCGGACTGGGCCTTCCACCTGGCCATCTCGCCCGGCAAGCAGATGGAACTGGGGGTGAAGGCGCTGCGCAAGGCCACCCGGCTGGCGACCTATGCCGGGGAGTATGCCGCCGATCCGCGGACGCCGCCGTGCATCCAGCCGCTGCCGCATGACCACCGCTTCGACGACGAACGCTGGCGGGTGTGGCCGTTCAACATGATGTATCAGAGCTTCCTGCTCTACCAGCAGTGGTGGTGGAACGCGGTGGAGGGCATCCGCGGCGTCTCCGGCGAGCACGAGGCGCGCACGCAGTTCGCGGTGCGGCAGATGCTGGACGTGGTCGCGCCGTCGAACTTTCCGGCGACCAACCCGCAGGTCATCGAGACGACGCTGCGCAAGGGTGGCACCAACTTCGTCGAGGGCCTGCAGAACTTTCTGGAGGACACGCGCCGCCGGCTGATCGGGGAGCCGCCGGTGGGCGCCGAGAACTTCCGCCCCGGCGAGGCGGTCGCCGTCACGCCGGGCAAGGTGGTCTACCGCAACCGCCTGGTCGAGCTGATCCAATACGAGCCCAGCACCGAGCGGGTGCACCCCGAGCCGGTGTTCATCGTGCCGGCCTGGATCATGAAGTACTACATTCTCGACCTCTCGCCCGAGAACTCGCTGATCCGCTGGCTGCGCGACCAGGGGCACACGGTGTTCTGCCTGTCCTGGCGCAATCCGGGGGAAGAAGACTGCGACCTCTCGATGGAGGATTACCGGCGCAACGGCATCGAGTACGTGACCCGCGCGATCCAGGACATCGTGCCCGAGCGCAAGATCCACGCCGTGGGCTACTGCATCGGCGGCACGCTGCTGGCGATCGAGGCGGCGCGCATGGCGCGCGACGGCGACGACAGCTTCGCCACGCTGAGCTTCTTCGCCACCCAGGTGGACTTCACCGAGCCCGGCGAACTGGAACTGTTCATCGACGAAAGCGAGGTCAGCTACCTGGAGGACACCATGTGGGCGCAGGGCTATCTGGACACCAAGCAGATGGCCGGCGCCTTCCAGATGCTGCGCTCCAACGACCTGATCTGGTCGCGCATGGTGACCGAGTACATGCTGGGCGAGCGCCAGCCCATGTTCGACCTCATGGCCTGGAACGCCGATGCCACGCGCATGCCCTACCGCATGCACGCGGAGTACCTGCGCCGGCTGTTCCTGCAGAACGATCTGGCCAACGGCCGCTACGAGGTGCACAGCCGGCCGGTGGCGCTGACCGACATCAGGGCCCCGATCTTCTCGGTCGGCACCGAGAAGGACCACATCGCGCCCTGGCGCTCGGTCTACAAGATCCACTTGCTGAGCGACACCGAGATCACCTTCGTGCTGACCACCGGCGGCCACAACGCCGGCATCGTCAGCGAGCCGGGGCACAAGGGCCGGCACTACCGGGTGCACACGGCGGCCGAGGAAGAGCCCTACCGGGACCCGGACACCTGGTGCGCCAGCGCGGAGAAGAAGGACGGAAGCTGGTGGCCGGAATGGCGGGCCTGGCTGGCCGCGCGCTCGGGCAACAAGGTGAAGCCGCCGGAGATGGGCAACGCCGAGGCCGGACTGCCGCCGCTGGCCGACGCGCCGGGGAGCTATGTGTTCCAGAAGTAGGCGGGCGGCGCCGCCTCAGCCCCGCCGCGGCATCAGCACGGTGTAGTCGAGGTCCAGCACCACCGCCGGGTCGTAACGCCCCTCCGCGTCCTTGAAGGGGAAGTCGTGGCAGGGCCGGTCCTTCGTGGCGACGGTGCGCAGGCGCAGGGCGCCCACGTCGTGCCGGCCGGGGATTTCGTGGGTGTCCAGCACCTGCGACCAGGCATAAATGGTGTCGCCGGCGAAGCTGGGGTTGGTGTGCCGCCCGCCGTTGATGGCGGCAAGGGTCACGGCGTTGCCCAGGCCGTTGAACGACAGCGCGCGGGCCAGCGAAATGACGTGTCCGCCATAGACGATCCGTCGGCCGAAACGGCCGTCCTTCTCCGCGTGCTGGTTGAAGTGCACCCGCGCGGTGTTCTGGTACAGCCGCGTCGCCATCTGGTGCTCGGCCTCCTCGATGGTCATGCCGTCGACGTGGTCGATCCGCTCGCCGACGGCATAGTCCTCGAAGAGATGGGGCTGCCCCGACCAGGCGGTGTCGTAGGCCGCGAAGTCGACGTGGGTGGGCAGGAAGAGGTCGGCCGCCGGCACGGCCTCCGGCAGTTGCGGGACATGGGGCTCGGGCGCCGGGCTCTCGGGGTCGCGCTTGCGCACCATGACCCAGCGCACATAGTCCAGCACGGTCTCGCCGCGCTGGTTGCGGCCGATCGAGCGGACATAGACCGTGCCGGTCTTGCCGTTGGAGTTCTGCTTCAGGCCAATGACCTCGGAGGTGGTGGACAGCGTGTCGCCGGGATAGACCGGCTGCTCGAACACCCCGCCGGCATAGCCCAGGTTGGCGATGGCGTTGAGCGAGATGTCCGGCACGCTCTTGCCGAAGACCACATGGAAGGCCAGCAGGTCGTCCACCGGCGCCCGGCGGTAGCCCAGCGCGCGCGCCGCCTCGTCGGACGAGGCCAGCGCGAAGCGCCCGCCGGTGAGCGCCATGTACAGCGCCGCGTCGCCCTCGCTCACCGTGCGCGGCGTGGCGTGCGGCAGCCGCTGGCCCGGGTGGAAGTCCTCGAAGAAGTTGCCGGCGATGGTCTTGGTCATGGTTTCAGGTGCGTGTTGCGATATCGTCCTTCGACAAGCTCAGGACGAGGCCTTGGGAAGATACTTTCGGGTCACGCTTGCTCCGACCCCTCATGCTGAGCTTGTCGAAGCATGAGCCTGTCTCATCCCGACGCCTGCTCCGCCTCGCGCGCCTGGATGGCCTCGGCCAGGGCGACAAGGCGCTGGGCGTTCTCGACGTGCAGGTTCTCGATCAGCTTGCCGTCGAGGACGACCACGCCCTGGCCCTGCTTCCGCGCCTCGGCGTGGGCCTCGATGATGCGGCGGGCCTGTTCCACATCCTCGTCGCTGGGGGCGAAGATGCGGTTGGCGGGCTCGACGGTCTTGGGGTGGATCAGCGTCTTGCCGTCCATGCCCAGCTCCAGCCCCTGGCGGCAGTGGGCCTCGAAGCCCTCCATGTCCTGCAGGTCCAGATGCACGCCGTCGACGATGGCGCGGCCGTGGGCGCGAGCGGCCAGCACGCACCAGGACAGCGCCGTCAGCACCGGCAGGCGCTCGGGCGTGTGAGCGGCCTGCAGGTCCTTCACCAGGTCCGAGGTCCCCATCACCAGCACCGCCAGGCGGTCGCTCGCGGCGGCGATCTCCTCGGCGTGCAGGATGCCCAGCGGCGTCTCCATCATCACCCAGATGGCCATGTCGTCCGGCGCGCCGTGTTTTTTCATGCGCGCCTCCAGGTCGTGCACCATCGCCGCGCTTTCGACCTTGGGCAGCAGGATGGCGTCGGCGCCGGAGGTCGCCGCGGCCGCGACGTCCTCGGCGCCCCAGTCGGTGTCCAGCCCGTTGACCCGGATCGCCAGCTCGCGCCGACCGTAGCCGCCGGCCCGGACCGCCTCGACGACCTGCCGGCGCGCGGTCTCCTTGGCGTCGGGGGCGACGGCGTCCTCCAGGTCCAGGATCAGGGCGTCGGCGGGCAGCGTGCGCCCCTTCTCCAGCGCCCGGGCGTTGGAGCCCGGCATGTACAGCACGCTGCGGCGGGGGCGCGCGGCGGGGAGCTTGCTCATGGGACCTCCCGGCTGTCTCGATGTGCAACGGTTTTGCCGCGGCGCACTATAAACCTTGCGCGCGCTGTCGCAAGGCGGGACGGAGTCGGCCACACGTTCCGCGAATGCGATCCTTTTCAATTGCACGAATATAGTGTATGCCGCCGAGTCTGCACTGGAGGAATTCTATATGTCAGGCAGCATCGGCCCTTTTGGCGAGTATGTAATTTATGTCGACGAAAGCGGAGACCACAATCTTGAGCAGAGAGACCCAGTTTTCTTTATATTCGTTCTGGCATTTTGTATATTCGATAAAGAAGAATACATACGAAGCATCGTTCCGGAATTTCAGAATTTGAAATTTACGTATTTTGACCACGACATGGTGGTGTTTCATGAGCGGGAGATAAGAAAATCACAATCACTCTTCGATATTTTGTTTGACCAGACCGTTCGCGAGCGTTTTTTCAGTGATTTGAACAGCTTCATCCAGGGGGCGCGTTTCCAGGTCGCCGCTTCAGTCATCGACAAGCGGGAGTTCCGGAGGGGCGAAAACAACCGCGACAACCCGTATCTTTTCGCCTTGCGCAACAATCTCGGATTGGCGAATCGGATTATAGGATCGGATCGACAATTTGGGGTGAGAATGCCAATTGTTTGTGAGAGCCGTGGGAAGAAAGAAGACGATTATCTTGAGGAATCATTCAATAGAATCTGCCAATGTGACAAAACTGCAAGATATTGTTCTTTTTATATTGTAATGGCTGATAAGAAAGTCAACTCCACTGGTCTTCAGATTGCAGATTTGCTCGCGCGACCGCTTGGCCGATACTATTTGGATGGTGGGGAAAGTTCCAGTCGGGCGATCCAGATATTGAAGCAAAAATTCAGGGTGCTATCGGAAAAATCTGAAACTCCCGGTGTCACGACGCTTATTTTGACATGAAAGCGAAGAGCCCCAGCCGAAGCCGGGGCCCAACGCCGACCGGGTGTTCCCAATCCATTTACCAGATACATTATCTGGCGTGCGTGTACTGTCAACAGGGATTGCGAACAGACCCGTGAGCCACGCCGCCGTGCTCATCCTCAATTCCCACGTCGCCTATGGCTATGTGGGCAACGACGCCGCCGGGTTCTGCCTGCGCCGGCTGGGGGTCGAGGCGTGGCAGGTGGATACCGTGGCCTTCTCCAACCATCCCGGCTACGGCGCCTGCACCGGTCGCGTGGCGCCGACGGCGGAGATCGACGACCTGATGGCCGGTCTGGCGGCGCGCGGAGTCCTCGGCGATTGCCGGGCGGTGCTGGCCGGCTACCTCGGCGCGGCCGAGCAGGGGCCGGCGGTGCTGCGCGCGGTCGAGCGGGTGCGGGCCGCCAATCCAGGGGCGCTGTTCTTCCTCGACCCGGTGATGGGGGACGCCGGGCCGGGCCTCTACGTGAAGCCGGAGATCGCGCGCTTCTTCGTCGAGGAGGCCGTGCTCCGCGCCGACGTGGTGACCCCGAATGCCTGGGAACTGGGCCGCATCGTCGGTCGCGCCGTCGAGGGCCGCGACGAGGCCGTGAGGGCGGCGCGCGAGGTGCTGGCGCGCGGGCCGGGGACAGTGCTGGTCAGCTCGCTGCCGGCCGGGGCGGCGGCGCTGGAGGTGCTGGCGGTGACGGGCGCGGGCGCCTGGGCGGTGACCGTGCCGCGCCTGACCTTTCCGGTGGCGCCCAACGGCGCCGGCGACGCGCTGGCCGGGCTGTTCGCCGGACATCTGGTCAAGGGCGCCGAAGTGGCCGAGGCCCTGGCCGCCAGTGCCGCCAGCGTCCACGCGATCCTGCTGGCCACGCAGGCGGTGGGGCGGCGCGAACTGGCCCTGATCGCGGCGCAGGAGGCCATTGCCGCGCCGTCGACGCTTTTTCCGGTCATTCGGCTTTAGAATACGGCGGGGCGCGGGCTTGCCCGCGCCTCGAACGCTTCTCTGCACAAGTGCCGGGAAAACCTTCCGGTCGCGGGCAAGCCCGCGAGCGACAACAAGAAGCAGGGCTGCCATGCCCGGCGACCGCTTGCCCGCGCGCCACGCATGTGCACCCTGGGGCGCAGCCATACCAGTCCCAGCCGTGCCCGACGTCATGTCCATCCTCTTCGAGGTCGTCACCCGGATCACCCTGCCGATCGTGCTGCTGGCCGCGGCGGGCTATGGCCTGCAGAAGTGGGCGCGCTTCGACGTCACCACGCTGAACCGCCTGCTGGTCTATGCCACCTTCCCCTGCTTCATCGTGGTGACGCTGTCGCAGGCCACGATCCCGCTCAGCCAGGTGCAGGGGGCGGCGGCCTTCACCCTGGTGCAGTTCCCGCTCCTGCTGGCGCTGGGCTGGTGGGTCGGCAAGGGGCTGGGCCTGGCCCGCGACCTGCGCGCCGTGGTGGCCATCGCCTGCGCCTTCCCGAACAGCGGCAACTACGGCATCCCGGTGATCGAGCTGGCCTTTGGCAGCGAGCTGGTGATCCACCAGGTGGTGATCACCTCCATCTACGCCGTGGTCATCCTGGTCGCCGCGCCGCTGCTGTTCGCGGGACCGCAGGGCGGCGTGCGCAAGCACGTGAAGACGCTGTTCGCCACGCCGATGATCCCGGCGGTGGCGCTGGGCCTGGGGCTGAACGCGCTGGACTGGCGCTTGCCGCGGGTGATCGAGACGCCGATGGAGACGCTGGGCCAGGGCTATGTCGGCATCGCGCTGTTCGCCCTGGGCGCCCAGCTTGCCGCCAACGACCTGCGGGTGCCGCTGCGCTCCGCCGGTATCGCGGTGGGATTGCGGCTGCTCCTGGCGCCGGCGCTGACGGCGCTGGTGCTGCTGGTGGTGCCGCTGCCGCAAGGTGTCGAGCACCTGCTGATCGTGGGCGCCTGTGCGCCGGTCGGCGTTCTGGTGGCAATCTTCGCCGCCGAGTTCCGCGGCCATGTCGAGCTGGCCTCGGCCGTGGTCATCGCCTCGACCCTTCTCAGCCCCATCGTCGTGACGGCGGTGCTGGTGCTGATCCGGTTGTGAGGCCGCCGCTGCGCTACGGCCGACGGGCGATCACGGCGTAGTCCTGGGGGCCATAGAGCAATTCGTTGAGCCGCCGGCCGATCTCGCCTTCCTCGGGCAGCGGCGGGACGCTCTCGTTCGGATGCAGGCGGCGGATGCGCACGTCGGTGAAGCCGCGCTGCTCGGCCATGAAGCGGGCCACCGAGGGCGGGATCGGCGCCCGATGCGTCGGGTCGTTGTGGAAGGTGTGGGCGCCGACGATCAAGTTCTCCGGGTTCGGCGTCTCCAGGATCAGCACGCCGTCGGGCGCCAGCGTCCGCCGCGCCTCGTCCAGCAGCGCCAGCAGGGTGTCGACGGGCAGGTGCTCGATCAGGTGGAAGGCGGTGATCGCACCCAGCGCCGCATCCTCGCAGTCGGCGAGGTGGGCCATCATGTCGGCCTCGCGCGCGTCCAGGCCGTGGCCCCGGCACGCCTCCACGGCCATCGCGTTGATGTCGATGCCATAGGCGGTGAGGTCCTGTTCCCCCAACAGCTCCAGCCATTCACCGCGCCCGCAGCCGATGTCCAGAACCGGCCGGGCCGCCGTGCCGGCGCGGGCCTCGCGGATGGCCTCCAGGTAGACCTGCTGACGCTGCTTGATCTCCTCCCGCCGGCCGCGGAAACGGTCCTCGAAGGCCTCGTAGAACTGGTCGAAGCGGTTGGGAACGTGCGATTCCGAGGCGCCGGACGCCGAGGAGGCGGGCAACGCCGCGTCGCCTTTGGCGGGCGCCGGTCCCTGCGCCAGCATCTTGTCGAGGCGACGCTGCTGGAACAGCACGTCGCCGTGCAGCAGGTCGGCCCGGTCCGCCAGGCGGTGCAGCCGCTCGCCGAACTCGCGCAGCAGCGACGACAGCTCCTCGTCGCGCCCGCGATACTCGCCCTTCACGCCCTCCAGCCGCGCGGTGAAGTCGCTCACCGTGCCCTGGATGGCGCCGTCGATATGCCGCCGCAGGTCGTCCTGGCGCTCGGCGAGCTGCTGGACCTGCGAGGCGACATCATCGTCGCGGCCGCGATAGTCGTCCTTGACCTCCTCCAGGCGTGCGGTGAAGTCCTCGATCGTACCCCGAAGGGCGCCGTCGAAATGTGCCCGCAGATCCGACTCCACGCGAGCCGTGACGCTGTCGACCTCCGCCTTGAGATCCTCGATGCGGGCGAAGGCATCCTCGACGAAGGCGCGCAGGGACTCCTCGCGGCGCGCCAGCGTCTGGGTCTGCCCGTCCGTCCCCTCCACGCCGCCGTCGACCCAGTCCATCCGCGCCGACAGGCTCGCGAACTCGTTGCGCAGCGTGCCGATCTGCCAGTTGAACTGTGCGAGCTGTCCGGCGATGTCGTCGGTCCGTTCGAGCGCGGTGCGCGCGTCCTGCCGCGTGCGGTTCAGCAGGCGCAGGCTCTTCGCCCAGCGCAGCGCGAAGCCGAGCAGCGGCGTGGCGTGCACGCGTCGGCGCAGGCCGACGCGCCGCTGCCAGGCGTTGGCGCGCACCAGGGCCGGGCCCAGCACCGGCACGCGGCGCAGGCGCTGCTTGAGGCGGACCAGTCGCCCCGCCGGCGCGGGCGGTGGAGGGGGCGCGGGCTGGCCGCCGCCGGCGCGTGCCGGTTGCGTGTCTGCCTCTCCCGTCTCGCCGCTGCCCGTGGCAAGGGTGCGACCGTGCTCGTAGGGCGGTCGCTCAAGCTCCAGGTCCACGCGCGCCGCCAGGTGGCGGACATCGATCTCGGGGTTGTTCGCTTCAAACATCGACGGTCTGCCGCGCGGTCATGGTGAAGGTCGGCTCAAGCCGGCACAGCCCCTGGAAACGCGGCCCGGCATAGCCGGCAACCTCCAGGGCGGCCAGGTTGTCGACCCAGTGATAGCAGGTCTCCAGGTGGTGCTCGTCCCGGTGCAGCGCCGCCGTCAGCGAGTAGACGCCGGGTCCGATGTTCATCGGCTGGCGAAAGCGGAACACCGCCTCGCACCCCGCCTCCAGGTCCACCGTCTGGCCCAGGTAGTAGGTGTTGGTGCCGAAGATGTCCTGGCCGAAGCGGTCGCGAATCAGGATTCCCAGCGTGGCGCCGGCGATGGCCTGGCGCGCGCGGGCCCGGATCTCGATGACCGCGGTCTCGCCCGCGGCCAGCACGGCGCCGCCGGACTCCTCGCCCAGGACCCGGCCCGAGACGATCTCGACCTCGCCGGTGCCATAGCTGCTGCGCCCCCGCGTGCGCGGGTCCGGCCCCGGCGGCGGCGCGGGGTCCCCGCCGTTGCCCGACTCCGGCATGTTGTCGGCGCCGTTGTCCGCCCGCGCGGACGGGGCGGACGGGGCGGACGGGGCCGCTTCCGGCGCGTCGGCGTCAGGCTCGGGCGCTTCCAGGGCGGGCGTGGCGAGGTCGATGTCCGCGCCCTCCATCCGGGCGATGATGCGGTTGTAGCGGTTCACCGCGAACTCGGGGTCGCCGTTGGCGACGACCTCGCCCTCCTCCAGCACGATGGCGCGGTCGCAGAGCACCTTGACCGCGTTCAGGTCGTGGGAGACGAACACGATGGAGCCGCCGTTCGCCTTGAACTCCTTGATGCGCCGCATGCACTTCTGCTGAAAGTGCACGTCGCCCACGCTCAGCGCCTCGTCCACGACGAAGCAGGCGGGATCGGCGTGGATCGCGATGGCGAAGGCCAGGCGGACGACCATGCCGGAGGAATAGGTGTGGATCGGGTCGTCGATCGCCGTTCCCAGTTCGCTGAAGGCGATGATGGCCTCGCGCTTGGCCGCGATCTCCTCCGGCGTCATCCCCAGCAAGGTGGCGTTGAAGGCGATGTTTTCCCGCCCGGTCAGGTCGGAATTGAAGCCGGTTCCCAGCTCCAGCATGCCGGTGACGCGTCCGGAGACCCGCACGGTCCCCGTGTCCGGCATGGCGACGCCCATGATCAGCTTGAGGACCGTCGACTTGCCCGCTCCGTTGCGGCCGATGATGCCCAGCACTTCGCCCTGGCCGACGGCGAAGCTGATGTCCCTGACGGCGAGCTTGGTTTCGTGCAGCGGCCGGCGCAGGAAGCGCTCCTTCAGCCAGTCCGCCTTCCTGCGATAGATGCGATAAGCCTTCGTGACGCCTTCGACCTCGATCATGAACGCCTGTCGCTCCGTTGTCGCCGTTCGGGCGCCCGCCCGGGCGCGCCGCGCACCGCTCCGTCGCGGGGGGACTCCCGCGTTGGTCTGGTCGCCTGTCTAGATGAAGTCCCGGATATCGCGTTCCCAGTGCACCAGCAACTTCAGGAACAGCATACAGAGCACCAGCGTGCCGGCAAACTTGGCTCCCAGCTCGAGGAAGTCCGGCGTCTGCCGGTAGACCAGGATCTGGTGCCAGGCCTCGACGAACCAGTAGGCCGGGTTGTAGGGCTGGATCGCCTGCATGATCAGCGGCACGTCGCCGATCAGGTAGACGATCGGGGTCATCCAGAACCAGAGGAACAGCGCCACGCCGACGAACTCCTTGGTGTCGCGCAGGAAGACCGTCAGGATCGCGGCGATCAGCCCCAGGGTGAAGGCGATCGTCTGCTGGAAGACGATCAGCAGCGGCGCGTACATCGCCGTCGCCGGCGGCGTGCCGAAGAGGAAGACCATCACCACCAGGAACAGCGCCAGCACCGCCACCAGGGTGATCGCCTCCGCGACCGCGATATGAAAGGCGACCAGCGACAGCCGCACCGGGATCTTGGTCAGGATGCCGGCCTTCTCCAGGAACACTCCGGTGGTCCGCCCCACGGTGTTGGCAAAGGCGATCCACGGCAGGATGCCGGACACCAGGTAAAGTCCGTAGGCATAGATGGAGTCGGTGCCGGGAATGCGCGGGCCGATCAGCTTGCCGAAGATCAGCGTGAACACCAGGATCTGCATCAACGGGGTGATCAGCATCCAGACCATCCCCAGCGACGACCCGGAATAGCGGTCGACGAAGTCCTGGCGCACCAGGTGCCAGAGCAGCGTCGGGTTCATACCGGCGAGCCTTTGAAATGAGCGACTCTGTCAGCCTCATGCTTCGACAAGCTCAGCATGAGGCCCTCATCTTGAGCCTGTCGAAAGATGAGGGCCACGAGACATTTGAATTGCTCGGTGGCATCACTGCGCCGCCTCCCGGAAGGGGTTCACGATCACCGGGCCGTCTTCCACTTCCTCGACCGCCTGCAGGTCCAGCCAGTCGGTGCGCCAGGCCCGCGTGTCGGCCAGCAGGATGTGCCACAACCGCGCCGACAGCCGCTGCCAGTCGCGCGCCGCCAGCCAGTCCGCCTGGCGCGTCCGCAGGGCCTCGCGCCCGCCCGCGTCGTCCAGCAATGCCGCCAGCCCCGCCGCGATGGCTTCGGGCGAGGTGCCGGGCAGGCGCCAGGTCACCTCGGCAACGTCGTCGAAGATCGGCAGCGGCGTGCAAGCCACCGGCCGCCCGCTTGCCAGGCCGAAGCGCACCGCGCCGCTCGCCGACTCCTGGGTGTGCTGATAGGGATAAACCACGGCCTCGGCCAGGCTGAGCAGGCCAATCGCCGTCTCGTCCGGCAGATAGTCGGTGACCAGCGTGATCGCCTCGGCATGGCGGCTCTTGCGAATCGCCTTGCTCAGCGCCGCGTGCTCCATCTCGGAGTCGGGGACCGGGTAGAGCGAATGCAGCATCAGCAATTGCAGATCCGGCCGCGCGTCGCGCAGCCGCTCGAAGGCGGCCACCAGCTCGCGCAGCCCCTTGTGCGGCAGCAGGAAGCCGAAGCTCGCCAGCACCGGCCCGTCGCCCAGGCCGTAACGCGCCCGCAGCGAAGCCGCGTCCACCGCCGGGGCGCGCGAGACGCCGTGCGGGAACAGCGCCACGTTGGCCGTGTGGCCGAACTCCTTCAGGCGGTTCACGTCCTCCACGCCATGCACGAACAGCCGCGTCGCCGCGGCCAGCGCCTCCGGGACCTGGCGCAGGGAGATCCGGCGCTCCGGCTTGTCCACGTCGGCGGTGGCGTGGAAGAAGACGTAGGTCGCCACGCCGTCGGCCTGCAGGCGCGTCAGCAGCCGGCCGAACGCGTCGATGTCGAAGAAGCCGAAGTTGAACTGGAACACCGCCGCCTCGACCCGCGCGGCGCGCAGCGCCTGGTAGAGGTCCTCCAGCTCGTCCTCCCAGCCCTGGTTCCAGCAGCGCACGACGTTGTCGCCGTCCGGCGCCACCAGCTCCGCCGCGCCGACGCGGTTGGCGAACACCGTCATCTCCCCCGGCGCGAAGCGGCCGGCCAGGAAGCGCGCGTAGGCGGCGATGCCGCAGCGGGTGTTCCAGCTCGTGATCCAGCCCACGCGCGGCGGCAGCTCCACCGCCGGCAGCTCGTCCAGCGCCGCCAGCGCCGCGCGCGTGCGCGCCGCCACCGCGGCCCAGGTGTAGCGCCTCTCGACCAGCGCCCGCGCCGCCTCGGTCCGGGCCTTGCGCACTTCCGGCGCGGCCTCGCGCACTTCCCGCAGCTTCGCCGCCAGATCGGCCACGTCCGGCTCGGCCCAGAGCGAGTCCGGCAGGTTCAGGTGGCTTTCCGCGCGGGTCAGGCGATAGTCCACCAGCCAGGCCGTGTCCTCGCTACAGAAGTCGGCCTGGCCGCTGTAGGCCGTGGTCACGACCGGCAGGTCGAACAGCGCCGCCTCCGCCATCGGCAGGCCGAAGCCCTCGCAGCGCGACGGCGCGACGAAGGCGTCGCAGGCCTGGTAGAGGCCGGCCAGCCCGGCCTCGTCCAGATCGTCCTCGATGACCACGATCTCGGCGTGCTCGGGCGCGCGCCGGCGCAGCTCGGCCAGTTGGTCGTGGATGTCGTTGTGCGGATTGGGGAAGGTCTTGATCACCAGCGCCACGTCGTCGGCCTGGGTGAACGCCCGCGCCCAGGCGTCCAGCAGCGCGTCCACCCCCTTGCGCGGAAAGCAGGAGGAGACGTGCAGGAAGCGGAAGCCCGCCCGGCCCGGCGGCTTGCGCGGCGGCTTCGGCGCCACCGCCGTCAGATGGTCGACGCCGTTGCCCACCACGGCGATCGGCGTGCGCACCCCGTTGTCGGCCAGCACCCTGGCGACATGGCGCGAGGTCACCGTGATCAGGTTGAGGTCGCGGTTGAAGGCGGCGACGCGCTCCGCCGGAAAGCCCGTCTCCTCCCAGGCGTGGTTGCCCACCACGCGGGTCGGCGCCGGCATGGCGTCGGTGCGCGGCGGGTAGCAGTTGCGCAGCACCACCTCCGCCTCGTCGGCCGCGCGCGCCGCTTCGACCAGGGCGGCGGCCTCGCCGTCGCGCCTGAGGAAGGCCGGATCGGGGTCGTAGTCGCCGCCGCCCTCGGTGGCGTGCAGCCCGGCCTCGGCGCCGCCGCGCGCCAGCGCCCTGGCCAGCTCCCGGTTGACGATGGCCAGGGAGTAGGAGGTGTCGAACGGCCCCTCGACGCGGACGTCCAGGGTCCGCCGCCGCGCCGCCCGCACCGCCGCGCGCCCCGCCGGCACCTCCACGCCCAGGTCGCCCAGGAGCCGCCGCAGCCCGTCCAGCAACTGCGCCCGCTCAAAGCGCACCAGGTTGCCGCGCTGCGCCCGGATCACCCGTCGCCGCAGCTCCGGCTCCTCGACCAGCAGCTTCAGCGCGCCGGCCACCCGCTCCGGGTCGCGCTCGGAGACCAGCAGCCCGCCCTCGCCCAGGGTGTCGGGCACGTTCCCGGCGGCGTGGGCGAGTACCGGCAGGTCGCAGGCCATCGCCTCGATCAGCGGCATGCCGAAGCCCTCGTGCGCGCTCAGGCAGCAGAAGGCGTCGCAGCCCCGGTACTCCGCCATCAGCCGGGCGTGCGGCACCGGCCCGGTCAGCTCCACCGCCTCGGCCACGCCCAGCCCGCCGGCCAGGTCGCGCAGGTGCCGCACATAGTCGTCCCCGCCCAGGTGCCCGACCAGCACCAGCCGGGCCGGCCGGTCCAGCAGGCCGCGCAGCCGGGCGAAGGCGCGCAGCACCTCGTCCTGCGCCTTGTGCGGCACCACCCGGCCGACGAACAGCAGGTGGCAAACCCCGCTCTCCCGCCGCGCGCGCAGGTGTGCCGCGTCCGCCTCCGACTCCCGGATGTGATCCAGATCGACCAGCAGCGGCAGCACCCGCGCGTCGTCGTAGCCGGCCTCGTCCAGCTCGCGCGCGTTGAACGGCGAGACCGCCACCGCCGCGTCCATCCGCGGCCGGAAGTCGCGGAGCTGCCGCCGGCCCAGCTCGGCGTAGCGGCGCGCCTCGGCGCTGTCGCCCAGCAGCTCGGGCGGCGTGATGTTGTGATAGACCAGCGCCGTGCGGCTTTTCAGGCCCCGCACCCAGCCGCCGGCGTCGTGCCCCTGCGAGTGGTGGACCAGCAGGATGTCGCCGGGACGGTCGGGGTAGTCCTGAATGGGCCGGATGCGGCCGGCCAGCGCCGGGTCGACGTGCAGGCAGTAGATCTCGGACTCGAAGCCCAGCTCGCGCAGCAGCCGCCGCGTGAAGAACATGCCGTTGGTCACGCCGTCGCCGTCGGCCGAGCCGGCGTGGAACTGGTGGATGGCGGGTGTCTGGCCTGTCATCGCGCGCGCTGAAGGAAGATGATGCCGGCGCGCCGCGACCTACCAGGAAACGCGCCGCCCTGGCAAGCGCTTTGCCGGCCTTGCGCCAGGCGGGACGATCCGACGCGG
>CAZLNO010000085.1:0-18225 GCA_964561005.1 uncultured Rhodovibrionaceae bacterium | reverse complement strand
TGTCGAAGGGTGAGCCTGTCGAAGGGTGAGCCTGTCGAAGGGTGAGCCTGTCGAATACGCAGCAGTCGCCCCAGGGCCACGCATGCACGCATCAAGACGCCCCGGCCCGCGCCGGCCCTACATGGCGTCCTCGGCCAGTTCCATGTCGGCGGCGCCGAGGATCGGGCCGTTCACGTCGCGCTGCACCAGGATGGCGCAGCCGCTGCGGCCCTCCGCCCGCTCGTCGTCCATGTCCAGGCTGATGCGCAGGCGCTCGCCGGTGTAGGTCGCAAGCTGGCGGAACTCGCGGACGACGTTGTAGTTTTCCAGGACCTTGCCGGCGTTTTCGCCGCGCGGAACGCGGGTCACCTGCTTGCGGTCATAGAACGCGAGCCACACCGTCGCGGGCTCGTCGATGCGCGCGGCCGGAATGACGATATCGACGCTGCCGGCCTGCGCACCCGATTCGAAGCGGGGCACGATGGGCTTGCCGCGCCGGCGCGCCCGGACGATGGCGTCGGCCACCTCCTCGGCGCGGGTGCCCGACACCTGCTCGCGGCCGTCGACGACGATCTGCGGGGTGTAGACGTAACGCCCCTCCAGGCGGCGCACATAGGCCTGCTGCCGCTCGGTGTGCTTGGCGCTGGCGTAGGGGTCGGGCCAGCCAATGTAGTCCCAGTAGTTCACGTGCAGCGACAGCGCGATGACGTCGGCGCGCTGTGCCAGCTCGCCCACCATGCGGTCGGCGGGCGGGCAGCTATTGCAGCCCTGCGAGGTGAACAGCTCCACCACCGCCGGGGCGGCCACGCCTTCCTCGGTGGCCGCGCGCGCAGGCTCGGACGCGCCGGCGTGAAGGCCCAGGCACAGCATCACGAACAAGGCTATCGCCTGCGGGCACCTTTGCGGCGCCTGCGGCACCATTCGAAGAAACCGTCGCATCATGGGTCGAGCTTACGCCCCGGCATTTCCAATCGCGAATCAACTCCCGGTGAAGCGGTCGCCCGGACCCATCGCCGCCCTGCCGTCGGCCCGCACGTTGCAGAAAAAGTGCAGCCGGCCGAGTCGTGCCCGACCGGCCGGCTGCAACTCTTGTTTGCAGGATTCTGGCTCCGTGACCGGCGGAACTGCCGACTTCGAAGCGAGACCGCCGGACCGTCTACGCCTTGGCGCCTTCCTGCTTGACCATGTTGCGCAGGACGTAGTGCAGGATGCCGCCGTTCTGGTAGTAGGCCAGTTCGTCCGCCGTGTCGACGCGGCAGAGGAGGTCGACCTGCTCGCTGGCGCCGTCCGGGCGGCGGATCGTGGCCCGCACCTGCATGCGCGGCTCGATCCCGCGCTCCAGGCCCTCGATGTCCCAGGTCTCCTCGCCGGTCAGCTTCAGGCTCTTGCGGTCCACGCCGTCGGGGAACTGCAGCGGCAGCACGCCCATGCCCACCAGGTTGGAGCGGTGGATGCGCTCGTAGCTCTCGGCGATGACCGCCTTGACGCCCAGCAGCCGCGTGCCCTTGGCCGCCCAGTCGCGCGAGGAGCCGGTGCCGTACTCCTTGCCGGCGACGACCACCAGGGGCACGCCTTCCTCCTGGTACTTCATGGCGGCGTCATAAATCGACATCCGCTCGCCGTCGGGCAGGTGCTTGGTGTAGCCGCCCTCCACCTCCGGCACCATCTCGTTGCGGATGCGGATGTTGGCGAAGGTGCCGCGCATCATCACCTCGTGGTTGCCGCGCCGGGCGCCGTAGGAGTTGAAGTCGCGCGGCTCCACCCCGTGGTCCAGCAGGTACTTGCCGGCCGGGCTGTCCTTCTTGATGGCGCCGGCCGGGGAGATGTGGTCGGTGGTGACGCTGTCGCCCAGCATCGCCAGCATGCGCGCGCCCTTGACCTCGGTGACGGCCGGCGGCTCGGCGCTCATGCCCTCGAAGAACGGCGGGTGCTGGACGTAGGTGCTGTTGGGGTTCCAGTCATAGGTCTTGTCGCCGCCGGACTCGATGGTCTTCCACTGCTCCGGCCCCTCGAAGACGTTGGCGTAGCGGTCGCGGAACATCTCCGGCGACAGCGAGGCCTTCATGGTCTTCTGGATCTCCTCGGCCCCCGGCCAGATGTCCTTCATGTAGACCGGCTGGCCCTTGCGGTCCTCGCCCAGCGGCTCGTTCAGCAGGTCGAGGCGCATGTTGCCGGCGAGCGCGTAGGCCACCACCAGCGGCGGCGAGGCCAGATAGTTCGCCCGGCAGTGCGGATTGATCCGCCCCTCGAAGTTGCGGTTGCCGGAGAGCACCGAGCAGGCGATGAGGTCGCCCTGCTCGATCGCCCTGGCGATGTTGTCGGCCAGCGGGCCGGAGTTGCCGATGCAGGTGGTGCAGCCGTAGCCGACCAGGTTGAAGCCCAGCGCGTCCAGGTCGTCCTGCAGCCCGGCGGCCTCCAGGTAGTCGGTCACCACCTGCGAGCCCGGCGCCAGCGAGGTCTTCACCCAGGGCTTGACCGTCAGCCCCTTCTCCAGCGCGTTGCGCGCCAGCAGCCCGGCGCCAAGCATGACGCTGGGGTTCGAGGTGTTGGTGCAGGAGGTGATCGCGGCGATCACCACGTCGCCGTGGTTCAGGCGGTAGTTCTCGCCCTCCACGGGCACGCCGCTGTCGTCGAACGCCGCCAGGTCCTGCGGCACCGCGGCCGGACCCTCCTCGCACATGTCCGAGGCGGCGCCGTTGCCGTCCAGACCGAGCTCCTTGTACATATGCGCCTTGAACTCGCTGGCCGCATACTTCAGCGGCACGCGGTCCTGCGGCCGCTTCGGCCCGGCCAGGCTGGGCTCCACGTCCGCGAGGTCCAGTTCCAGGGTGTCGGTGAAGACGGGATCGGGCGTGTCGTCGTCGCGCCAGAGGCCTTGTTCCTTGGCATAGGCCTCCACCAGGCGGACCCGGTGCGGGTCGCGGCCGGTGAACTCCAGATAGCGCAGCGTCTCGGCGTCGATCGGGAAGAAGCCGCAGGTCGCGCCGTATTCCGGGGCCATGTTGCCGATGGTGGCGCGGTCGGCCAGGGTCAGGCTGGACAGGCCGGGCCCGTAGAACTCCACGAACTTGCCGACCACGCCCTTCTCGCGCAGGATCTGCGTCACCGTCAGCACCAGGTCGGTGGCGGTCGCGCCCTCCCGCAGGGTGCCGGTCAGCTTGAAGCCGATGACCTCGGGAATCACCATGGACACCGGCTGGCCCAGCATCGCCGCCTCGGCCTCGATGCCGCCGACGCCCCAGCCCAGCACGCCCAGGCCGTTGATCATCGTGGTGTGGCTGTCGGTGCCCACCAGGGTGTCCGGCAGCGCCAGGGTGCGCTCGCCGTCCTGGCGAATCCAGACCGACTGGCCCAGGTATTCCAGGTTCACCTGGTGGCAGATGCCGGTGCCCGGCGGCACGACGCGGAAGTTGTCGAAGGCCTTCTGGCCCCAGCGCAGGAAGGCGTAGCGCTCGTGGTTGCGCTCGAACTCGCGCTCGACGTTCTTCTGGAAGGCCTGCGGCGTGCCGAAGACATCGACCATGACCGAGTGGTCGATCACCAGGTCGACGTCGCTGGCCGGGTTGATGCGATCGGGGATGCCGCCCAGCTTCGCGATGGCGTCGCGCATCGCCGCCAGGTCGACCACGGCGGGCACGCCGGTGAAGTCCTGCATCAGCACGCGCGCCGGGCGATAGGCGATCTCCTGGTCGGAGCGCCTGTCCTTGACCCATTGCGCCATCGCCCGGGCGTCCTCGGTGGTGACGCTGCGGCCGTCCTCGTGGCGCAGCAGGTTCTCCAGCAGCACCTTCAGCGAGAACGGCAGGCGCGCGACCTCGCTCAGGCCGTTCGCCTCGGCGGCCGGGATCGAGAAATAGTCGTACTCCTGGCCGTCCACGGTGAGCGTGCGGCGGGTCTTCAGCGTGTCGTTGCCAGCCACGGTTCCTAGCTCCCCTCTGTCACGTCTGGGTGTGCGCCGCCTTGCCTCCCCGCGCGACATGGCGCGCGAAGCCGGCCGCGCATGGGCATGTTGCGGGTGCGTCACGAGGCCGACGCGGCGGCTGTCGCGCACACTAGTCATATGACACTATAAGTCCAGTGCTGCACCGCATCCATAGCGCGCCGCCGGTCGCCGCCATCTCCCTCCCGCCTTCGCGCGGGGGCGCGGCGACAGGCTCGGTCAAAAGCTTGACGCGCCATGCGGTTTCGTCAAAGGTAGCACCAACGCTTTGCATAGCGGAAGACTGGCCCCGTCGAGAAGAACGCGAACGATAACAACGACTTCGCGCGGACATGGGGAAGCCTCCACCCGGCGCCCCGCGGCGGAAGGCAGCGGAGCCTCCGCCAACGACGTCCGCGGCATGGCGAGGCAAACAGGGAGGTCGAACGTGGCGACTGAGGTGGCCGAGGATCGCAAGCCGGCCGCGCCCGCGACGGCGCAGCCCGATCGCCAAGGGAATCGGCGCGGCGAGCCGCGTGCCGGGCTCGACACCTTTCCCAAGCTGCTGCTGGACCACGCGCGCAACCGGCCGGATCGTCCGGCGATGCGGGAGAAGGACCTCGGCATCTGGCAGAGCTGGGCCTGGGCCGAGCAGGCGCGGGAGATCCGGGCGTTCGCCTGCGGCCTGGCGGCGCTGGGGATGACGCGCGGCGACCGCATCGCCATCGTCGGCGACAACCGGCCGCGGCTGTACTGGACCATGACGGCGGCGCAGGCGATCGGCGCCATCCCGGTGCCGGTGTATCAGGATGCGGTGGCCGACGAGATGGCCTTCGTGCTGGAGCATGCCGAGGCCCGCTTCGCCATCGCCGAGGACCAGGAGCAGGTGGACAAGCTGCTGGAGATCGGCGAACGCTATCCGGCCCTGGAGACCGTGGTCTACGACGACTCGCGCGGCCTCAAGCACTACGATCAGCCCTGGCTGCACGACTTCGAGAGCGTCCAGGCCAAGGGCCGGGAGTACGACCGCGCCCATCCGGACTTCTACGAGGGCGAGATCGCCAGGGGCCAGGGCCGCGACACCGCGATCATGCTCTACACCTCGGGCACCACCGGCAACCCCAAGGGCGTGGTGCTGTCCTTCGACAACCTGATCTCAAGCGCCAAGGCGGGGATCGCGTTCGACGACCTGGGCCCGGACGAGGAGGTTCTGGCCTACCTGCCGATGGCCTGGGTGGGCGACAACATCTTCTCCTTCGCACAGAGCTATGTCGCCGGCTTCTGCGTCTCCTGCCCGGAGTCCTCGGCGACGGTGCTGGAGGATCTGCGCGAGCTGGGGCCGACGTACTTCTTCGCGCCGCCGCGCATCTACGAGAACATCCTGACCACGGTGATGGTCCGCATGGAGGACGCCAGCGCGCTGAAGCGCCGGATGTTCCACTACTTCATGGGCGTGGCGCGGCGCGTGGGCGCGCGCATCCTGAGCGGCGAGAGCGTGGGCGCCAAGGACCGCCTGCTCTACGCGCTGGGCGAGATGCTGGTCTACGGGCCGCTGAAGAACACCCTCGGCTTCTCGCGCATCCGCGTGGCCTACACCGCCGGCGAGGCGATCGGCCCGGACATCTTCGAGTTCTACCGCTCGCTCGGTGTCAACCTGAAGCAGCTCTACGGCTCGACCGAGGCGTCGGTTTTCATCACCATCCAGCCCGACGGCGACATCCGCTCCGACAGCGTCGGCAAGCCGGCGCCGGGGGTGGAGATCAAGATCGACGAGGCCACGGGCGAGGTGCTGTTCCGCAGCCCCGGCGTCTTCGTGGAGTACTACAAGAACCCGGAGTCGACGCGGAGCACCAAGAATCCGGACGGCTGGGTGCACACCGGCGACGCCGGCGTCATGACGCCCGACGGCCACCTGAAGATCATCGACCGGGCCAAGGACGTCGGCCGCCTGGACGACGGCAGCCTGTTCGCGCCGAAGTTCATCGAGAACAAGCTGAAGTTCTTCCCCTCCATCAAGGAGGCCGTCGCCTTCGGGCACGAGAAGCCCTACGTCACCGCCTTCGTCAACATCGACCTGGAGGCGGTGGGCTCCTGGGCCGAGCGCCACGGCATTCCCTACGGCAGCTACCGGGAGCTGGCCGCGCGGCCGGAGGTCTATGCCACGGTGAAGGAAAACGTGGAGCAGGTGAACCGCGACCTGGCGGCGGACCCGCAGCTCGGCGGATCGCAGATCCACCGCTTCCTGATCCTGCACAAGGAGTTGGACGCCGACGACGGCGAGCTCACCCGCACGCGCAAGGTGCGCCGCGGCGTCGTCACCGAGCGCTACGGCCCGCTGATCGACGCCCTCTACGACGAATCGGTGAAGACGGCGCACATCGAGACCCAGTTCACCTACGAGGACGGCAGCAAGGGGCAGATGGTCGCCGACCTGCGGGTCGAGGACGCCCAGACCTTCGCCCCCGCGGCCGCCGAAGAGTTGAGGATGGCAAGCTAGGACCCGCCCATGAGCGAAGCATACGCCGAGCCCGAGGCCCGGGCGCCCGCGCAGGCGCCGCCCGCGCCCGAGGGGCGCCACAAGTTCACCGAGGACGTCATCGTCCTCGACGACATCTCGTTGTCCTTCGGCGGCGTGCGCGCGATCTCCAACGTCAGCTTCGACATCAAGAAGGGGGAGATCCGCGCCATCATCGGCCCGAACGGCGCCGGCAAGACCTCGATGCTGAACGTCATCAACGGCTTCTACCACCCGCAGGAGGGCACGATCACCTATCGCGGCAAGGTGCGGCGCAAGATGCGCCCGCACGAGGCCGCCAAGACCGGCATCGCCCGCACCTTCCAGAACGTGGCGCTGTTCAAGGGCATGAGCACCCTGGACAACATCATGACCGGCCGCCTGCTGCGCATGAAGCGCAACTTCTTCTGGCAGGCGCTCTACCTCGGCCCGGCCCTGAAGGAGGAGCTGGAGCACCGGGAGTTCGTGGAGCACATCATCGACTTCCTGGAGATCCAGAACATCCGCCGCACGCCGGTCGGCCGCCTGCCCTACGGCCTGCAGAAGCGGGTGGAACTGGGCCGGGCGCTGGCGATGGAGCCGCACCTGCTGCTGCTGGACGAGCCGATGGCCGGCATGAACGTCGAGGAGAAGGAGGACATGAGCCGCTTCATCCTCGACGTGAACGACGAGTTCGGCACCACGATCGCGCTGATCGAGCACGACATGGGGGTGGTGATGGACCTCTCCGACCGCGTGGTCGTGCTGGACTACGGCCGCAAGCTGGCCGACGGCACGCCGGACGAGGTCAGCCGCAACCAGGACGTCATCGACGCCTACCTGGGAGTGCCGCACGAATGACGGGCGTGGAACGTCCCAATCTTCGCGCCTCCGGCGCGACGCCTCATGCTTCGACACGCTCGCTCCGCTCGCTGCTCAGCATGAGGCGGATGGTCTCGGAATCTGAACCGCCATCCCGCCTCATCCTGAGCGGGCCCGCAGGGCCGTGTCGAAGGAGAGGCGTCGCGCCGCAGGCGCGAAACGATGCCAGAAGCGGAGCCCGCGCATGAGCCTGCTCTACGACGTCTTCGTCGCGCCCTTCGTGGACATGTGGACCCAGCCGGTCTTCTTCGCCGAGGTGGTGATCGGCGGCCTGGTGGCCGGGGTGATGTACGCGCTGGTGGCCATGGGGTTCGCCGTGATCTTCAAGGCCTCGGGCACCGTGAACTTCGCGCAGGGCGCGATGCTGCTGTTCGCCGCCCTGACCCTGGTCGGCTTCATGGAGCGCGGCGTGCCGCTGCCACTCGCCATCGCGCTCACCATCGCGGTGATGGTCGCCCTGGCCTACGTTATCGAGCGGGCGATCCTGCGCCAGCTCGTCAACCAGCCGCACATCGTGCTGTTCATGGCCACGATCGGCCTGGCCTTCATCTTCGAGGGCCTCGGCCAGCTCGTCTGGGGCGCGAACGTCAAGAGCCTGGACGTGGGCCTGCCCGACGACACCTTCTTCCTGGGCGGCATGCTGCTGAGCGAGTTCGACATCTCGGCGGCGGTGATCGCCGCGCTGCTGGTCGCCGCGCTGGTCGTCTTCATGCAGAAGACCCGGGTCGGCCGCGCGCTGCGCGCGGTGGCCGACGACCACCAGGCGGCGCAGTCGGTAGGCATCCCGTTGCAGGTGATCTGGGTCGTGGTCTGGTCGATCGCCGGCATCATCGGCCTGATCGCCGGCATCATCTGGGGCGCGCAGTCGGGCGTGCAGTTCTCGCTGGCGCTGATCGCCTTCAAGGCGCTGCCGGTGCTGATCCTGGGCGGCTTCAACTCCATTGCCGGCGCTATCGTCGGCGGGCTGATCATCGGCGTGGGCGAGAAAGTGGCCGAGGTCTACTGGGGCCCGCTGATCGGCGGCGCGATCGAGAGCTGGTTCGCCTACGTCCTGGCGATGGTATTCCTGATGTTCCGGCCGCAGGGCCTGTTCGGCGAGAAAATCATCGAGAGAGTGTAAGCCCGTGATCTACCGCGAAGCCGGCCAGTTCAAGACCAGCTACGCCGCCGACCAGGCGATCTTCCCGATTCCGCAGGACCGCTGGTTCGTGATCGCCGTGGCGGCGCTGGCCTTCGTCGGCGTGCCGCTGGTCGCCAACGAATACATGCTGCAGGCGGTGCTGATTCCCGCGCTGGTGTTCGCCCTGGCCGCGCTCGGGCTGAACCTGCTGACCGGCTACGCCGGGCAGCTCAGCCTGGGCACCGGCGGCTTCATGGCCTGTGGCGCCTATGCGACCTACAAGCTGACCACGGCCTTCCCGGAACTGAACATCCTCGTGGTGTTCCTGCTGTCCGGCACCTTCGCGGCGGCCGTGGGCGTGGTGTTCGGCGTGCCCAGCCTGCGCATCAAGGGCTTCTACCTGGCGGTGGCAACACTGGCCGCGCAGTTCTTCCTGGTCTGGATGTTCAACCGCGTGGGCTGGTTCTACAACTACAACCCGTCCGGCACGATCACGATGCCGCCGCGCACCGTCGGCGGGATCATGGTCACCGGAGCGGAGGCCTCGGCGGTCGTGCGCTATCTCGTCGCCCTGAGCTTCGTGGCCGGTTTCGCGCTGATGGCGAAGAACCTCATGCGCGGCCGGGTGGGCCGGCAATGGATGGCCATCCGCGACATGGACATCGCCGCCGAGATCATCGGCATCCGACCCATGACGACCAAGCTGACCGCCTTCGCCCTCAGCAGCTACGTCTGCGGCGTCGCGGGAGCGCTGTACTTCGCCGTCTACCTGGGCAGCGTGGAGACGGCGGCCTTCGATATCAATGTCTCCTTCCTGGTGCTGTTCATGATCATCGTCGGCGGCCTCGGCAGTATTCTGGGCTCCATCCTGGGGGCCTTTTTCATCACCGTCGTGCCGATCCTGCTCACCAACGTTCCCGACATGCTCGGCATGTCCATGGACGTGGCGCTGGCCAAGGAACTGGAGACCATCATCTTCGGCGCGCTGATCGTGTTCTTCCTGATCGTCGAGCCGCACGGTCTGGCGCGCCTGTGGCAGATCGCCAAGGAGAAGCTGCGGCGCTGGCCGTTCCCTTACTGATCGCAAGGGGCCGACGCGCGGCGAGCCGCGACGGTGGAGCGCTTGCCGTCGCAACCGAGAGCCAAAAGCGCAACGAGCAAGTCCGGGAGGTAACGAACGATGACACGACTTGGGAGACTGGCCCTGGGGGCCGTGGCCGCGGCGGCGGTCGCCGCGGGCGGCGTGATGAGCGGCGGCGGGCCCACTGGTGTGCAGACGGCCGCGGCCGAGGACGAGGCGATCTTCATTCCCCTGACCGTCTATCGCACCGGCCCTTACGCCCCGAACGGCATTCCGATCGCCAACGGATGGCGCGACTATCTGCGCATGCTCAACGCCCGCGACGGCGGCATCAACGGCGTGCCCATCGAGTTCGAGGAGTGCGAGACGCGCTACGACACCAAGCTCGGGGTCGAGTGCTATGAAAAGCTGAAGAACAACGGGGCGAAGGGCGCGGTGGTGTTCAACCCGCTGTCCACCGGTATCACCTATCAGCTCATCCCCAAGGCCCGGGCCGACAAGATCCCGCTGCACACCATGGGCTATGGCCGCACGGCGGCGGCGGATGGCCGGGTGTTCAAATGGACGTTCAACTTCCCCTCGCACTATTGGAGCCAGGCCTCGGCTTTCATCAAGTACATCGAGAGCCAGACCGATGACATCGGCGACCTGAAAATCGGTCTCATCTATCACAACAGCCCCTACGGCAAGGAGCCGATCCCGACCCTGGAAAAGCTCTCGGAGATGAAGGGCTACGAGCTGGTGACCTATGCGGTCGACCACCCCGGTCAGGAACAGAGCTCGACCTGGCTGCAGATTCGCCGCGACCGGCCGGATTGGCTGATCATGTGGGGCTGGGGCGTGATGAACCAGGTGGCGGTCAAGGAAGCCACCAACATCCGCTATAATATGGATCACTTCATCGGCAACTGGTGGGCCGGTGCGGAGCCCGACGTGACTCCCTCGGGGGCCGCGGCCAAGGGCTACAAGGCCGGCAACACCACCGGCGTGGGTACGGACTTTCCGGTGCTTGATGAAATCGTCGAGCATGTCTACGACGGCGACATGGCGGCCGCGAAGGAAGAGGGCCTCGGCTCGGTGCTCTACAACCGGGGCGTCGGCAACATGATCTACGACGTCGAGGCCATTCGCACCGCGATGGAGAAGTACGGCAATCGTGCGCTGAGCGGTGAAGAGGTTCATTGGGGTTTCGAGAACCTCGAGGTCACCTCGGCGCGTCTGGAGGATCTGGGCGCGACCGGTCTGATTCCGCCGATCCAGATCACCTGTCGAAACCACGAGGGCAGCGGCAAGATCTTCATCCAGGAATGGGACGGCAGCAACTGGAACCGGGTTTCCGACTGGATCGAGCCGGACAACGAGCTGTTGCGCCCCATGGTGGAAGCCGCCGCCAAGGCCTACGCCGAGGAAAACGGCCTCCCGATCCGCGACTGCGACAAGGAAAGCTGAAGCCGGGCGAGCACCGGGAGCAAAGCCGCCCCGCCCTGCACCGCGCCGGCGGCGGCAGGGCGGGGCGACCCCGGCTCCTTGGCGCCCCGCCTCGAGGACTCAGTCCCAACGCCAGCGATTGCCAGAGAGCACCATGTCCGTGCAGGAAGCCGCATCCCCCAGCGCCGAGGCCGCGCCTCAGCCGTTGCTCGAAGTCAACAACATCGAGGTCATCTACGACCACGTGATCCTGGTGCTGAAGGGGGTGTCGCTGTCCGTGCCCGAGGGCGGAATCGTCGCCCTTCTGGGCGCGAACGGCGCCGGCAAGACGACGACGCTGAAGGCCGTCTCCAACCTGCTGCGCGCCGAGCGCGGCGAGGTCACCAAGGGCAGTATCCACCTGCGCGGCGAGCGCGTCGACGGCCTGAGCCCCAACGACCTGGTCAAGCGCGGCGTCATCCAGGTGATGGAGGGCCGGCACTGCTTCGAGCACCTGACCATCGAGGAAAACCTGCTCACCGGCGCCTACACGCGCACCGAAGGCCGCGGCGCGATCATGCGCGATTTGGAGATGGTATACGAATACTTCCCCCGGCTGCGGGAGCGGCGCGATTCCCAGGCCGGCTACACCTCCGGCGGCGAGCAGCAGATGTGCGCGATCGGTCGCGCGCTGATGAGCCGCCCGCGCATGATCCTGCTGGACGAGCCCTCGATGGGCCTGGCGCCGCAGCTCGTGGAGGAGATTTTCGAGATCGTGAAACGGCTCAACCAGGACGAGGGCGTCTCCTTCCTGCTGGCCGAGCAGAACACCAACGTGGCCCTGAAGTACGCCACCTATGGCTACATCCTGGAAAGCGGCCGCGTCGTCCTGGACGGCGAGGCCGCGGCGCTGCGCGAGAACGAGGACGTGAGAGAATTCTATCTCGGGATTTCCGGGAGCGGCCGCAAGAGCTATCGTGAGGTCAAGCACTACAAGCGCCGCAAACGCTGGCTGGCGTGATACTCTGCCGCACCGTGTCGGGCGGCATCGGCGCTAGGTTTCAGGTGGGTCACATGAAACATGATCGCATCCGGCAGGACCCCGCGATCATGATGGGCAAGCCGGTGATCAAGGGGACACGGATTCCCGTCGAAATCATCCTGCGCCGGCTGGGCGCGGGGGATGATGCAGCGCAGATCTTGGCCGACCATCCCCAGCTCGGCGAAGCCGACATCCGGGCGGCCCAGGCGTTCGCCCCCGATTATCTGGCGCAGGAGGAAATCGTGGCGGCATGACATGCGCCTGATGGCGGACGAATGCGTGGCAACTTGGAGCATAGGTCATGTCAATTGATGTTGCCTTGATTAAAATTGCGTTGATATTTTTTCCCGGACTCTTATGGGCGTCAATTGACGAAAAATGGATAAGCAGAAAACGTGATAATACATTACTTTTATTAAAGTCGTTTGTATATGGGACAGTTTCGTATGCAATAATGTTTTTGCTTTTGAGTTTCTTTGTCAGAGGTACACCGATAGCCAATGTTTCAAACATAAACGATTTATCTTCTATGGTGATACGGCCAAGTGATGTAATATTTGCAAGCATCATCGCGCTTGTGCTAGCTGTCATTCATATTTATATTGATACATATAAAATAGTAGCACGTTTACTTCAATCCGTTTATGCAACTAAAAAATTTGGCGATGAAGATGTTTGGGATTATATTTTCAACAGTTCCGATCCATCGGCCGAATATGTTCACTTCCGTGATTTCGATCAGAAGCTTGTCTTTAGCGGATGGGTTCGCGCATTTTCAGAAACAAGTAATTTTCGAGAGTTAATTTTAGATTCCGTCGAGGTTAATGATTTTACCGGAAACCTGTTGTATCGAATGCCGCGCATATACATATCACGAGAACGTTTCCCCCTGCACATTGAGTTTCCTTACGAGAAAACCGGACATGATGCTGACGCAGTATAGGAGAACCGAAAAT
This sequence comes from uncultured Rhodovibrionaceae bacterium, assembly GCA_964561005.1. GTDB lineage: Bacteria > Pseudomonadota > Alphaproteobacteria > Kiloniellales > Rhodovibrionaceae > CAZLNO01. The sequence goes on along the minus strand of CAZLNO010000085.1, from coordinate 5,345 downwards.
GCCTGACAAACACGACAAATCAAATGGACCGCGGCCTCTTCGGGAGGGATACGTCGAAAAGGGCGGCGTAAACCAATCTTATCAGATTCAGCGTAGACCCCCACCTCCGCCACCCATACAGCCTCGAGACAACAACAATTCCGGAAGCGGGCAGAATCAGACATCAAATACACCCTCCTCGAAAGAGTGATGGGGCGCGACCCATGCATTTCGACCCCCTCGAAACCCGCGACCCCGAACAGCGCGCGCGCGAGCAGGCGGTGGCGCTCGCGGGGCTGCTGGCGCGGGCGAAGCGGCACTGTCCCGCCCATGCCGAGATGCTGGCGGAGCTGGACGTGTCCGAGGCGGTGGACCGCGCCGCCCTGGCCCGGCTGCCGGTCACCCGCAAGACCAGCCTGATCGCGCGCCAGCGCGAGGCTCCGCCCCTGGGCGGCTTCAATGCCACCGCGCTGGACCGGCTGGCGCGCGTCTTCGCCTCGCCCGGCCCGATCTACGAGCCGCAGGGTGCGGAGGGCGACTACTGGCGCATGAGCCGGGCGCTGTACGCCGCCGGCTTTCGCGCCGGCGAGCTGGTGCACAACAGCTTCGCCTATCACCTGACCCCCGGCGGCTGGATCATGGACAGCGGCGCCCGCGCGCTGGGCTGCCCCGTCGTGCCGGCCGGCGTCGGCAACAGCGAGCAGCAGGTCGCCGCGATCGCGCAGCTCCGCCCGAGCGCCTTCACCGGCACGCCCGACTACCTCAAGGTGCTGCTGGACAAGGCCGACGAGCTGGGCGCGGACGCCTCGTCGATCACCAAGGGGATGGTCTCCGGCGGCGCGCTGTTCCCCTCGCTGCGCCAGGAATACGCGGCGCGCGGCGTGCGCGTTTTGCAATGCTACGCCACCGCCGAGGTGGGCCTCATCGCCTACGAGACGCCGGCCGAGGATGGCACCCCGAACGAGGGCATGGTGGTGGACGAGGGCGTGATCCTGGAGATCGTGCGCCCCGGCACCGACGACCCCGTGCCCGACGGCGAGGTCGGCGAGGTGGTGGTTACCGTCCTGAACCCGGACTACCCGCTGATCCGCTTTTCCACCGGCGACCTCTCGGCCGTGCTGCCGGGTCGGAGCCCCTGCGGCCGCACGAACACGCGGATCAAGGGCTGGATGGGGCGCGCCGACCAGACGGCCAAGGTCAAGGGGATGTTCGTCCACCCCGAGCAGGTCGAACAGCTTCGCCGCCGCCACCCCGAGATCGCCCGCGCCCGCCTGGTGGTCGAGCGCAAGGACGAGCAGGACGCCATGACCCTGGTCTGCGAGGTCGCGGACGGCGACGAGGGCCAGGCCCGGCGGATCGCGGAAAGCCTGCAGGCGGTCTGCAAGGTGAAGGGCGGCGTGGCCTTCGTCGCGCCGGGGGAGCTGCCCAACGACGGCAAGGTGATCGACGACCAGCGCGACTACGGCTGATTCCGCGACGGCCCGCCGTCGACGCGGGGTGCCTCACTGGTTGGAGGACGACGACTGCCCGAACTCGTCGATGGCGAGCTGGCGCAGGGCCTTGACGGTGTCCTTGTCGACGGCCTGATTCTTCTCGCGCTTGCGCTTTTCCTGCATCGTCGTGCGAATCGGCGGCGCCTCGATGTTGCCCAGCCCCGGAAGCTGGGTCCCCGCCCCGGTGGCCCCCCGGCCGCTGGTGTCGGCCCCGCCGGGCGGGCGCACGTCCCCGGCCTGGGCGGCGGTTCCCATGATCAGCAGCACGGCGGCGGTCAGCGTCGACAGGCGTCGCATCGGCGGCCTCCCTCGTTCTGCGCGACCCGCCCGACACTATACCCGCCGACGGGCCGGAACGGGAGGGGCGCGGTTTGCGTCTCGGCTTCCCGAGCGCTACATAAGAATCGGCTGGCAAGAGGACGAAAAAGGTGATGTCCGAGATCACGGACCATCGCGTCGAGCATCTGAAGCTGATCCAGGCCGTCGTGACCCGCATGGCGGACATGGGCGCCGCGCTGAAGCGCTACTGCATCATGGTCACCGCCGCCGCGCTGGCCCTGGCGGCGGGCACGCAAATCGCCGGCATCGCCCTGCTGGCCGCGCCGCTGGTCGCCGTGTTCTGGGCGCTGGACGCGATGTACCTGCGCCAGGAACGCTGGTTCCGCGAACTCTACGATCGGGCGACCGGGGACCGCGTGCCGCTGTTCCAGCTCACGCCGCCCGAGGAGATCCGCCGCTCGGTGGGCTTCCGGGCCACACTGTGGAGCTGGGCGACCGTGGGCCTGTACCTGCCGCTGATTGCCTTCCTGGTAGTGGTCGCGGGCGTTCTTTACGCGGTCGCGTAGCGCCCCGCCCTACCGCTCGAAGTCCACGTCCCGCCGGGCGGCGACGATGGTCACCGTGAAGCCGGAGATCACGTCCACCAGCGAGATCGCCATGACGACGAACACGGTGTTGCTCCCCATCGCCGGAACCAGCAGGAACTCCAGCAGGAAGATCAGGAAGACGGCCAGCGACAGCAGGTGGTCGATGATCGAGGCCGTGCCGGTGCGCGTCGCCTTCAGCACCTCGGCATAGAGCAGGATGACCGCAAGCAGCACCACGAGGTCGCCCACCAGCAGCGACCAGGGCGCCCCGGACACCAGGACGGTGGTGAACGCCGGCGTCCGCAGCGTGGCGCTGCCCAGCAGGACGATGATATTGAGCACGATCAGCGGAATCGCCATCAGCGGCAGGTGACGCAGCATGCGGGGCCTCTTGGTCGGCTGGAATTGGCAGGCGGAACGCGGCCCAGGTGTAACCCGCCACGCCCCCGCCGTCGAGGGCCGAGGCCTTGCTGGCGGGGCGCAGAGCCGCGTTGACTCGCCGTTGGGGCGGTGCTAAGCACCGCCCCGCTCGTGACCGCCACCAACTCAGCCAATTCGTGGGACAGCGATGAAGATTCTCGTTCCCGTCAAGCGCGTGCTCGACCCCTACGTGAAGGTGCGCGTCAAGCAGGACAAGTCCGGCGTCGATCTCTCGAACGCCAAGATGGCGATGAACCCCTTCTGCGAGATCGCCGTGGAGCAGGCGGTCCGGCTGAAGGAGGCCGGGCAGGCCTCGGAAGTCGTGGTTGTCTCCGCCGGCGCCCAGCAGGTGCAGGAAACGCTGCGCACCGGGCTGGCGATGGGCGCCGACCGCGGCATCCAGATCACCACCGATCAGCCGCTGGAACCCCTGGCCATTGCCAAGCTGCTCAAGGCGGTGGTCGAGAAGGAGGACCCGGGCCTGGTCATCATGGGCAAGCAGGCCGTGGACGGCGACAACAACCAGACCGGCCAGATGCTGTCGGCGCTGCTGGGCTGGCCGCAGGGCACCTTCATCTCGAAGGTGGCGCTGAACGACGCCGGCGTGCAGGTCACGCGCGAGATCGACGGCGGCCTGGAGACGCTGCAGCTCAAGGCGCCGGCGGTGCTCACCGTCGACCTGCGCCTCTGCGAGCCGCGCTACGCCTCGCTGCCGAACATCATGAAGGCCAAGAAGAAGCCGATCGACAAGTACACGCCCGAGGATCTGGGCGTCGACGTGGCGCCGCGGCTTGCCTGGGAAATGGTCGAGGAACCCCCGGCCCGCCAGGCCGGTGTCAAGGTCGCCAGCGTGCAGGAGCTGGTCGAAAAGCTGCACAACGAGGCCAAGGTCATCTGAGCCTGCCGGCGATCCTTGTTCCGCCAGGGACAAGGGCGGGCGTCAGCGTGTCACGACCGCTCCTCGGGACGCTGAAGCCCGCCTCATCGTCGGTTCGAAGCCCCATGATACCAGCGGCGGTTTGTTTTGCCCCGTCATCCCGGATGCGATGCAGCACGCCAGTGCTGCTTCACTGGTCCGGGATCCGGCGGCCGCGTGGCGCGACATCCCGTGTCTGCGCCGCATCACTGCGTGCCGCGGTGCGCACGGGAGGACGGTTCCGTATTTGTTGCCGCTGGTATAAGCCCCCAGTGGCCACCGATGACCCGCTTCAACAGGCCGTCGTGGCCCAGGCGGTTCAGCCCGCGCGAGTCGCCGTCGCCCTGCCAGGCGGCGAACATCAGCGTGAGTTCGCGGGGATGGCCTTCCCCGGCGAAGCGTTCGGACAGCGCCGCCAGCAGCGCCTCCGGCACGCCGATTCCCACGAAGCCGGAGGTGCGGATGGTGTCTTTGTCGCCGATGATGGCGACGGCCTGCCGCGCCGAGACGATCTTGTTCTTCAGCATGGTCGCGCAGCCTCCCCGGCTTGTGTCCCCCACCGCGCCGTCCTCGCGGCGATTGCAGGTCTTGGCCCGCGAGGCTAGCACGCCCGCCGCGGCTTGTGGGACGCGCGGGTCTGCGCTAGCGTCCCGGCCGGATCGTTGGGATGGGAATCGGACCAGGAGGAGCCCGCGAGATGAGCGCCCCGATGTGGCAGCCCTCGAAGGAGCGTATCGCCAGCAGCCGCTTGACCCCCTTCATGGACAAGCTCGCCGCCGAGCAGGGCCTGCGCTTCGCGGATTATCACGAGCTGTGGGACTGGTCGCGCCGGGACGAGGCCAGCATGGCGGCCTTCTGGTCGGCGGTCTGGGACTTCTGCGGCGTGATCGCGGAGCGGCGCGGCGAGACGGCGATCCGCGACTTCGGGAAGATGCCGGGCGCGCGCTTCTTCCCCGACGCGCGGCTGAACTTCGCGGAGAACCTGCTGCGCCAGCGCGGCGACGGCGACGCCATCGTGTTCTGGGGCGAGGACAAGGTGCAGCGCCGCCTCAGCCACGACCAGCTTTACGACCGCGTCTCCCGCGTGGCCCAGGGCCTGCGCGAGCTGGGCGTGCAGCAGGGCGACCGCGTCGCCGCCTATCTGCCGAACATGCCGGAGACCGTGATCGCCATGCTGGCCACGGCCTCGATCGGCGCGATCTTCTCCTCCTGCTCGCCCGACTTCGGCGTGCAGGGCGTTCTGGATCGCTTCGGGCAGATCGAGCCGAAGGTACTGTTCACCGTCGACGCCTACCACTACAACGGCAAGCCGCGCGACGTCATGGCGAAGACCGCCGAGGTCGCCCGGCAGCTTCCCTCGCTGCGCAAGATCCTGCTGGTCAACTACGCCGGCGACGGGGATGCGTCCTCCCTGCCCAACGGCGAGCGGCTGGAGGACTTCGAGTCGCGCTACACGGCCGGCGAGATCCCCTTCGCCCAGATGCCGTTCAACGCGCCGCTGTTCATCCTGTTCTCCTCCGGCACCACCGGCAAGCCGAAGTGCATCTGCCACGGCGCCGGCGGCACGCTGTTGCAGCATCTGAAGGAGCATCAGCTTCAGTCCGACGTCCGGCCCCGCGACCGGGTTTTCTACTTCACCACCTGCGGCTGGATGATGTGGAACTGGCTGGT
>CAZLNO010000084.1:0-18303 GCA_964561005.1 uncultured Rhodovibrionaceae bacterium | reverse complement strand
TGAAAGGGCCGCCAAGGCTTAGTAGCCGCCGGCGGGCCAGGTCTCCGCCTGCGCGTGGCCCAGGCCCAGGGCCGGCTGCGTGCAGCCGCCGATCGGCCAGGTGCCGCCCCGCTCGGGGCACTGGCGTTCCGTCTTGGTCGTGACGTAGGTGCCGCCGTTGGGCCAGGTCGGGGCGCTGGGCGTCACGGTTTGCGCCGTCTCGTTGCGGGCCTTGATATCGGCCAGCTCCTCCTCGGTGAAGCCGCCGGCCTGGGCCTGCCCGGCCACGGCGGCGGCGAGGCCGATCGTGGCGGCGGCGGCCAGGGTCTTCCAGTTCCCGAACGTTCCGACCATCGCGCTATCCTCCTATTTCTCTCCGTGTTCGCGAATAAGCTTTCTCGTCACCGCGATGTCTTTTTCGCACAACGCGAGGGATGCGCTTTTCCCAAGTAAAGCCTAGATCGACTGTCGCTTCACAAAAAGTAAAGGAGGGTCACGGAATCTTGAGTCCGGGAAGCGCTATATTGCGGAATTTTGCCGGGGGAAAGAACGCAACGTCCCGTCCAGGCTCACGCGGCGCGCACCAGCTATCACGCCGGCGTGACGCCGCGCGGCGGCCGTGCGCCCCGGCAGGCATGGCCGCCGCCCAGGATCAAGGCGGGATCGCCGCGGTTGCGGCGGAATGCAGGCGGGCACGATACTCCCGACAGGCCCGCCGTCATGCGTCAAAGTCGCCGCCGCCGTTGTTCATGTCCGGGTTGGTCGGCAGGAAGAGCCCCCGGCCCACCTGACCCATCAGGTCGGCGAAGCCGGCCTCGTCGGGCGAGGTGACGTTCGACACCGAGCCGCGCACGCGGGTAATCGTCTGCCCGGTCGAGCACAGCGCCGCCGCCACCTGGACCCGGCCGGGCGACCGGGCCGTCGGCTGCCCCTCTGGCGCGGTGCAAAGGTCCTGGAAATTCGCGCCCGGAGAGGGATCGAACAGCATCACCACCCGGTAGGGCGAATCGAACCCGGCCGGCGGCTTGGTGAAGAACGGCATGTCCACGCCCGGAATGCTCTGCGACAGCCGCGTGGTCACGGTGCGCGAAACCTCCGCGGCGCGCCCGGCGAAGGGCTCGCCCACGATGTCCACCTTCATGCCGCCCCGGCTGGCGGCGTAGACCAGAAGGGCCGGATCGTAGGACGTGCGATAGGTCGGCTGCACGACCGTCGTCTGACCGCCGCAGCCGGCCAGAACGGCCAGCAGGGTCGCACCGGCCGCGCCGGCAAGGAAAGACTTTCGCATGGCCACAATCTCCCGTTCACGACGGCCAAAGCCGGCAGTCGCATGGATGCTCTCATAAAGTATTTCAGGTCAAGCCGGAGACAATACACAAGTGCGCGACAGCCTCGCTAACTCGCGGCGACCTCGTCCGGGTCGAGGACATGAAGTTCGTCCCCGGGGCCGATTCGCTCCAGGGCGTGCAGGAGATGGTCCCGCGCCAGCGCGAGGCAGCCGGCGGTGGGGGCATAGTCGGGCCGGGCGAGGTGCAGGAAGATGGCGCTGCCGGCCCCCGGCACAGGGGGATCGTCGTTGTGGCCCGGCACGACCACGACGTCGTAAAGCGCGTCGTCCCGCCACAGGGCCTCGTGGCTCGCCGCGAACGGCAGCTTGACGGGGCGGTTGTACGCCGAATGCGCCGGATCGTCGCACCAGCCGTCGCGCGGCGAGATGGCGGCGCAGGGCAGGCGGGTGGCGGGTGCCGCCAGGCGGTCCGGCCGGTACAGCACCCGGCGCAGCGGCCAGCGGCCGACCGGGGTCGCGCCGTCGCCCTCGCGCTTGGCGCGGGTCACGCCGCCGCGCCCGACGGCGCAGCGCCAGCCGGTGCCATCCGGCAACTCGGCGCGCCAAACCTCTCCATCCGGGCGAACCGTGAGCCGCATAGCCTCATGCTAGAGGATGACCGAACGCCGGGGAAGCGCCACAGGGGGCCTACTGGTTTTCGTGCAGGGCCCGGTACTTCTCCAGGGCCTCGCGCATCCGCTGGGCGAAATCCGCCGGGGCGCCCTCGGCGGCGGGGGCGGGCGCTGCCGCCTGGAAGGTCGGCTCGGAGTCGGCCGTTCGAGACCGGGGCGACGACGCGGTGTCGGCGCGTGGCTGGTCGTTGGCGGACGGGCTCGGGCGGGCCTGGTCCTGCAGGGCGGTGTGCCGCGCCTCGTCCGGCATCAGCCGGTCCGCCGCCTTCATGCGGGCGCGCAGGGTCGCCGAATGATTGACGTCGCTGTCGCGCAACGCCATGAACTCGACCTCGGAGTCGCGCAGGGTTCGGCCGGAGCCCTGGCCGGAATGCTGGGTCGTCGCGGCGTCGCTGGGTGCCGCGCGCTCCTGCGCCGCCGGGTTGCTGGCGGCTGCCGCCGGTGTGCGCCGGGCCGTACCGCCGCCGTTCATGTCCTGCGCGAACGCCAGCAAGGCCTCGCGGCCGGTGACGACCTTGGGCGCTTCGCCCGATTCCCCGGATGCCGCGGTTCGATTGGCTCCCCGGCTGGTCGCGCCCTCGGACGGCGTCGCGGCCGGCGCGGCTTGGACAGGCTCCTCGGTGGACGCTGGCGCGGCCCCTTCGGCGGATGCCCGCTGCTGCCGTTGTGGCTGGCTCGCTGCCTCGGCCACCGCCGTGGCACTCGGCCGGCCCGCCTCCTCCTCGCCGAAGACGGCGGCCATGACCTGACCGCCCATGTCCTCACCGCTGCCGGCGGCCATGATGGTGTCGAAGGCCGAGGCGACGAAGCCGACGGGTCCGCCGTAGAGCGTGCCCCCGGCCATGCGGGCGGGCCCGGAGATCTCGTCGCCCGACAGCTCGCGATAGATGCTGGAGACCACCGGGATGTGATGCAGCGGATTGACGATATCGAGCAGGTCGCCGAAGCCGAACGACGCCTGCGCCGTGCCCTTGCCGTCGCCCGAGGGCCCTTGCTGCTGTTGCTGCGCCTGGGCCTGCTGCTGGCGCGCCAGTGCTTCCGCCTTGCCTGATGCCGCGTAGATCATTGCCACCTCGCTGCCCACCGGAAAGCAATCGCCGTGCCAAGGCGCGAGCGCCGGAATCGCCAGGATCGGGACGGCAACGGGGCCAGCGGTCCCGGCAGATCCTGCCGGGCCGGCAGTCCTTGCCCCGGCGCCGTCCGGACCGGCTCAGTAGAGGTGGCCGAAGCGCCGGGCCTTGGCGTTCAGGTAGGGCGCGTTGTGCGCGTTGGAGGGGAAGTGGTGCGGCACGCGCTCGACCACGGTGATGCCCCAGTGGGTCAGCGCGGCCACCTTCTCCGGGTTGTTCGTCAACAGCCGCACCCGCCGGAAGCCGAGCTGGCGCAGCATCTCCGCCGCCGGCTGGTAGAGCCGCTCGTCCGGGTCGAAACCCAGCGCCTCGTTCGCCTCCAGGGTGTCGGCGCCGGCGTCCTGCAGGCAGTAGGCGCGCAGCTTGTTCACCAGCCCGATCCCGCGTCCTTCCTGCGCCAGGTAGAGCAGCACGCCGCCGCCGGCATCGGCCATCGTGCGGATGGCGCCGCGAAGCTGGTCGCCGCAGTCGCAGCGCAGGCTGCCCAGCAGGTCCCCGGTGAAGCATTCCGAGTGCAGCCGGGCCAGCACCGCCTTCTCCGGCTGCGGCTCGCCGATCACGATCGCCAGATGCTCGATGCCGCCGTCGGCGGGGCGAAAGGCGTGGATGCGCGTGTTCTCCGCCCCGGCCAGCGGCACGCGCGACTCGGCCACGCGGGCCAGGCTGCGCACCGCGCTGCCCCGGTACTCCAGCACGTCATCGAGGGCCGCCGCCAGCAGGTCGTGGGCGCTCGCCCAGGCTCTGGCATCCGGGCAGGCCAGCGGCGCCACGACGGCCGCCGGCAGGAGCTGCGCCAGCTTGGCGAGCTGGATCGCGCCGGCGGTCAGCGCGTCGGCCGGCGCCGCGTCGTGCAGCTTGCGCGCGGCCTCGCGGGCCGGCACCGTGGGATCGGCGATGGCCGGTATGTCGCGGCCGTCGATCCCGGCGATCGGCACGGCCACCGCTGCAGCCCCGCGCGTGGTCGTCAGGCCCAGGCTTCGCGCTCGCCGGGCTGTGATGGCCAACACTGGGCGCGCGGCGCCCAGCGTGGCAAGTTCGCGCAGGCCGTCGGGCGCGGCCTCGCTGGCCAGGATCAAGGCGGACTGGTCGCCGTCGTGCAGGACCACGGGGGCGCCGCGGCGGAAGTCGCTCACCGCCCGGTCCATCCGGCGGAGACGGGCCGCGTCGGCGGGATCGGGCGAATCGCTGAATGTGGCAAGCGGATCGGACATGATCACCCAGTCTAGAGGCGCGGCCTCGGCGTGTCATCGCCCCGCCGCGAAACACTTTGCCGCTGGAAATGGGGCGGGCGGAGCGCGGTGAAAACACCCCGGTGGAGAAGGGCGCGGCCATGCTCGCCACGCTGTCCCGCAACCGTCTGCCACGACGCCAGGGGCGACGACATCTTGTTCGACTGCACAGTTGTTCCGATATCACGGTCTTGCTAGACGATTGCCGGAACGCGCGGCTGGCGCTGCCAAGGCGGGCCCGGCGCTGCAAAGGGAAGACAATAATGGCTGCGACGGCGGGTAAGAAAATTCTGCTGGTGGACGACGACGAGACGCTGCGCGAATCGTTGAGCGAACAGCTCCAACTGCATGAGGAGTTCTCGACGGTCGAAGCGGGAACCGGCAGCCAGGCCCTGGACCTGGCGAAGAAGGACCATTTCGACGCCATCCTGCTGGATGTCGGCCTGCCCGACATGGACGGCCGGGAGGTCTGCCGGGTGATGCGACGCAACGGCGTCTCCTGTCCGATCGTCATGCTGACGGCGGCGGAGTCGGATGCCGATACCATCCTGGGACTGGACGCGGGCGCCAACGACTACGTGACCAAGCCGTTCCGCCTGGGCGTCCTGCTGGCCCGGCTCCGCGCCCAGCTCCGCCAGCACGAGCAGAGCGAGGACGCGGTCTTCACCATCGGACAGTACACTTTCCAGCCCTCGGCCAAGATGCTGGTGGAGAACGACAGCGGCAAGAAGATCCGCCTGACGGAGAAGGAAACCTCGATCCTGAAGTATCTCTACCGCAGCGGGGAAAAGACCGTGGGCCGCGAGACGCTGCTGGGGGAGGTCTGGGGCTACAACGCCGGGGTCACGACGCATACCCTGGAGACCCACGTCTACCGCCTGCGCCAGAAGATCGAGGCGGATCCCTCCAACGCCCGGCTGTTGATCACCGAGCCCGGCGGCTATCGGCTGGTGCCGTAGCGCGCGCCGGCCAGCCGCCGGGACAGCCAGATCCCCAGGACCAGCGCCACCGCCGTCATCCCGCCCAGGATCGGCGCCGCCCAATCCCAGCCGCCGGTGAGCGCGAAGGCCTGGGCCAGGACGATGGGCCCGGCCAGGATGCCCAGGTTGCGCCCGGTCATGATGATGCCGAAGGCGCTGGCGGCGGCGCGGTCGTGGCCGGCGATGGCGCTGGGCATGCCGAACAGGCAGGTCGGCACCACGCCCCCGCCGGCGCCGTAGAGGACCAGCGAGACCACGCCCAGCAGTCCGTCCCCCACGAAGGGCAGCAGGCCCCAGGTGGCCGCCTGCGCCGCCAGGCCGCCGACCAGCAGGCGGCCCAGGCTGACGCCGCGCCGCAACGCCTGGCCGGTCGCCAGGATCGCCACCAGCAGGACCGCCACCGGCAGGGTGTAGCCGTAGAGCGCCCCGGCGACCGTAAAGCCCAGCGCTTCCACGAAGTACTGCGGCAGCCAGGTCATGTAGGCGAAGTATTGCCCCGACCACAGCATGAAGACCGCCGCGGCCAGCGCGAGCGACAGTCGTTCGGCCCCCGCCATGCCCGAGCCGCCCTGTCCCGCGCGCGCGCCTTGCGCGGGCGCGGGGCGATGCTCGGGGCCAAGGGCGATCCGGCCGTTTCGCCGCAACGCCAGCGTCCAGGCGAGGAAGCCCGCCGTCAGCGCCAGCCCCAGCCACCACAGCGCCGGCCAGCCCAGCAGCGCGAAGGCGGGCTGGGCCAGCAGCGTCGCCGTGAGCTGGCCCACCGGAATCCAGGCGGCGGTCAGGGCGACCACCAGCGGCAGGTGGCGCGGCCCGGCGTGGCGGTTGGCCAGCACCGGTCCGGCGATGGCGAAGACCGCGAAGGCCACGCCCTCGATCGCCCGGGCGCCAAGGACCAGCAGCCCCGATTCGGGGATGGCGAGCGTCGCCAGGATGCCCACGGCCATGAGACCCAGCGCGACCAGGATCAGCCCCGCCGTCCCGCGCCGCTCCATCAGCCCGCCGAGGCCGAGCGACAGCACCAGGCCGGCGGCGGCGTAGACCGACATGAAAGCGCCGGCCAGCGTCCGGTCATAGCCGTAGGCGTCGAGGAGCAGCGGCAGCGCCGGCGGCAGCTTGAACTGCTGATAGGCCGCGAAGCACGCCAGGCCCAGGCCGAAGGCGATCCCCGTCCAGTTGCTCTCGTGGCTGCGCATGGGGGTGGCGATCTCGCGGCGTGGCGGTCGGGTGGCGCCGGCCAGCATGGCCAAGCGATGGTGAACGGGCAAGGGACCGCACTACATTTGCGTCAGGCCCGCGCGGCGGTCGGCGTGCCGCGGATTGCATGGACGTGAGCGTGTCACGCGCTTTTCACGCCATTCTGAGACGACGCGAACTGCGGAGGGGCATAGCATGCCGGACATGACACTGGCACGGACCGACGCGCCGCCTGGGCCATCGCTGGTGGAACGGCTGGGCCTGCGCGGGCCGCCGGGGCGGCTGGCGCTGCCGCGGCGCGTCCGGCGGGAGGTCCAGGCGCAGCAGGACGCGACGGAACGGCTGATCGGCTGGGTCCAGCTCGCGGTCGTGGCCATCTTTGCGACGCTCTACGCGATCTCGCCCAAGACCTTCACGGCGCACGACACCTTCCAGCCGGTGCCCTACGCGCTCGGCGGCTACTTCCTGTTCACGCTGCTGCGGCTGGGCCTCGCCTATCGCCTGCGCCTGCCGGACTGGCTGCTCTACCTGTCGATCGTGATCGACATGGGGCTGCTGTTCGTCCTGATCTGGTCCTTCCACCTACAGTACCAGCAGCCGGCCTCGTTCTATCTGAAGGCGCCGACGCTGCTCTACGTCTTCATCTTCATCGCCCTGCGGGCGCTGCGCTTCGAGGCGCGCTTCGTGGTCGCGGCGGGGCTGACGGCGGCACTGGGCTGGCTGGCGATGGTGGGCTACGCGGTCACGGTGGACGCGCGCGACGACATGATCACGCGCAACTACGTGGAGTACATGACGTCGAACTCGGTGCTGCTGGGCGCGGAGTTCGACAAGGTCATCTCCATCCTGATCGTCACCGCCATCCTGGCGCTGGCCATCGTGCGCGCGCGCGTCCTGCTGGTTCGTTCGGTGGCCGAGGGCGCGGCGGCGCAGGACCTCTCGCGCTTCTTCTCGCCCGAGGTGGCTCAGCAGATCGTCGGCTCGGAAGAAATCAGCGTCGGCGCCGGCGAGCTGCGCGACGCCGCCATCCTGAACCTCGATCTCCGCGGCTTCACCCCGCTGGCCGAGCAGTGTCCGCCGGACGCCGTGATGCGCCTGCTGGCCGACTACCAGGCCGAGATGGTGCCCGTCATCCGCCGGCACGGCGGCAGCATCGACAAGTTCCTGGGCGACGGCATCATGGCCACCTTCGGGGCCTCCGAAGCGACGGAGAGCTATGCGGCGGACGCGCTGCGCTGCGTCGACGAGCTGATGGCCGCGGCGGCGCGCTGGGAGCGGCGGTTGACGGCGGAGGGCCGGCCGGCCCGGCCGGTCAACGCGGCGGTGGCGGCGGGGCGCGTCCTGTTCGGCGCGGTGGGCGAGAAGGAGCGGCTGGAATACACCGTCATCGGCGAGGCCGTGAACCTCTCGGCCAAGCTGGAGAAGCACAACGAGGCGGCCGGCAGCCGCGCCCTGGCGACCCAAGGGACCTACGAGCTGGCGCTGCGGCAGGGTTACCGCACCGGCGCCGAGCCGCGCCGCATCGCGGGCGCGCAGGTGGCCGGGTTGGGTCACCCGGTCGACCTCGTGGCCTGGGATTAGCTGCCTGGAGGACGACCCGTAGACGCGTGGGGCACGCTTCAGCGTGTCGGCAGGCCGAGGCGGGCTGAAGCCAGCCCTACGACCGTGCCGCCGCGCCGTCTTCCTCCTCGGCGGCCAGCTCGGCGACGTGGCGGGGCGGCGGCGATTCGCCGTCGGCGTCGATGCCCAGCGCCAGCATGTTGCCGGCCGAGCCGGGGTCGACGCTGACACCGTGCTCGCGCGCCGCCTTGGCCGCGCGCCAGACCAGGTAGTCGAAGCCCTCCAGGTTGGATTCGAAGGTCAGCGCCGCGCCGCCGCCACGCAGCTTGAGCTGCATGAAGCCGCCATCGCCCGACTTCTCCTGGCGCCGCGTGCCGTAGTAGCGCAGCTTCACCGTCTCCAGTTCCGACCAGGGGACGCGGCGGGCGCGCAGCCCCGTCTCGGCCACGCCTTCGCCCGAAATCGACACGCGGGCGGCGTGGCGCTCCAGCGTGCGCAGCCCGAAGACGCCGAACACCCCGGCCATGCCGCCGAACACCAGGCCGACGGCCCAGCCGAGCGGCGCGGTCGCCAGCACGCCGACGCCCACGCCGAAGCCCGCGATGGACCGCACGTAGTCGCCGGTGAGCGAGGCGGGTGGGTAGCGGAAGGTCGGCATGCGCGTTCTCGATGCAGGAACTGGAAAGCTCGCCAAGCAAGGCATCGGGCCGAATATAGCATCTCGACGCCCGGATTCACGAGGCGGGCGGCCGGCTACCGGATCTCCACCACCACCGGCGCGTGGTCGGAGGGCTTCGGCCAGGCGCGGGGGGCGCTGTAGACCTCGTGCGCGCTCACCCGATCCGCCAGCGGCGGCGTCAGCCAGACGTGGTCCAGGCGCCAGCCGTAGTCCTTCTCGAACGACCGCGGATGGCGATAGCCCCACCAGGTGAACAACGGCTCCCGCGGCGGCACGAAGGCGCGGCCGACGTCGGTGAAACCGCCGGCCTCGCGCAGGGCGGCCATGTGCTCGCATTCCCGCGGGGTGTGGCCGACCTGGCGCTTGATGCGCTGGTGGTTCCACACGTCGTTCTCCAGCGGCGCCACATTGAAGTCGCCCACGATCGCCAGCTTGCGGTCGGCCACGCGATCGTCGCGCGCCCACTGCGCCATCTCGGTCAGGAAGCCCAGCTTGTGGGCGAATTTCGGGTTCGCCTCCGGGTCCGGCGTGGGCCCGCCCGAGGGTACGTAGAAGACGTGCAGCTCCAGCGCCCCGTCGAAGCGCACCGCCAAGTGGCGCGAATCCGCCTGACCCCACCACCGCAGCCGTGCGACTTCCTGGAAAGGCAGGCGCGAGAGCACCGCCACGCCGTTGTAGCCCTTTTCCCCGTGCAGCGCGACGTGCGCGAAGCCCAGCTCGCGGACGGCGTCGACCGGGAAGGCTTCGTCGTGGACCTTGGTTTCCTGGAGGCAGACCACGTCGGGCGCGCGCTCTTGCACGAAGCGCTCCAGGCCGGGCAGGCGGGTGCGGATCGAGTTGACGTTCCAGGTGACGAGTCGCATGGCGGCGCGAAGCTAGCGAAGGCGGCGCACGCGCGCAATCATCCGGGCGGCGTCGAGCCGAGGGTGGATTCGAGGGTCCTGCAAAAGTGGAACGCCCGGTGGGGGGTGGCCGGGCGTTCCGTGCTCCGCGGAGCTGCGGTCGGGTGGCAGGGGAGCCCACCTTTCCGCTATCGGCCGGTCCGTTGCAGACCGACGCTTGATTCGGATGTGGCATGGCTGAAACCGGAGTCAAGGGGCTGGCCGGAACAGGAACTGCACAAACAGCATACCAGAGCTGAACGACTCGGACCCTGCCGAGTCGCCGGCGTCAGCCGGACTCGGCATCCGCGAGAATGGCCTGGCGTCGCGCGGTCGCGTAGGCGCGCGCCGCCTCGGCGAAGGCGGCGAAGATTCGCATCGAGGTGGCGCTTTCCCGCGGCTTGTATTCGGGATGCCACTGCACGCCCAACACGAAGCCCCTGGCGTCGGGCAGGCTCACCGCCTCGACGGTGCCGTCCGGCGCCTCGGCCTCGATCCGCAGGCCCGGGGCGGGACGGTCGATGCCCTGCCAGTGCAGCGAGTTCACCTCGATCTCCTCCGCGCCCAGGATGCGGTGCAGCACGCCGCCGCGGGTCAGGCGCACCGCGTGCTGCAGGCCGTACTGCACGTCGAGGTCCTCGTGCTGCACCCGGCGGTGGTCCAGACGGCCGGGGACCTCGTGCACGCGGGGGTGCAGCGTGCCGCCCAGGGCGACGTTCAATTCCTGCATGCCGCGGCAGATGGCGAACAACGGCACGCCCCGGTCGATCGCCGCGCGGATCAGCGGCAGCGTGAGGGAATCGCGCCAGGTGTCGTGCGGCTCGGCCTTGGGGTCGGGGTCGCGGCCGTAGCGTTCCGGGTGCACGTTCGACGGGCTGCCGGTCAGCACCACGCCGTCGACCCGTTGCACCAGGTCCGTGACGTCGATCAGGCCGTCCAGCGCCGGCGCCATCAGCGGCAGGCAGCCGGCCGCCCCGGCCACGGCGCGGACGTACTTGTCGCCGATGGTGTGAAAGCTCTGCCCGTCCTTGTCCAGCCGGCAGGACGGCAGCACGATCAGCGGCGGATGCGGGTACGTGGTTTCAGTCATGACACGTTAGCTAGGCGACCTCGGGTGTCGGGGCAAGCGTGGCGCCGGGGCGTCACCGGCCCGGTTGCTGGCGCCCCGGTTTCGGCAGGTCGAGGGCGCCGAAGTCGAAGCGTTCGTCGTCGATGGCGAGGCCGAAGCGGGGGTTGATCAGCGCCACCTCGGTGGTGATGCCCTGCTGGTCGACGATGCGCCACTTGCGCAGCGCCAGCGGCTTGTCCTGGAAGACCAGCGTGAGCGAGCCCGGCTGGCCGGGACGGCTGCCCTTCTGCACGACCTGGACGCGGATCACGCCCTTCTCGGTCTCGACGCCGGCGAGCGCGTAGTTGTCGGCGTTGGCGATGTCGATGCGCTCGCGGATCAGGAACCACAGCGGCGTCTCGGACACCGGGACATAGCTCGTCTGCTCCAGCTCGCGGTCGTAGTACAGCAGCAGCTTGCCGTTGGACACCAGCAGCGCGGGGTGCGGCGGCGCGTACTCGAAGCGCAGCTTGCCGGGGCGCTCGACCCAGACCTGGCCCTCGGCCACCGCGCCGTTCGAGGAGGTCTGGAGAAAGTCGGCGCGCAGCGTGTCGATGTCGCTCAGATAGCGCTCGATGCGCTGCACGGTGTCGTGTTCCGCCGGGGTGAGGCGGGCGGTCTGGGCGGCCTCGGGCGCATCGGCGGCGTGCGCGGCAGGACCGGCCTGGCCGAGGGTCAGCGCGAGGGCCACGGCCAGGGGACGCAGGCGGTTCAGGGTCATGACGTGCCTTTCGGAGTGTGAATCAGCGCTCGCCCGGGCTTTCGATCAGGACCTCGCGCTTGCCGACGTGGTTGGCCTGGCTGACGACGCCCTCGGCCTCCATGCGCTCGATCAGGCGGGCGGCGCGGTTGTAGCCGATCTGGAGCTGGCGCTGCACGAAGGAGGTCGACGCCTTCTTGTGTTGGCAGACCACCGCCACGGCCTTCTCGTAGAGGTCGCCCTCGCCGCCGCCGCCGTCCCCGCCGCCGGGCAGCAGGTCCTGAACGCCGCCGGACTCCTCGTCGTCCGAGGTGACCTCCTCGACATAGTCGGGCGCCCCCAGGGACTGCAAGTGGGCGACCACCTTCTCCACCTCCTCGTCGGTGACGAGCGGGCCGTGCACGCGCATGATCCGGCCCCCATGGGCCATGTAGAGCATGTCGCCCTGGCCCAGGAGCTGCTCCGCCCCCGTCTCGCCCAGGATGGTGCGGCTGTCGACCTTGGAGGTGACGTGGAAGGAGATGCGCGTGGGGAAATTCGCCTTGATGGTGCCGGTGATGACGTCGACCGAGGGCCGCTGCGTGGCCATGATCAGGTGGATGCCGGCCGCCCGCGCCATCTGCGCCAGGCGCTGCACCGCCATCTCGATCTCCTTGCCGGCGACCAGCATGAGGTCGGCCATCTCGTCGACCACGACGACGATGGTGGGCAGCGGCTCCAGGTCGAAGGGCTGCTCCTCGTGGATCGGCTGCCCGGTGTCGGGGTCGAAGCCGGTCTGCACCTTGCGGGTCAGCACCTCGCCGTTGCGCCGCGCCTCCTCGATGCGGGCGTTGTAGCCGTCGATGTTGCGCACGCCCATGCGCGACATCTTGCGGTAGCGCTCCTCCATCTCCCGCACGGTCCACTTGAGCGCCACGACGGCCTTCTTCGGGTCGATGACCACCGGTGAGAGCAGATGCGGGATGCCCTCGTAGACCGACAGCTCCAGCATCTTGGGGTCGATCAGGATCAACCGGCACTGCTCCGGCGGCAGGCGGTAGAGCAGCGACAGCAGCATGGCGTTGACGGCGACCGACTTGCCGGAGCCCGTCGTGCCGGCGACCAGCAGGTGCGGCATCTTCGCCAGGTCGACGATGCTGGGATGGCCGGCGATGTCCTTGCCGAGGATCAACGGCAGCCGCCCCTTGGCGGCCTCGTAGGCCTGCGAGGCCAGCAGCTCGCGCAGCAGCACCACCTCGCGCTGCTTGTTGGGCAGCTCGATGCCGATCTCGCTGGAGCCCGGCACCACCGCGACCCGGACCGAAACGGCGGACATCGAGCGCGCGATGTCGTCGGCGAGGCCGATGACGCGGCTGGTCTTCGTGCCCGGCGCCGGCTCCAGGTCGTAGCGGGTGATGACCGGGCCGGGGCGCACCTTCACGATCTCGCCCTTCACGCCGAAGTCGGACAGCACCGACTCCAGCAGCCGCGCGTTCTTGTCCAGGGCGTCGCGGCTGACGACGTTCTGGGTCGACGGATCGGTCGGTGTCAGCAGGCTGAGCGGCGGCGCCGCGTAGTCCGCGTCGCCGTCGGCGAAGCGCAGCTCGGGCTGGGCGTCCTGGCGTGCCTTCTTGCCGGGGCGTGGCCGCGTCGCGCGCGGCGCCACCTCGGTGGCGGGGGCGGCGTCGGCGCCCTTTGCCGCCCTGGGTGGCTTTTCCGGGGACGATGCCGCCTCGTCCGCCTCGTGGCCCGGCGCCTCCGCGGCGGTCCTGGTCAGGCGCGGCTCGCGACGCTTGGCCTTGCGCTGGTCGCGGGCGCCGCCTTCCGGCTTCGCGGTCCGGCGCGCGCCGGCCGCGCGCTGCTCCAGCCGCGCCACGACCCAGGCGCCGGGCCCATAGCCAAGCCACAGCAGCCCGCGCCCGATGGCCGCCCACTGCGCCGGCGACAGCGCCAGCGCGTAGAGCCCGGCGGCCAGGCCCAGGACCAGCGCGCCGGCCGCCGGCACCCCGTCGGGGCCGGGCAGCGCGGCCGTGGCGTGGCGCAGCGACAGCAGGCCGAGCGCGCCGCCCAGCTCGCCGCGCAGCGTCCAGCTCGCCGGCGTCGGCAGGAAGGCCAGGGCCGTCGCCACCGCCACCAGGGCCGGCGGCACCAGCAGCAGCCGCAGCCACCAGCGCCCGGGCAGGCCCTCCTCGCCGCGCAGCCGCCATGCCCAGGCCAACAGCAGCGGCACCACCAGGAAGCCCGCCAGGCCCAGCCACGACAGGAGGGCGTCGGCCACGACCGCGCCCGGCCGGCCCAGCAGGTTGCTGATCGGCCGGTCCGCGGCGACATTCAGGCTGGGGTCGGCCGGGTTGTAGGTGACCAGCGCGATCAGCAGCGCGAACCCCAGCATACCCGGCACGCCGGCGCGCAGGTCGCGCAGCCGCCGCCTCAGGAAGGCATTGAGCCCGTCCGGGACCGTGGGAAGGGGGCCGTGCCGGCTCGCGTTGCCGCTGGTGCTGCTGCTCATGGTCCTTCGCGTCCGTCCGTCTCCGCCTTGCCGGAAGTCCCGCGTTCAGGCCCGCGCCGCCGAGCGGGGTTCGAGGACCTCGGCCATCCGGGTCAGCGCGGTCTCGGTGGTGGCCGGGTCGTAGACCAGCGCGATCCGAATATAGCGCGCGCCAGGGCTGTCGCCGGCGTCGTCGGCCAGGCTCATGTAGGCACCGGGGAGCACCCGGATGCCCGCCTCGCGCCACAGCCGCACCGCCGCGTCCTCGCCGTCGCCGACCTCCAGCCACAGGAAGAAGCCCGCTTCCGGCTTCACGCCCTGGCCGAAGACCTTTTCCGCCACGGCGAAGTTGGCGCGGTAGCGCGCCCGGTTCGCCGTCACGTGCTCTTCCTCCCGCCACAGACGGCTCCCCGCCGCCAGCACCGGCAGCGGCACGCCGGCGCCGCCGACGCGCAGCGCCGCGTCCAGACGGTCGATGCGCGCCGCGTCGCCGGCGACGAAACCGCAGCGCAGGCCCGGCGCGCTGGAGCGCTTCGACAGCGAGTGGAACAGCAGCACGTTCTCCAGGCCGCCGCCCAGGTCCGCCGCCGCCTCCAGCCCACCCGCCGGCGGCACGTCGTCGTAGATTTCGGCGTAACACTCGTCCAGCGCGATGGCGAAATCGTGGCGCCGCGCCACCTCGATCGCCCGGCGCAGCGCGCCGCGCGAGGCCACCGCGCCCTGCGGGTTGGAGGGGCTGTTCAGGTAGGCCAGCGCCGTGCGGTTCAGGATGTCCGGGTCCAGGCCGGCGAAGTCCGGCATGAAGCCGGTCGCCGCCGTGGCCGGCACGAACACCGGCTCCGCCCCCGCCGCGCAGGCCGCGCCGGCATAGACGTGGTAGAAGGGATTGGGGATCAGGATCTTGTCGCGGCCGGGGCCGACGCTCGCCAATGCCGCGAAGAACAGCCCCTCGCGCGTGCCCGGCAACGGCAGCACCTGGCGCTCGGGGTCGATCAGGCCGGCCCCGTCGGGATAGCGCCGCGCCAGCCAGTCGGCGCAGGCCTCGCGGTAGGCCTGGGTCCCGCGCGGCGGCGGATAGCGGTTCCAGCCGCCGGCCGCCGCGGCCAATTCCTCGGTGATGAACCCTGGCGGGTCGTTCTGCGGCTCGCCCACCTGCAGCATCATCGGCGCGCCGTCCGGCGCC
The DNA here is from genome assembly GCA_964561005.1 of uncultured Rhodovibrionaceae bacterium. Taxonomy (GTDB): domain Bacteria; phylum Pseudomonadota; class Alphaproteobacteria; order Kiloniellales; family Rhodovibrionaceae; genus CAZLNO01. Next base: position 3,254 of record CAZLNO010000084.1, on the reverse strand, counting down.
GGCGAGCGGCCGGCGGGCACCCCGTCCAGCAGGCGGTTCAGCCGCAGGAAGGGATGGAACGCCTGGATGTCGCGCGTCTCGGGCACCACGGGCTGCGTCATCGCCGCGACTCCATATCGGGACAAAACATAAACGGAGCATACGCGTCGCGGACTCCCGCGGCAAGGGGCCGTGTCGACACGTCTGACTGCGGACGGGGGGCGAGGGACCGCGGGCTTGTATTTTCCAGCGCGCATCGTCACACAGGCCTCTGGAACACCGGCAAGCACGGGGAGGTGTGCGGCATGGGCACGGCGACACGCGAGGTGGTGCTGCTGGACGGCGGGATGGGGCAGGAGCTGCGCCGGCGCAGCAGCCGGCCGGCCGGGCCCCTGTGGTCGGCACAGGTGATGATGGAGGAGCCCGAGCTGGTGACGGCGGCGCATCGCGACTTCATCGATTCCGGCGCGCGGGTGATCACCGTCAACGCCTATTCCGTCACCCCGGAACGCCTGACCCGCGAAGGCAACCCGGAGATGTTCGGCGCCTTGCAGGACGCGGCGCTGACCGCCGCCGCCCAAGCGCGGCGGGAGAGCGGGCGGGACGTCCGCATCGCCGGCTGCCTGCCGCCGCTGGTGGCGAGCTATCGCCCGGACCTGGCGCCGGACCCGGAGAGCTGCCTGGCCAGCTATCGCCGGATCGTGGCCGCGCAGGCGGCGCGCGTCGACCTCTTCCTCTGCGAGACCATGGCCGCGATCCACGAGGCCGAGGCCGCGACGACGGCGGCGGCGGAAAGCGGCCGGCCGGTGTGGACCGCCTTCACCGTCGACGACGGCGACGGCACCCGGCTGCGCTCCGGTGAACCGCTGGCCGAGGCCGCCCGCGCCGTCGTCGCGGCGGACGCGCGGGCGGTGCTCGTCAACTGCTCGTATCCCGAGGCCGTGACGACGGCCATGCCCGTGCTGGCGGAGCTTGGCGTGCCTTTCGGCGGCTACGCCAACGGCTTCACCTCGGTCGAGGCCCTGAAGCCGGGCGGCACCGTGGATGTGCTCTCCGCCCGCGCCGACCTGGACCCCGCCGCCTATGCCGGACACGCCTGCCGCTGGGCGGACGCCGGGGCCTCGATCGTCGGCGGCTGCTGCGAGGTCGGCCCGGCGCACATCGCCGCGCTGGAACGCCGGCTGATCGAGGCGGGCGCGCGAGTGGTCGCGGAACCGGGAGGCTGAGGCGGGCCGACGCCGGCGCAAGGAAAGCGCTTGCGCTTCCGGGCGGGAACCCCCATGTTCGCTTCAGCGATTCGCTCTGGGTGTGTCCTCGGGCCGGGGATCCGGCCCCCTTTGAAGGTCTTCTCCCATGGCTGATCTGCCGCGCGGCCTGGCCGCGCGGCGCCGCGCCACTGTCGGAGACGGAGGCGTGGGTTGTGGGAGAGTCTTGCACGCAAGGGCCTTGCTTCGCGCAGGACGGGCGCCCCCGTCGGTGCCGAGCGTCGCCGCGCCTGCCCGCCTTGCTTTCCCATCATCGCAACCTTGAAGCGCCGGTCGCGCCGCGTCGCGCCCCGCTTCCCCCAGTCTTGCGGCGACGCGGACAAGGCCGGCGCGCCTGTGAGGCGCGAGGGCCGGCCGAGAGAAGGAGACGCTGAATGGCCAACAAGGACGACCTCATCGAATTCGACGGTATCGTGTCGAAGGTGCTGCCCGATTCGCATTTTCTGGTGACGCTGGACAACGGGCACGAGATTACCGCCCACGCCGCGGGCAAGATGCGCAAGTTCCGCATCCGCATCCTGGCCGGCGACCGCGTGACCGTCGAGATGACGCCCTACGACCTCTCCAAGGGCCGGATCAACTTCCGCCACAAGGACGAGCGCGGCGGCGGCCGCGGTCCCGCCGGCGGTGGCCGACGCCCGCCGCGCCGGCGCTGAGCCGGCCCCCCCGATCCCGCACGCACCCCGACACAGGAAAACGTCAACATATGTCAACATTCGCCGACCTCGGGCTCGCCGAGCCCCTCCTTCGCGCCGTCACGGCCGAGGGCTACACCACGCCGACGCCGATCCAGGCTCAGGCCGTGCCGCCGCTGCTCGACGGCCGCGATGTCCAGGGCATTGCGCAGACCGGCACCGGCAAGACGGCGGCCTTCACGCTGCCGCTGCTGCAGCGCCTGGCCGCCGCGCCCCGCCGCGCCACCCCGCGCGCGCCGCGCGTGCTGGTGCTGACGCCCACGCGCGAGCTGGCCGGCCAGGTCGCCGACAGCTTCGCCACCTATGGCCGCCATGTGGCCTTCCGCCAGACCACGGTCACCGGCGGCGTGCCGCAAGGCCCGCAGGTCAAGGCGCTCATGCGCGGCGTGGAGGTGCTGATCGCCACGCCGGGCCGGCTGCTGGACCTGGTGAACCAGGGCCACCTGCGCCTCGACTCCGTGGAGGCGCTGGTCCTCGACGAGGCCGACCGCATGCTGGACATGGGCTTCGTCCACGACATCCGGAAGATCGCCGCCCTCTGCCCGGACGCGCGGCAGACGGTGATGTTCTCGGCCACCATGGCCGCGGCGGTGCGCAAGCTGGCCGGCACCCTGCTCAGCGACCCGGTCCGCGTCGAGGTCGCCCCGCGCGCCACCACGGCCGAGCGCATCGACCAGCGCGTCGCCTTCGTCGCGCGCGACAACAAGCGTCTGCTGCTGCAGGACATGCTGGGCGGCGGCGAGGTCAGCCGCGCGCTCATCTTCACCCGCACCAAGCACGGCGCCGACAAGCTCAGCGACCACCTGCGCCGCGCGGGCATCTCCGCCGACGCGCTGCACGGCAACAAGTCGCAGAAGCAGCGCGAGCGCACGCTTGAGAGCTTCCGCCGTGGCCGGGTGCGGATGCTGGTGGCCACCGACGTCGCCGCGCGCGGCCTGGATGTCGACGGCATCAGCCACGTCATCAACTTCGAGCTGCCGCAGGAGACCGAGAGCTACGTCCACCGCATCGGCCGCACGGCGCGCGCCGGGGCGGCGGGCACGGCGGTGACCTTCTGCGACCGCGACGAGGTTGCCCAGCTCCGCGCCATCGAGTCGGCGATCCGCCAGCCGCTGCCGGTGGAGACCGATCACGCCTACCACGAGCCGAGCTACGCCGAGCGCGGCCGGGCCGGCGGCGGACGCGGCAAGCCCGCCGGCAAGCCCGCCGGCAAGCCGGCCGGCGGCAAGCCGCCGCGCGGCCGGGGCCGACGGCCCGACGGCGCCGGTCAGGGCGGCAGCCCACGACGCGGCACGCGCCCCGCGCGGGCGGCGTA